>CACNFD010000014.1 GCA_902619615.1 uncultured SAR116 cluster alpha proteobacterium | reverse complement strand
CACTAATAAGTATTTTACAAAAATCAAATGGATTGATGGCACTTTTATATATTGTAATTTTAGTAAGTACCATGGATATTTTTGCTTATTTTGGTGGTAAATTATTTGGCAAAAATAAAATAATTCCTAAAATTAGTAAGGGCAAAACTATTGAAGGTACATTAATAGGATTGTTTTCTACAATTATAATATCTTTTTTGATTAAAGACTTAATGCATTTTAGTTTTACATATTCACTAATTTATGGGTTTGTGATAAGTATTCTTGCTTTTTTTGGAGATATAATTGAATCTTTTTTTAAAAGAAATATAGGAGTAAAAGATAGTGGTAAGTTAATTCCAGGTCACGGAGGTTTAATGGATAGACTTGATGGATATTTTCTAGTTATACCTTTTTCATATTTTTTTATTATCTAGGAAAAATTTAATAATGAGTTACAAAAAAAATATTATTTTACTAGGTGCAACAGGTTCAATAGGTCAATCCTCTTTACGTTTAATAAGAAAAAATAAAGATAAATTTAAACTCTTAGGTGTGTCTGCTCATAATAATGTAAAATTACTAAGCCAAATTGTTAATGAATTCGATGTTCCTAATGTTGTTTTGTCTAATCCAAAAAATGCTATAGATTATTTTGGTAAAAATGAATTACAGCTAGGTCCATCCAACTTGATTGAGTTAGCAAAAATTAACTGCGATGTAGTAATATCTGGTATAATTGGAATGACTGGCTTACATCCTGCATTTGCTGCAATTAATGTTGGTAACGATCTTGCCATCGCAAACAAAGAAACATTAGTATCTGCAGGTAAAATTTTTTTGGATAATAGTAATAATAATAGAGGTAAAATATTACCAGTTGATTCAGAGCATAGTGCAATTTTTCAATGCTTAGATCAAAATAATATTGCTAACGTAGATTACATTACACTTACTGCTTCTGGTGGTCCATTTTTGAATACTCCACTTTCAGAATTTAAAAATATTCAGATAGAAGATGCATTAAAGCATCCAGTTTGGAAAATGGGAAAAAAAATTTCTGTTGATAGTGCTACCATGTTTAATAAAGCATTAGAAATAATTGAAGCATCTGTTTTATTTGGTATTGAGAGTGATAAAATTGAAGTTGTAATTCATCCAGAGCATATAATTCATGGATTAGTTCATTATAAAGATGGATCAATCATTGCAAATTTAGGTCTTCCAGACATGATAACACCTTTAAGCGTTGCAATTAATTGGCCTTCAAGATTAGACTTAGGAATAAAAAAAATGTCACTTAGTGCAATTAGTAAGTTAAGTTTTTATGAACCAGACCTAAAAAAATTTCCTGGTTTAAAGTTAGGCTGGGATTCACTTCAAAATCCTCTTTGCTCACCAATAGTTCTTAATGCTTCTAACGAAATTGCTGTTGATGCTTTTTTAAACAACAAAATTAAATTTACAGAAATATATAATATTGTTTATGAGTCATTAAATTTTTATAATCCTCCAACACCTCAAAACATCGACGATGTTATTGAAATTGACAAAATTGCTAGATTAACTGCATTAGATTTAATTAAGAGGCAAAATTAAAATGTTTGATAATAGTTTCATAATTTCATTTATAGGATTTTTTATTGTTTTAACTCCATTAGTTTTTTTCCATGAGCTTGGACATTATTATGCGGCAATTAAATCTGGTGTTAAAGTTGAATCTTTTTCAATAGGTTTTGGTCCAGAGATATTTGGTTATACTGATAAAAACAATACTAGATGGAAATTCTCCTTAATACCGTTAGGTGGTTATGTCAAAATGAAAGGTGAGCTTGTTAATATTTATAAAGAAACTGAAAAAAAAGCATTTGACAAGGATGCTTTTTTGAAAGCAAGTTTGTTTTCTAGATTTTTAATAGTTTTATCTGGCCCCCTAGCCAACCTAATTTTAGGTTGTTTATTAATTATAGGTCTTTACTTTTTTAATGGAAGATATGTTTCACCTCCAATAATTAATGAAGTTATAGCTTCTAAGCCTGCTATAAAATCAGGCATAGTATCTGGTGATAAAATTTTAAGTATAAATGAACAGAAAATTAGTGATTTTTATGAAATTAAAAATATTGTTGAAAATAATCCAAATAAATCTCTTTCTTTTGAGATTTTAAGAAATGATAATATTTTATTTATTACCATTGTTCCTAATGAATTTTACGATAAAAATTCAAGAAAAATTTTAGGTAGAATTGGTGTTACAGCTGTTCCGCCAGAGTTAAAAAAGTTAACAATTTTACCTGCACTACATTTCGGTTTAATAGATTCTGTGAACATGACTTATGAATGGTTGAAAGGTTTAAAATCACTCTTATTTTTGGAAGTTGATAAAAAAGATATAATGGGTCCTATTGGCATAGCTAAGATCTCTGGATCTAGTTTAGATAGAGGTTTATCGTCTTTAATTTTTTTAATGGCTATTTTATCTATTAACTTAGGATTAATAAATTTATTACCTATACCTGCTTTGGACGGAGGGTATATTATGATTTTTACTTATGAACTTATATTTAAAAAACCTTTATCTGGAAAAATACAATTATTTTTATTGCAGTTTGGATTTTTATTTATAATTTCGCTGATGATACTTGTCACTGCTTTTGATTTAGGGTTTTAATATAAATACTATACATTAGCAAAAAAGAATATAAAATAATATGATGTTAAATTTTTTTAAAAATTTTATATTTATAAATAAATATTTATTTATTATCGGTATATTATTCAAATTTTCATTTAGCTACGCTGACCAAATCGATATTAAAAAGGTTATAATTAAGGGAGAAAAAAGGTTATCTGAATCGTTTATACTTAAATATTTACCAGACTATCAAAGTGCTATTATTAATAATGATGTTTTAAATAAATTCACAAAAGATTTATATAGTACAGGTATGTTCTCAAAAATTAATTTGAATATAAATAATGATATATTAGAAATTAATGTTGAAGAATATCCTGTGATAAATGAAATATCATTTACTGGGAATGATTTATTAGACAATGAAACTTTAAAAAAAATAATCTCTATAAATACTCGAGATGTTTTTAACAAAAGCATCTTAAATGACTCATTGGAAAATATAAAAACTGAATATCAAAAAATAGGTCGTTACTTAGCTGAAGTTACAATTAAAAAGGTAGAAATTAGTGAAGGAAGAGTTAATTTAATCTTTGAAATTATTGAAGGTTCTCTTCTTGTTGTAAAAAATATTAATTTCGAAGGAAATAAAATTTTTTCTAATAATGAATTAAAGTCAAATATCTCTACCAAAGAGGACGCTTGGTATAAAATTTTTGGTTCTAATAAATTTATTCCTGAACGTTTGGAGTATGACAAAGAAAAACTAAGAGAATTTTATAATAAAAGAGGTTATATTGATTTTAATGTTAAAGTTGCAAGAGGTGACCTTCTTCCAGATCTTTCAGGTTTTAATATAAATTTTATAGTAAGTGAAGGTCAAAGGTATACTATAAAAAATATTGAAATCTTTACTACTTTGCTTGATAATAAGAAGAATAAATCTCTTTTAGAAGAATTATTTCTTAAAAAAGGAGATTTTTTTAACTCGAAAGCTTTAGAAGAGTCCCAAAAATTTTTAATTAATTATTTTGAAAATAATGGTTATAGTTTTATAAGAGTGGTTCCATCCATTAAAAAATCTAAAAACCTTGTCAACATAAAATTTAATATTACTGAAGGTAATGAAAAATACGTTAATAAAATAATTATTCATGGCAACACTAGGACTAAAGATAGTGTTATTAGAAGAGAATTATCTTTGTTAGAAGGAGATCCTTTCAATAAAGGTAAACTTAATTCATCTATAAAATCAATTAAAAGATTAGGGTACTTTGAGTTTGTAAATTACAAATTACAAGATTCAAATACCTTTAATAACTCTGTTGATATATTAATTAATGTGAAAGAAATGAACACTGGTTCTGTTAGTTTTGGCGTCGGATATTCTTCGTTAAATGACACATCCATAAATTTTGGTTTAAAAGAAAGAAATTTTCTTGGTGAAGGAAAAAAAGTTAATTTAACAGCAAATCTATCTTCACAAAAAACTACTTATAGAGTTGGAATAACAGAACCTTATTTTTTAGATAGACATCTTTCTCTTTTTGGTAATGTTTTTGATGAGCAAACTGAAAATTCTAAAGGAGATGTGAAGTCTAATAGTACAGGAATTGATTTTGGTATTGGTTTTAAATCTAGTGATCTTGCCCAAATGTTAAAATATAAATTCACTACTTCTGAAACCACCACATCTAGTTCTTCTACGGCTTCATCCATAACTGGAGAAGAAGGGATTGAGATTAAAACTTCATCTATCACCCACAGTTTTTCTAAGGATACTATAGATAGTTTTTTTGAACCTACAACTGGTTATAAATGGCGTTTTGAAAACACTTTAGCTGGAATTGGTGGTGATTCCAATTTCTACAAATCAGTATTTAATATAAAAACATTTTATCCTATTGATTATGGAGAATATATTTTTGGTTTCAAAGCAGGAGCAGGTTTTGTTACTGCCTTTAAAGATAAAATCACTTCTTCCAACAGATTTTTATTTGGAGGAAAAACTTTGAGAGGTTTTGATAAAGCTGGCATTGGTCCCCGTGACACTGGTAATAATCAGGCAGTAGGTGGAAATAATTATTATAATATATCATTTGAGATGAAATCAGATAAATTTATGCCCGAAGATACTGGATTAAAATGGTTTGTTTTTTCCGACATAGGTTCACTCTGGGGTACCGATTATAAGTCTGGAGTGCAAGGGTTTGATGACAGTCAACCAAGAATTACAAATGGTTTTGGAATGTCAATGTCAACGCCAGTTGGGCCTTTAGAGATGATTTGGGGATTCCCATTAGAAAGTAAAGATTATGATGTTGAAGAGAATTTTCAATTTTCCATAGGTACAAGTTTTTAATTATTTCGTATTGGATTTTAAATGCTTTTTACAGATATGTTGGTTTTTTCAAATATAATATATAAACAACTAAATGACTATCACGACAATAATTTTTGTGATGACTATTTGTTTGAAATTAAAAATAATATCAAAATTTCCAGTATCGTTGATGCTAATAAAATTGGCATTATTGATTTTAGATTTATACTAAAAAAATCCAATGCAATGAAATTGTTGGGTAATAAATTTTTGTCTCTTGAAAAAGAAATTAATGAGAAAATAAAAAAAAAACAACAATACTTAAATAACAAAGAAGAAAATATAAAAAAAAGTAAAAATAATTTATCTGAATTAGAATATAAAAATAAATTAAAGTTATTTAAAAATGAAGTATTCAATACTCAAAAGAAGTACAAAGAAGAACGTGTGTTGCTAAATAAATCGTTCCAAAAAATTCAAAAAGATATTAAGGATTTATTAGCTCAAATAATAAAAGATGTTTCAATAAAAAAAAATATTAATATTGTATTACTTAAAGAGAATGTTTTTCTATTTAATGATACAAATAGTGATTTCACTCTTGAAGTTCTTGAATTGTTTAATAATAAAACAAAATCTATGAAAATTATAATTACATCGCCTGAATAGTTTAATAAAAATGAATAAAAATTTTTTTAAAATAGATTATAAAATTAAATTATTAGATATCTTGGACATTCTTAATATTTCTCAAAATGAATTTTTTTTACAAAATTCCAAAAACAAAGATTTACTTGAAAAAAATTTTGTTGAAGACTTTGTTTCTTTTGAAAATTTAAAAAAAAACAAATTATCTTTTTTAATAAATATTAATAGTAATTTTAAGAAAGTTTCCTCTGGTATTTGTATTGTGAAAAAGGAAAATGTCAAACTATTACACAATGACATCATTAAAATTCCATTTAATCAACCAAAAAAAGGGTTTTCAGATATTTTGCAGACATATTTTGAAAAAAATTGTAGTAAAAATAATCACAAAAACATTCATCCTTTATCAAGCATTCATAAAACTGCAAAAATTGGTAAAAATGTATTTATAGGTGAATTTACTAAAATTGCTGAGGGTGTAATTATTGAAGATAATACACATGTATCTGAACGAGTTAGCATTTCTGCAAATTGTAAAATTGGGAAAAATTGTTTCATTGGTGCTGGAGTTGTAATTGAATGCACAATAATGGATAAAAAAGTTGTTGTTGCTCACAATTCTGTTTTAGGAAAAGCAGGATTTGGTTTTGTTCCTATTGGGCCTAGAACAAAATTGATACCACATATTGGAGGTCTTAAAATTGGTGAAGGTACTAATATTGGATCAGGTTGTACTATTGATCGAGGTTTAATTGACAATACTTCAATAGGTAAGTATGTCATGATTGATAACCAAGTTCATATTGGTCATAACTGTATTATAGAAGATTACTGCATTTTAGCAGGTCAAGTTGGTTTGTCAGGGTCAGTTTTTTTAAAAAAGAATGTAGTCTTGGGTGGAGATGTAAGTATTAGAGATAATGTAACGATTGGTAAAAATTCCATTATTGCGGGTGCTTCCAAAGTTTTCAATAGCTTTCCTGATGGTAGTAATTTAGGTGGAAGTCCAGCTCAAGATATTAATAGTTGGAAAAGGCTTGTTGTATCACAAAGAATGCATAACAAAAAAAGAAAGAAAAAATAATATGATTCTTAGAGATAATAGTGGAGAAATAATAACACTTTTACACAATGATATAATTAAATTAATACCTCACAGACACCCCTTTTTATTAATTGATAAGGTTACAAATATAATTATAAATAAATCTATTACAGGTATTAAATCTGTAACATATAATGAACCATATTTTGTTGGACATTTCCCTGAATATCCTGTAATGCCTGGAGTTTTAATTTTAGAATCCATGGCACAAACAGCAGCATGCTTAATATCATATGGAGACAAATCGTTATCCCTTAATAATCTAGTTTTCTTTACTGGGATTGAAAAAGCTAAGTTTCGTAAACCTGTAACGCCCGGAAATGAACTTTTTTTAAAAATAAAACTTATTTCTTCTAAACGTTCTTTGTATAAATTCAATGGTGAAGCTTTTATTCAAAATCAATTAGTAGCATCTTCAGAATTTTCTGCAATGCTTGTTCATCAGGAAAAAGCAAAATGAATAACTTTATACACCCATCATCAATAATTCATAAGGGGTGTAAGATTGGGAAAAATGTTGGTGTTGGTCCCTTTTCTATTATAGGTCCAAATGTAAAGTTAGGAGATAATTCTAGAGTTCATTCACATGTTGTGATAGACGGAAATACAATTATTGGTGTGAATAATGAGATTTATTCATTTTCTGTAATAGGTTCAAATCCTCAACATTTAAAATATGAAGGAGAAACAACGAAACTTATTATAGGTAATGACAATGTTTTTAGAGAGCATGTAACCATTCATCCAGGAACAAATGTGGGTACAAAAAAAACTATTATTGGTAATAATGGATTTTTTATGGTTGGTTCACATGTAGCTCATGATTGTTTGGTTGGAAATAATGTTGTATTTGTAAACAATGCAGTCATTGGAGGTCATGTTGAGATCTCAGATTATGTATATTTAGGTGGTCAAAGTGCAGTTCATCAATATTGTAGAATTGGTCAACATGCTATTATAGGAGCTGGAACTACAATAGATGGTGACGTTATACCTTTTACATCAGTTATTGGAAGTAGGGGTTATCTTAGTGGATTAAATTTAGTTGGGTTAAAAAGAAGGAAGTTTAAAAAAGAGGATATTAAAATGCTCAGAAATGTGTATAGACTTTTATTTGCTCCTGAGGGTACTTTTAATGAAAGGTTGTTAGAAGTTAGTGAGACTTATAATAAAAATAAATTAGTAAAAGAAATTTTAAATTTTCTTAAAAAAAATTTAAATAGACCTCTTGTTCATCCTAAAATGGGAAAACATTAATGAGAATAGCCTTAATTGCTGGTAGTGGTGATTTGCCAATACAAATAGCGAAACAAAATCAAGATGCTTTTGTGTTATGTATAGATAAGCATTCATGCCCTAGTTCATTTTCAAATAAAAGTGCAATTGTATCATTATCAGAGCCTAATAGTTGGCTCTCTATTCTCAAGTATAATAATATAAGTCACCTGGTGATGGCTGGAAAAATCGATAGAATTTCAAGCGAAGAAATAGTATCTAAAAAATTAGATCATCCATTAATTTGCAAAACATCCTCTTTGGGTGATAATTCAGCATTAATATTTGTCCAAAATTTTTTTATTGATAATGGATTTAAGATACTTCCTGTTTCATCAATTTTAAATGATTGTTTCTTTACAAAAGGATTTTACAAAGAAGAAAATTTTTCAAAAAAACAAAAGGAATTTGTATTAGAAAATAGTAAATTTGGTGTTGATTTACTAAATACAATGTCAAAATTTGATGTTGGTCAATCAGTTGTGATTAATAATAAACTAGTTTATGGAATCGAAGCATTAGAAGGAACTAATTCTATGATAAATAGGGCAGGAAATTTATATAAAAATTATTTTAATTCTAGTGATTTTGGACCAGTATTAATAAAAATACCTAAACTTAATCAAATTTCTAATATGGATTTGCCAGTAATTGGTTTAGAGACTGTAAAAAAATGTAAAGAGTTTGGATTTAGTTCAATTGTTCTATCTTCCACAGGTACTTTGATAATAGACCTTCGAGAAGTTAAAACTTATCTTAATAATAATAAGTTGTGCATTTATGCAATTTAATAATTTTATCACATTAAAATGACTTCAAAAAATAAATGTAAAAAAATATTCCTTTTAGCAGGCGAGTCTTCTGGGGATTATATAGGCTCTTGTATTATGAAAGGAATAAAAAAAAAATATCAAAATATTAATTTTTTTGGAGTTGGTGGTCCATTAATGCAAAAAGAAGGATTAAATTCACTTTATGATATAAATGAATTTAATATAATTGGTTTTCTTAATACAATTCTCAATTTTAAAAAACTTAATTATTATGTTAATCAGATTATTAAAATTATTATTAAAGAAAAACCTGATATAGTAATAACAGTTGATACAAAAGGTTTTTCTCTAGCATTGGCAAAAAATCTTAAAAAAGCTTTTAAAATTTTTGCATTTAAAAGTCCCTTAATTCATTTTGTACCACCAACAATATGGGCTTATGGTAAATCTAGAATAAAAAAATGGAAGAACCTTCATAATGAATTAATTTGTCTGTACAAAATTGAAGAAAATATTTTTAAAGAATACGGTACTAAGTGCACTTATTTAGGGAATCCTATTATAGAAAAATATTTAGCATATGAACAAAAAACCAGTGACAATAAATTAAATAATTATTCCAGTTCTAACTCCAAAAATATAAATTGTTTACTGCTGCCTGGAAGTAGAAATAGTGAAATAAAATATATATTTCCGGAATTTATTAAATTAATTCAAAATTCACATCATCAATTTAAAAATATAAATTGGATTATTCCAACTACAAAAACTCAATATACAAAAATCTTATCTAAAGTTGATGATATGAATGATTACTCAATAAAAGTAATTATATTAGAAGATAATTATGAAATTTTCAAAAATGCAAATGTTGCTATTGCTTGTAGTGGAACAATTACTCTAGAATTAGTATTATTTAAGATTCCAACTATAGCTGTCTATAAGACTGATTTTTTGAGTTCCTTAATAGGGAGGTTAATGGTGAATTTTAAGAATGTGATATTACCCAATTTTTTGCTAGGAGAATTTGTGGTTCCATTTCTTTTTCAAGAAAAATGTAATCATGTTCAAATAAAAAAACTTTTATATAATTATATTAAAAATTTAGAACATCAGAATAATTTATATAAAAAGCATTCAAAAAAGATACTTCAAAACATGAATTACATGAATGCTAATTCAATAAACTTTTCGAATAATGCAGCTAAAATGATAAGTAATTTGATTGAAGGTTTTAATAGATAATTATCTATTTTTTAATTCAACAAAATTTCTAATAGTATTACCTGTGTAAAGTTGTCTTGGTCTTCCTATTCTTTGAACCGGATCAGTAATCATTTCATTCCACTGAGCTACCCATCCAACTGTTCTAGCTACAGCAAATAGTACAGTGAACATATCTGTTGGAAAACCCATTGCCTTAAGTATTATTCCTGAATAAAAGTCAACATTAGGATAAAGTTTTTTTTCAATAAAATATTCATCGTTAAGAGCAATCTTTTCTAACTCCATAGCTATTTCTAAGAGTGGATCACTTTTAATTCCTAACAAATTTAAAACTTCATGACATGACACTCTCATTACTGCTGCTCTTGGGTCATAATTTTTGTAAACTCTATGACCAAATCCAAATAATCTAAAAGGATCTTTCTTATCTTTAGCTTTTTTTATAAATTCACCAATTCTATCCACAGTTCCTATCTCAGATAACATTTTTAGAACAGCTTCATTGGCACCTCCATGAGCTGGTCCCCATAATGATGCAATGCCAGCTGCAATACATGCAAAGGGGTTTGCTCCAGAGGATCCTGCAATCCTTACAGTTGAAGTTGAAGCGTTTTGTTCGTGATCAGCATGCAAAATTAATATTTTATCCATAGCTCTTGCTATTATTGGATCTATTTTGTATTTTTCAGCTGGAACTGAAAAGCACATATGTAAAAAATTTTCTGAATAAGTTAAATCATTTTGGGGATAATTAAATGGTTGACCTAAAGAGTATTTATAAGCCATGGCTGCAATTGTTGGAATTTTAGCAATCATTCTTCTTGATGATACTAGTCTTTCATACGGATCATTTATATTTGTAGAATCAGGGTAAAATGATGAAAGAGCCCCAACAACCCCAACCATAATAGCCATTGGATGAGCATCGCGTCTAAATCCTCTATAAAAATTGATTAATTGTTCATGAACCATAGTATGGTATGTAATGGCATTCTCAAATTCATCTTTTTCTGGTTTTTTTGGCAAGTCACCATTAAGTAACAAGTAAGCAACTTCTAAGAAACTACTTTTGTCAGCTAATTGGTCAATAGGATATCCCCTATGCAGTAATATTCCTTTTTCTCCATCTATATAGGTAATGCCTGACTCACATGAGCCAGTTGATCCGTATCCTGGATCATAGGTAAAGATGCCAAGATCACTATAAAGTGATCTTATATCTACTACAGCCGGTCCGACAGAACCTGATAACGTTTTTAATTGCATTTCTTTGCCATTAAATACAATTTTATTTTTTTCTGATGATGAAACGTTTGACATATTTATTACCTATATTAATTATCAAGTTTTATTTGGATTTTTTTTAATTACTAATATTCATAATTTAATCGATTTGCAGTAATTGTACAACCTAGTTCATAAATAATTGAAACTAAATCTGGAGAATTGGTTTTGCCAGTTAAGGCCATTCTTAGAATTGGTCCAATAACTTTGAATGTTAATGAATTTTGAAGAATATACTGATTTAGACAGTTTTTAATGCTTTCTATGGTCCATTCACATTTTTGTAACCGTGATCCTATTTCTTTGAGCATTAAATTATGTTTTTGTAATTGTGATTGAAAATTTTTATCTTTACAAAAAAAGTTTTTTTGAAAGAGCCAATCAAATTCATCTTCTAAATCAGTGTAAACTTGAACCCGTTTTACGAGTTCTGGTAATAAAGATTTGAATCTTTTTTGTTCCTCATTACTCAAAGAGAGCTTAAATTTATCAATAACCAGCTTGTATACATCATTTACATTCATATTATTTAGGATTTTTGCATTAATATGATTAAGCTTTTTTAAATCAAATTTTGCTGGAGACTTATTAACCTTTTCAAGAGCAAATAACTTGGTAGCTCTATCCATAAAGTAGTCTTGATCATTTTTAGTAGACCATCCTAATTGAAGTAAGTACGAAAACATTGCTTCACTAGTATAACCTAAATTATGATAATCAAAAAGACTTGTGGCCCCGTGTCTTTTGGATAATTTAGTTCCGTCTGTTCCATGAATTAGAGGTATATGTGCGTAATATGGTATATTCCAGTCTAGATATTTAATAATTTGTATTTGCCTAAACGCATTATTAAAATGATCATCGCCTCTTATTATATGTGTAATTTTCATGTTATTATCATCTACTACTGAAGATAACATATAAGTTGGTGTATTATCGGATCTTAAAATGACCATATCATCTAGAATTTCATTTTTTACAGTCACTTTTCCTTGAACTATATCATCAATTGTTGTTGTGCCATTAGATGGCATTTTTAAACGTATAACAAATTCTTTATTTTGGTTTTTACCTTGTTCTTTTTTATTTCTCCATGGAGATTTAATTGGGATTCCATTTTCACGGCTTTTTATTCTTAATTTTTCTAGTTCATCAGAATTCAAAAAACATTTGTAGGCAAAGCCTTTTTCTAAAAGTTCATAAGCAACCTTTATGTGTGAATTAAAATTTTGAGATTGGTAAATTATTTTGTATTCAGAATTTACCTTTAGCCAATTTAAACCTTTATGTATAGCTTTAATTGCTTTTTCAGAAGACCTTTTTTTATCTGTGTCCTCAATTCTAACTAAATATTTCCCAGAATGTTTTTTTGCAAATAAATAGTTAAATATTGCAGTTCTAGCACCGCCAATATGTAAATATCCTGTAGGTGAGGGTGCAAATCTTGTAATTACGTTCAAATCAATGACCTTTAATTAATTATATCAAAATGTTTGACATAATTTTTTATAAATTTAAAGGGTTATTGATACATTTTAAAAATATTTCCTAATTAAAACAGACATTTTTCCTTGTATAGTAACTCTGTCTGGTCCGTATATTTGTGTTTTATAATTTTTGTTAGCAGGTTCAAGGGCAATACTATCTCCTTTTTTCCTAAATTTTTTCAATGTTGCTTCTTCTTTGTCTATTAAAGCAACCACAATATCGCCATTATTAACATTTGTTATTTTACTTATTAAAACTGTATCTCCATCAAATATACCTTCGTCTCTCATTGAGTCTCCTTCTACTGTTAATGCAAAACTTTCTTCGCTAAGTAAATAATTTTTAGGTACATCTATAAGTTGATCATAATTTGAGATTGCTTCAATTGGTGTTCCAGCTGCAATTTTCCCCAGTAATGGTATTTTTTTTGTATCTTGATATGATGTTTCTTTATTAACTCTATCTTTTGGATGCAATAATTCATTAATATCTATCACATTGCTAATATAAGGTTGCCCATTTGGGTATTTAGTTGGAGCTATTGCTCTAGCTTTATTTTCTAAATGTTCAATATATCCCCTTTCTTCAAGAGCTTTTACAATTCTGTGAATACCAGATTTAGATTTTAAATTAAGCTCTAAGCAAATTTCTTCATATGATGGAGAAATGCCATCTTCTTCAATGCGTTGAATTAAAAAGCTTAATAATTGATTTTGCTTATTAGTTAACATCTTTTCCTCGTGTTCACTTTTTGTTCTATTATATTTAAAAGTAAAAAACAAGTTTTAAATATTATTTGGGAATTTTAATACCTTTACATTTTCACCATTGTTAATTTCTTTATCGAATGGATCTCTTACAATCAAACAGTCAGCTCTTGAAAAATTTGTAATCATTGAGCTATCTTGTAAGTTAAATGGTGTAACGTTTAACACACCATTATTGTAGCTTGATTTTGCTCTTACAAAATCCAGTCTTTTATCGTTTTTAGACATATTACCATTTAAAACACCATTTTCTAAAAGAGGGAAAGAGCTATTTTCGCCTAGCATTTTTCTTATGGCTATATTTACAAATATTAATGAGCAAACACCTGAAGACACAGGGTTTCCTGGCAATCCAATTAATGGAGTATTATTTATTTTTGAAAAAAGTAAGGGTTTTCCCGGCCTCATAGCTATTTTCCAAAATTCAATTTTATTCTCAAATTTTGATAAAGCTTTTTGTATTAAATCATATTTACCAACTGAAACTCCTCCTGTTGTTATAATTAAATCACTATCAAGAGCATTCTCTAAAATTTCATAAATTTCTTGTAAATTATCTTTAACAACTGGCAAAATCCTAGCTATTCCACCAAACTCTTGGACCATAGATGCTAACATAAGACTGTTTCCGCTAGGAATTTTATCCTTTGACATTTGCTCTCCTACTTTTAAAATTTCATTACCAGTAGATAAAATAGAAACTGTTGGTTTTCTAGATACTGTCAACCAAACTTGTCCAGTCATAGCAATAGATCCAAGGTGGCGTGATTTTAAAACTGTTCCTTCATTAAAAATTATATTATTTTTTTTGAAGTCTAATCCTTTTTTACGAACAAACTGATTTTTTTTAGGAGTTTCTTCAACTATTATAAAATTTCTATTTTTTAAAACTTTTACATTCTCCTGAATAATTATTGTATTGCTGCCTATAGGTAATTTAGCACCTGTAAAAATTCTGACTGTTTCTTGAGCATTGATTTTTTTTGAGTAAGGAGCTCCTGCAGAAGACTCACCAACAATTTTTAACTTTTTAATTCCACCGTCTTTTATTTTAGCAAAATCTTTGTAATTCACAGCATATCCATCCATCGAAGAAACATCATACTTAGGGTTGTCTATTTCGCTTATTATGGGTTTGGCAAGGCATCTTCCCAAAGCATCTTTTAGGAAAATGTCTTCATTACTAATTTTCTGAAAGCTTGATTTAATTTTATTGATTGCTTCATCTAAGGACAACAAATCAGAATGCGTTGAATTCTCCAGATTTTCCTCCAGATTTATGAATGAGTTTTATATTTGTCAATATCATTTCTCTGTCAATCGCCTTACACATGTCATAAATGGTAAGACCAGCAACTGAGACTGCAGTTAAAGCCTCCATCTCAACTCCAGTTTTCCCAACAAGAGAGGCTTCAGCAGTAATTTTTACATAAGATTCTTTAATATTTGGTTCCAAATCAACATTGACATATGATAAGGGAATAGAGTGACATAAGGGAATAAGTTGGTCTGTTTTTTTTGCAGCCATGATACCTGCTAATTTTGCTACATTAAGAACATCACCTTTTTTAATCTTTAAGTCTAATATTTTTTTTAGAGTACTTGCTTTCATAATTATTTTACCAGTTGCAATAGCTACGCGAACGGTAGAATCTTTTTGGTTAATATCAACCATTGATGGGTTTCCATTTTTATCAAAATGTGTAAGTTCATTTTTGCTCAATTTTAGTTACCTAATATTGTTTTTGTTGCTAAAGTTAAATTTTTTTCTTTCATAAGGCTTTCTCCAATTAAAAAATTTATTATCCCATTTTCTTTTAAGAACTTAAGATCTGTTTGTGTTTTTAATCCACTTTCTGCTACAACAATCTTGTCTGAATCAATAAATTTTTTTAATTTTATTGTATTATTAATATCTACTTCCATCGTTTTTAAATTTCGATTATTAATACCAACTAATTTTGATTTAAGTTTATTAGCCATCTTAATTTCTTCATGAGTATGTGTCTCAACAAGCACATCCATACCTAAATCTAAAGCCTCTTTTTCTAATAAGATTGCTTCTTCTAATTTAAGTGCTGCCATTATTAACAATATACAATCAGCACCTAATGATCTAGATTCTTTTATTTGCCAAGGATCAATTATAAAATCTTTTCTAAGAATTGGTAAATCAATTTCTTTTTTTATAATATCAATATACTTATTATTCCCTTGAAAATATTTCTCATCAGTTAAAACAGATAAACAAGAGGCACCTCCATTTTGATAACATTTTGCTAGCTCTAATGGATTGAAATCTTTTCTTATTAAACCTTTACTTGGTGACGCTTTTTTTATTTCTGCTATAAGGTTAAATTTATTTTGATTATTAAGGTTTTCTATAAATTTTCTTGGTTTTGATTGTTTATCAATTTTAGATAGGAGATCAAAGTTATTGGTTTGATTTCTTCTAAAATTAAATTCTTCTTTTTTATAGTCTATTATTTCTTGAAGTTTTGTTATCATTTTAATTTTTAATCCTACAAATTAGTCATTTCTATTAACATTTCTAATTTATTCATAGCTTTACCTTTGTCTAATGATTCTATAGATTTTAATGCACCTTCTTGAAGATTGAGTGCATTACCTGTTGCAACTAAAGCAGAAGCAGAGTTTAAAATAACTACATCTCTGAACTTACTTTTTTTACCATTAAACAATTCAATGATTTCTTTAGCATTTTCTTCTGGTTCTCCACCAACAATATCAGATATTTTAGCGGTGGGAAGATCAATATCGGATGGATTTATTGAAAATTCTTTTATTTTTCCATTTTTAAGTTCAGCGCAATAAGTCTCACCGGTTATTGTTACTTCATCTAATCCATCACTCCCATGGACTATCCACGCATGAGTGGATCCAAGAGTTTTTAATGACTGCGCAAATGGTAAAATAAGAGATTTGTCATAAACTCCTAATAATTGTCTCTTCACTAAAGCTGGGTTGGATAAAGGTCCTAATAAATTAAAAATAGTTCTTATGCCCATTTCTTGTCTTATTTTACCAACATATTTCATTGCAATATGATGTTTTGGCGCAAGAAGAAAACAAATGCCAATTTCATACAAACATCTTTCTACGATATTAAGCTCACAATCAATATTAACTGACAGAGATTTCAAAACATTTGCAGCCCCTGACTTAGAGGTGGCTGAATAGTTTCCGTGTTTTGCTACAGGGATATTTGTTCCTGCTAATACAAATGAAACAGCAGTTGATATATTTAATGTACCTAAATTGTCACCTCCAGTTCCTACAACATCGATTGTATTTTCTTTGGATTTAATTTTTGAACATTTATCTCTGAGAATTTCTGCGCCTGCTGCAATAACAGTTGGGTTATGGTTTTGCATTTTGATAGCTGTCAAAAAAGATGAAATTTGAGCGTCAGTTGCTTTTCCAGACATAATTATTTCAAATGCTGATTTACTTAATTGATAACTTAATTCTTTCCCATCAGTAACAATTTTTAAAATGTTTTTAAAATCCAAATCATAATTCATATATTAGCTCATCTATAATTGTGTTAACGTATATAAATTATACTAATATTATTTATAAATTTAATCTATATTTCTTTAGCTTTCATCATTATGTGGTATTATAATACTCAATAAATTAAGTAATTGATATTATTGTAAAATAATAAGAAATTTTCATTTGACTGTTAAAGATAAAAAGGTTAACTAAGCATACATTTTTAAACTAATTTTTATTAAGGGTAAATGAAATGGCCTTAAAAAGCACTTATTCAGCAAAACCAAAAGATATTAATAAAGAATGGTTTGTTGTAGATGCAGAAGGGTTGGTCTTGGGACGCCTGGCTGTAATCATTGCAAATAGATTAAGGGGTAAACATAAAGTTGGATACACTCCTCACATAGCTTGTGGTGATAATATAATCGTAGTTAATTGTGAGAAAGTTGTTTTAACTGGAAATAAAAGAACTCAAAAAACATATTATTGGCATACAGGATATCCTGGAGGTATAAAAGAAAGAAAAGCTGATAAAATTTTAGATGGAAAATTTCCAGATAGAGTCATTCGTAAAGCTGTAGAAAGAATGGTTCCTCGTGGTCCACTTGGTCGTCAAGTCATGAGACAATTATATATATACACTGGCAACAATCATCCTCATGAAGCTCAGTCTCCAGTAACATTAGATGTAAAATCTATGAATAGAAAAAATAGTTAAAGGATTGAAAATGGCTGAAGAAAACAAAGAAACAAATAGTCTTGATGATTTATCTAAATTGAAAGTTGATGATAAGGAAGAAGCTATCGTTAATGAACCAAAAATTGATCCCTTAGGTAGATCTTACGCTACTGGAAGAAGAAAAGAATCTACTGCTCGTGTTTGGGTAAAGCGAGGTACAGGTAAAATTTCTATTAATGGCAAAGAAATGGTAAATTACTTTGCGAGGCCAGTCCTCCAAATGCAATTGAATTTTGTGTTTGATGTAACAGAAAGAAAAGATCAGTTCGACGTTATAGCTACAGTTAAAGGTGGTGGTTTATCTGGGCAGGCAGGAGCTGTAAGACATGGTTTGAGTAGGGCTCTAAGTCTTTTTGAACCTGATCTCAGAAAACCATTAAAATCTGCTGGAATGTTAACTAGAGATTCTAGAGTTGTTGAGCGTAAAAAGTATGGTAGAGCTAAAGCCAGAAAAAGTTTTCAATTCTCAAAACGATAGAAGTGAACATGTTTACTTATTTAACAAGGTGTGCATCGCACACCTTTTTTTTATCTAAAATATATTTTATAAATATATTGTTATTTTAAAATGAGAAGGAAATAAAATGAAACCTCTAAAAATAGGAATTGCAGGGCTTGGAAATGTTGGAGAAGAGGTTGCTTATCAGTTAATCAAAGGTTTCAGGGTCCAAAAAAATTTATTCCAAATTGAACTGGTAGCTGTTTCAGCAAAAACAAAAAACAAAAAAAGAAAAATTAGCATAAATAATCTTAAATTTTTTGAAAATCCAATTGATATGGTGTTAGACAATAACATTGATGTAATTGTCGAATTAATTGGTGGAGATGAGGGTGTTGCAAAAGATTTATGCTTTTCTGCTTTAGAGAATAATAAGGCAGTTATTACCGCTAATAAGGCATTAATTGCAAAATATGGCAAAGAATTAGCCGAAATAGCTGAGGAAAAAAATTTATTCTTTTCTTTTGAAGCTTCTGTTGCAGGAGGCATTCCAATTCTAAAACTTATTAGAGAAGGTTTGATAGTAAATGACATTAATAAGCTTACAGGCATTTTAAATGGAACTGCAAATTATATTTTGTCAGAAATGGAAAAAGAACAAAAAAGTTTTGATATTGTACTCAAAGAAGCACAAAATAAAGGATTTGCTGAAGCAGATCCATCTTTTGATGTAGATGGAATTGATGCGGCCCATAAAACCATAATATTATCAGCTTTAGCTTATGGAAAAATGCCAAATGTTAATAATCTTACAATTAAGGGAATTAGAGATATTACATTGAATGATATTTCATACTGCGATCAACTAGGATATAAAATTAAGTTATTAGGTAATTCTTTGTTATCTAAAAATAAAAATGGTGAAGATGAATTATGCTGTTCTGTTGAGCCATGGCTTGTATCAAAAAATCTTGGTCTTGCAAGTGTTGCTGGGGTCCTGAATGCTGTCCAAATCGAGTCAAGTTTAGCTGGTTCCGTAATGATTACCGGGGCCGGTGCTGGTGGAGAACCTACTGCATCAGCTGTCTTAGCAGATATAGTTGATTATGCTAATGAAACAAAGTTGTTTTCATTTGGTAGAAACTCAAATGATATTAAAAGCAATTATAATACAATGCCTTATACGCATAAATTTAGATATTACTTAAGGCTTAATGTGGTAGATAAATCTGGTGTGTTAGCTGACGTAACTTCCATTTTTAAAGATTATGGATTGTCAATTGAAAGCTTTATTCAAAAATCTAATCAAGAAGATAAAACTGCTGAATTAGTAATAATAACTCATGAGGCTGAATGTTCTGTTCTAAACAATTCTTTATCAAAAATATCAATATTAGATGGGGTAATTACAAACCCAGTTAGCTTAAGTATTTATTCCTAATAATTATAAGCAGTTAATTTGACAAAAACAATATTATATAACTCAATTCCATCGGTAAATAATGCAGACTGGCATTTAATTGTCTCAAATGACTTTACGAAAAGATCTGTGGATTATTTGTATCAAAAATATAAGTTGCCAAGCTTTATTACGCCTTATCTTTTGCATAAGGGTATTAATTTAAATGATTTTGATACATTTTTTACTCCAAAACTTAAAAATTTATTACCAGAGCCTTTTAAATTTATAGACTTAGAAAAAGGAGTTAAAAGATTAGCTTCAGAAGTATTTGCATCGCGCCCTATAGGTATTTTTGGTGATTATGACGTAGATGGAGCCACATCTGCAGCTATGTTATCAAAATATTTAGAACAATGTGGCTGTAAAACTTTTATACATATTCCAGACAGGTTTTTAGAAGGATACGGGCCAAATGAAAAAGCTTTAAAAGGGCTTCATGAAAAAGGCTCTAAATTAATAGTTACTGTTGATTGTGGTATTTCTTCCTTTGAGCCGCTTAAGGCAATGAATTCTGTCGATATTGATGTAATTGTTATAGATCATCATATACCTGATATAAAATTACCTCCAGCGTATGCGATTATTAATCCTAAAAGAGTTGATACTGAAAAAGGATATGAAGATTTATGTGCGGCTGGTGTAACTTTTATTTTCTTAATTGGTTTGAATAGAGAATTAAGAAAACAAGGTTATTTTAAAAATAGAGCTGAACCTAATTTGTTTCAATTTCTTGATTTGGTTGCTTTAGGGACCGTTTGTGATGTGGTTCCTTTAAGCAAGCTAAATAGGGCCCTTGTAAAGCAGGGTCTTAACATTATGAAAAGAAGACAGAATATTGGGATCAAAGTTTTATCAGATATTAGTAAAATAAATAGTGCGCCAAACACCCAATCTTTAGGTTTTTCTTTGGGCCCAAGAATTAATGCAGGTGGCAGGATTGGGAATAGTGAACTTGGTGTAAATCTTCTTAAAGAAAGCGATGAGAGTAAAGCTATTGAAAAAGCTTACAAATTAGATGAATTAAACAAAAAAAGAAGATTTTTAACAGCTGAATTAGAGAGTAAAGCCATAGGATTAATAGAAAAAATTAAAAATAATAATGATAATAGAATACCTAACGCAATTGTAGTAGATGGCAATGATTTTCATCAAGGCATTACTGGCATTGTAGCTGGTAGAATGAAAGAATTGTATAACCGACCCGTGTGCCTAATTTCGATTAAAGATGGAATTGGCAAAGGTTCAGGCAGGTCAATTTATGGCATTCCTCTAGGAGAAATAATTTTAGAAGCATTAAATTTAGAAATAATAAAAACTGGTGGTGGTCATGATATGGCTGCTGGATTTACAATTGATCCATCTGAGATAAATAACTTTAACATCTTTTTAAATGATAAAGTAAGTTCTTTTATGGAAAAAGGAGTTCCAAGATTTTCTCATATTGTAACTTCCGTTATTCCAATTTCGGCCTGTACTTTAGAGATAGCTGAATGGCTTGAAAATTTAGGTCCGTGGGGTTCGGGAATGGAGGAGCCAAAATTTATAGTACCTAATTCTATGATATCTTCTTTTAGAAGATTTGGCACTAATAATGAGCATGCTTCATTTTATATAAATGATGGATCTTCCAAAAAACTAAGAGTCAAAAAGTTTAATTTATTAAATAGTGATTTGGATAAAGTGTTTAAAAATTATGAAAATAAAAATTTTGATTTTTTAGGTACTTTATCTATTGATACATGGAATAATTCTAAAGCTATTGAGTTTATGCTTGATGATATAATTTATACAGATGTTACTTGATTTTTAATTAAATTATAGTTAATAACTAAATCAGTGGTCCCTTCGTCTAATGGTTAGGACTCAGCCCTTTCACGGCTGCAATAGGGGTTCGAATCCCCTAGGGATCACCAATTAAATTTTGAAATCGATTTATTAAATTTTGTTTTTCACTAATTAATTAATTTCATGAATTCTGATCTTATTTCTGCATCATCTTTAAAAACACCAAGCATACGTTTGGTAACTGTACTAGATTCTGGTTTATGAACTCCTCTTGTTGTCATGCATTGATGAGATGCATCTATTATAACAGCAACACCCAAGGGGTCTAAAACTCTTTGAATTGTTTCAGCAATTTGTGAAGTCAATGTCTCTTGTATTTGTAGTCTTTTTGCATAAACATCTACTAATCTAGCTAATTTACTTATTCCCACCACTCTTTTGTTAGGCATATATGCCACGTGAGCTATACCAAGAATAGGAACAATATGGTGTTCACAGTGAGACTCTAATCTAATGTTTTTTATTAATACCATCTCGTCATAACCTTCAACTTCTTCGAAGGTTTTAGATAAAATTTCATCAGGGTTAAGAGTGTAGCCTTCAAAAAACTCTTTATAAGCATCCACAACTCTTTTAGGTGTTTCAATTAAACCCTCTCTGTTAGGATTGTCCCCAGCCCATGCTATTAGGGTTTTAACAGCATTCATAGCTTCCTCACGACTAGGATTTGGATTAAATTTAACTATATTAGAGTTTTCAAGTTTATTTTTCATTTGCTCACTATTATTATTTTGTTGGTAATGTTATAACATAACAAGTAAAGTAATTTTAAGGCAATTAATTTATAACTAAAAATGTCTTCTTTTCCCAAAAATATATCAATAACAGTTTTAACAGGCTTTTTAGGTAGTGGAAAAACCACTATTTTGACTTCTTTAATAAAACAAAAACAAATGGCTAATGCTGCTATAATTATAAATGAATTTGGAGAGGTTGGTTTAGATCATGACTTAATTGAAACCACTGATGAAAATGTAATTGAATTACAAAATGGGTGCATTTGTTGTACAATCCAAGGTGATTTAAAAACAACACTTCTTAATCTTTTAAAAAAAATGGAAAAGGGGGAAATTTTACCTTTCAATCATGTTATCATCGAAACAACAGGTCTAGCTGATCCTGTTCCTATAATTCATACTCTAATGACATCTTTGGATCTTCAAAGAATTTATTCAATAGATGGCGTAATCACGGTTGTTGAT
The DNA here is from genome assembly GCA_902619615.1 of uncultured SAR116 cluster alpha proteobacterium. Taxonomy (GTDB): domain Bacteria; phylum Pseudomonadota; class Alphaproteobacteria; order Puniceispirillales; family Marisalimonadaceae; genus Marisalimonas. The sequence goes on along the minus strand of CACNFD010000014.1, from coordinate 22,171 downwards.
TCAATAAATGGTGAAGCTACATACAATTCTCATGAAGAAGCGGTTAAGCAAACAGCTTTTGCAGATATAATCATATTAAGTAAGACCGACATTGCAGAAAGCGGAACCGTAAATTCTTTAATCAAAAGAATAAAAGCAATTAACCCAAAAGTTACTATAATTAAAAGTGACAAGAACTCTTTGCCAGTGTCAAAGTTATTAGGACTTAACGATTATAACCCACAAAATAAAGACTGGAACGTAAAAGAGTGGTTAGAGATTGAAAAAAATAAATCTTCTAATGATTTGCACAATCATCACGATCATCATCACGAACATAATGTAAATCGTCATGGTGATGAAATCGAAACTTTTGCAATGGTAACTAGTCAACCTACAAGCATGACGTCAGTAAATTTTTTTCTGGAATTACTTATGAGTCAGATGGGTGAAAATATACTTAGAATTAAGGGTATTTTAAATATAAAAGGGGAGAATAGCCCCGCAGTAATTCATGGGGTTCAGCATATTTTCCATCCATTAGAATGGTTAGAAAAATGGCCAGGTAATGATAAAAAATCACGTTTAGTTTTTATAACTAAAAATATTAATAAAAATACTATAGATGACTTTTTTAAAATAATTGGAGAAAATGAGCTGAATAAAAGCTAGAAAAGAATTAAATTTTAAAATTGATATATATTTAAATATTGAGAAGGTCTATGACTAATAAATTACCAACTAAAACAATTACAATGGAAAATATTGAAGAAATATATGAGTACATCTTTGCTCCTTATGTAAAACAACTAAAGCTTTCATTTTTAGAAATAGAAGAAGGAAGGGTGGTTGCTAAATTAGAAAATTCCAGAGATTACCAGTTTGTTACTGGGGCTGTTTCAGGCCAAGTTTTAATGTCTGTTATTGATACAACAATGTCTATAGCCATGAACACCTCACTAAAATCACAAAGAGGAACACTTTCTCAGAATAATAATTTTATTCGCCCAGCCTTTGGAGATTATTTTATTATTGAAAGTATTGTTCAAAGGTTTGGAAGATCAATTGCAATTGGAGAGACTAAAGTTTACCAAGAGGATGATAAAGAAAAAATTATTTGTCATGCAACCTCAACATTTCCACTTAAATAATTGAATTATATAGAAATAATTTACCATATTGACAGTTATTTTTAAATGTGTAAAGTTCCGCATGTTTGTAAAATATTAATGATTTATTTTAATTATTAAATTCAATATTGTATTAAAATATAATCCTTTTAAAAAGCTTAAATTTATTATGAAATCTTTAAAAGAAAAAATTAACACAACTGAATTTGAAATCATTAAGTCTCAAGAGTTGTGGGCTCAAAACGTTATTGAAATTGGAAATTTATATACCAAAAACGAGGATTATAAAACAAAAGCAGGTGTTTTTGTTAAACAATTTTATGCTTTTGATATATGTAAAGTTTTATTTAAGCCTACATTAGCATCAGAAAAGCAATTTCGTTATACTTATGAAGATGCGGTGTCTTATTTCATTGGTGGTTCTGTTTCAGAAGATAAAGGTTTTGCGCTAAAACCGTGGAAAAAAATAAATTTTGGTGAAAGAAAAATAATTATTCTTAAAGAGATTGCTTTATCTATGGGAAATTACTTTTTTCAAACTTTTGATAGTTGCGATGCAGTTAAGGTAGAATATACTTTTGGCTATGTTAAAGACAATGAAAATAATTTGTTAATCAACCTGCATCATTCATCTATCCCATACTCAAATTAATAGCATAAATTCAGATTTATTTTAAATTTTTAATCCAAGTTACAATTGTTTTTTTTGCATGTTCAGTCTGATTAGGAGAGATAATATCACCAGCTAATACATGTGAATATTTATCATCACTATTTGAAAGTTTAACGATTTTTGTTGTGCTTTTTCCTCCCCAATTAGATATAAATTTTTTTATTTTTTTAGGATCCACTACTTTGTCATCCATTGAAAAATAAAAAAGTGCAGGTTTTTTCACTTTACTGTAATCTTTGTCATTTACTTCATTTACTAACTTAGCCATTGGAATGAGAGCATTTGTTGGGTATGACATTGTCCAATATTTTTTATTAAGATCATTTCTTGGATTATGATTCATTGCCTTACCTAGAATTAATTTTAACCAATACTGAGAAAACGGCCACGAAATTAAGCTGGCAAATTTATTATTTATTCCAAAATTAGGTGATAAAAATATATATCCTAAAATTTTCTGTGAAAGATTTCTATCTAGAGCAGAAGTTACACTTATTGTTCCACCAGTTGAAGAGGACATTAAAATAACTTTATCACCAATTTTTGAGCCAATTTCTATTGCTTCATGAAGATCTTTCATCCAATTTGGAATTGAACATAATTCCATTGCCTTTGGATTTCTCCCGTGACCTGTTAACCTTGTGAAGAAAAGGTTTGCATTTAAATCACTAGCAATTTTGTCGGGAAGAGGGCGAACTTCTTCTGAGGAAGCCGTAAAGCCATGGATATAGACTATTGCAATTGGAGTTTTTTTGTTTGTTTCATTAGCCCAAATTACTTTTTTTGCTACTCCTTCTTTAATATCTAAAAATTGTTCTTCTGTTTTTTTTAAATATTCATCTATATTAGATCCGATCAATTTTGGATCAAAATCGCTTGAAAATTTAATCTGATTTGCATTCATAGATATTATTAAAGTTTAACTAAAAAGTATTATAAAGGGTATAAAATATTTTAAAATTATTTTGAAAACTCCATGCTTTTAATATTACTATTAATCCATAATTTAATTAAAAAAAACAGTAAATATCAAAATAATAAATATTAATTTTTAGCTATTTGTGCTTATATAATCTTATTATTTTAATGGTTTAATTTATGACTAATTTACCGCAGATTTTCTTCAACAACTCAGAATTATATGAGAATAAAACACTATTTGGTTTTAAAAGAGATGATAATTGGGAGCACCTTTCTTGGAAAAACACTAAAGATCTAGTTCTAAATATAAGTTCAGCATTGCATGAAATAGGTGTAAAAAAAAATGATAAAATATCCATTATTGCTGATAATAGTTATAAGTGGTGTGCTGTAGATCTGGCTACGATATCATTAGGAGCAATAACTGTTCCTGGTTATACAACAAGTAATGAAGAAGAAATTTCTTATCTCTTATCTCATTCAGAAACCTCAATAGTTTTTGTTAATGGAAAACTTTTATCACTAATTATAAAAATACTACCAAGTTTGAATAAAATTAAATATGTAATTTGTATTGACGATACAAATACGTCAAAATTCAAAAAATTTGATATAGGTTTTTATACATTTAATGAGCTTTTAAATCTTGGTTCAAAAAGCGATGTGAAACCTAAAATTATTGAACGTTTTGTTTCTAAAATTGATGAAAATGATATTGTTTCAATTATTTATACATCTGGAACTAGTAACAAGCCTAAAGGTGTAATGTTAACTCATAAATCAATTATATCTAATATACTCGGAGCAAATGAGTTGGTTTCTGAAATCAAAATAAAAGATCATAAATTTCTGTCTATAATTCCATTATCACATGCTTATGAACATACCGCTGGCTTTTTCCTGCCTATATTTATTGGAGCAGAAATTTATTTTAATGAAAATCGTGATCAAATAGTAAATGATTTATTAAGTGTTAAGCCAACATTAATGACTGCTGTACCAAGACTTTATGAAGTTTTATATAAGAAAATAAATAATCAACTATCGACCAAAGGTAAATTTTCTCAAAAACTATTTGAAAAAACAATTACATTCGGGACTAAAAAATATAAAAAAATAAAACTAAGTTTTTTAGAAGAAGTCCAAAATATAATTTTAGATAAATTAGTAAGAAAAAAATTTCAGAAAAAGTTTGGTGGAAATTTACAAGCTTTTATTTCTGGAGGGGCTGCTCTGAATGAACAAGTTGGTTTATTTTTTCAATCCCTTGGAATTAATATTTTACAAGGATACGGACAGACTGAATGTTCACCACTTATATCGTGTAATCCAATCAATAAAATAAAAATAAACACTGTAGGCGTTGTTATAAAGGGGCTTCAGGTTAAAATTTCTAATGAGAATGAAATTCTCGTAAAGGGAAGCTCTTTAATGAAAGGATATTGGAAGGATAAAAAAAATACAGATAAAGTTTTGGTAAATGGTTGGTTACACACAGGAGACCTGGGATCAATTGATAATGATGGATACTTAAAAATTTCTGGAAGAGTAAATGAAATGATTGTTAATTCAGGTGGTGAAAATATAGCTCCTGTTCCAATTGAAAATCTTTTACTGTCATACGATGAAATCGAGCAAGTAATGATTTATGGTCATAACAGGCCATTTTTAATTGCTATAATTATTCCAAGTGAAACCACATTAAGTGATAATGATAATTTTTTAAAAGAAAATCTTCAAACTATATTAAATAATGTAAATAAAAATTTATCTCAAACCAAAAAAATTAGAAAATTTATTTCTTCAAATGAAGTTTTTAGTACTGATAATGGTCAATTAACTCCAACACTTAAAATAAGAAGGCATGTAATTGTAAATCGTTACAAAGATGAAATAAATAACTTATACAAGAAATCCTTCTTTTAATTCTGCTTAGGTTTCAAAATAGTGAGATTTGATTTTTTTAGTCCACAAGTTAAAGATAATCCATTTTCTTCACTAGTAATGTTAGTTGTAGGGGTAATAATTTTATCTTTGCAGGATAGTTTAATCAAACTAATGTCTAGTGAAACAAGTTTTTGGCAATTGCAATTTATAAGATCAATTGGAAATATAGTTTTACTGTTTTTCATAGCTAAATTTACTAACGGTATTCATCTACTGTTTCCGCGTAACTGGAAACCTGTATATTTTAGAGCTCTAATGATGACAACTTGTATGTTTTGCTTCTTTGCAGCATCTCCAAAATTAAGTTTTGCACAGATGGCTGCTGGTCTTTATACATTTCCAATTTTTGTATCTTTATTAGCAATTGTCTTTCTTAGAGAAAGGATTGGAATTTGGAGGATTTTTGCTTTGATATTGGGGAGTGTAGGAGCTTTATTGATTTTAGAGCCATGGTCTGAAAATTTTTTGCTGTTACAAATATTGCCAATAATGGCTGGTTTTTTCTTTGCTTGTAATATTATTCTTATTAGAAAATATTGCAGAGAAGAATCTGTAATGTCTCTTACATTGGCAGTAGGTGTAATGTTTTTCGTTTCTGCTTCTTTGGGAATATTAATTTTTGAGAATTTATATATTGAACAAATTTACAGAGAAGCAAGTCCATTTGTTTTTATAGGATGGCCATTATTAACTTTTATTGTTTTTTCTTTTTGTATATCATGTTCAATCTTGAATATTACAGGTAATATGCTTTTAGCAAAAGCTTATCAGACTGCAGAAAGTAGTTGGTTAGCTCCAATAGATTACTCATATTTAGTTTTTGCAACTATTTGGGGAAAACTCTTTTTTGGAGATTGGCCTAGCTATTCAAATATATTTGGAATGTTTTTAATTGCTTTTTCAGGTATTTTAATTGCTTTTAGAGAACAGATAAAAACAAAAAATCAACTAAAAAAATAATCTTCAATATTTTGATCAAAAACCACATCAGAAACATTTATTGCTCGAGTTAAAAAAAGACCATCTAAAGAAGTAACTCTACTTAATGCTACATATGTTTGACCAGGAGCAAACGAGCCTTTATCTAAATCTATGATAGCTTTTTCAAATGTTTGTCCTTGGCTTTTATGTATTGTCACAGCCCAAGCTAGCTTGATAGGGTATTGAGTAAAAGTTGCTACAACTTCATGCATAACTTGACCATCTTTGATTAAATAATCAAATTTTTCCCAAGTATCTTGTGTAATTTTATAGATTTTATTTTTAATTTTTAAATGAATCGAATTTTCTGTTAACTGAGTAACTATACCTATTGATCCATTAACCCATCTTTTTGGAGATTTTAAATCATTTTTAATGAGCATTACTTGAGCTCCAACTTTTAGCTCAAGAATTTCGTCAGCTGGTTTTTCTTTGAAGTCACCTGTTTCAGATGACTCATAAGAAAATGTTTCACTGTTTATATTTTGAAGGTTAACATTATTTATAGAATCCACTCTTTTATTTGTAGGCGACAATATAATTGTCTCTGAAGGTATATCTAAACTTTTATTAACGACCCTGTTGTTTAATACGAAAAGATCATTATCATTAATGTTTCCAGATCTAATATTGTTGAGTATATTAATAAAATTTTTATCTTTTTGTCTAAAGACTTTTGTTAATTCATAGGTTTTAATATCACTTTCCTCAAAGCAATTAGCATTAAAAAAATAATGACCAAGTGGATAAAAATTATTAAAAATTTCTCTTTCATTTTCCCTTATTACAGGTGGAAGTTGATGCAGGTCTCCTAAAAGAATAATTTGAATACCGCCAAAGCTTTTGTCACTATTTCTATTTAATCTAAGTGATTGATCTATAGCATCGAGCACATCACATCTTATCATAGAGCATTCATCAATTAAAATAGTATCAATTTTGCTTATGACTTTACTTCGTAATCTTTTGATTTTTTCATTTATTAATATTCTTGGCGGAAATAGAAAAAAAGAATGAATGGTTTTCCCTTTAGCTTTAATTGCAGATATTCCAGTTGAGGCTAATATTACAAAATTCTTTTTTGAATTTATTCTAAAATATTCTAGTAAGGTAGTTTTTCCTGTGCCAGCTTTCCCAGTGATAAAAATATTTTGCTTAGAATATTCCATTTGATTAAAAATTTCTTTAAATTCAGAATCAAATTCAATTTTTTCAGATATATCACTGAAATTATTTATTTTATTTTCCATAATCAAATTTATTTTTAATGATAGAAGTCAAGTGCGTTATCATTTCATCTGGTTTAAGAGTTTCATCTAATGTTATGCACACATCTGGTTCTTCTAAAATGGCGAATTGACTATTAACTAAACTGTCAGGCATGAAATGACCTTGTCTATTTTTTATCCTTGTCTTTGCAGTATTTTTGGTAATTTTTAGATAAACTAAATATTCTTCTTTAATGTTTAGTATTGATCTATATTTTTCTTTTAGTGCAGAGCATGCAACAACTAAATTTTGAAAACTTTTTCTTTTATCGATTTCTTCTTTGATTTTAACAAGCCAATCATACCTGTCGTCGTCATTCAGTGGAATTCCCACACTCATTTTGTCTATATTATTTTTACTATGGTAATCATCTGCTTCAATTAAAAATGCATTTATTTTTTTTGACAACAACTTTGCAATCGTTGTTTTCCCAGAACCAGCGACACCCATTATAAGTATAGTAAAATATTTATCGCTCATAAATTAGTCCAATAAGGATTTATCTTATTTTTTCCTTTTTTGTCTTTAATTGGATGAAGGCCAAAAAAACTTCTCTGTAACTGTATTATTTCACCAATTTTATGATTTGAAAACATTTGGTCATAATATGCCAGATTAGAAGATAAAACAGGGCAAGTTATACCCATGTTTATTGCACTTGAATTGAATTCTCTTATTGATTTTAACTGATCTGGACAATTTCTTTTAACTAAATCATATAAATACTGTGGATCAATTTTTTTTCGTATGACGAATTCTTTTGAAATAAGATCTAGGTATCTACCTTGTAAAATACATCCAGCACTCCACGCTTTAAAGATATCTTCTATTTTAAAATTAAAAAAATTCCATTTATTCGATTCATTTATAAGATTAAGACCTTGGTAAATAGAGCATGCAAAATTAAAAAAAAGTATTTGTTCAATAGAGATTTCATTATATTTATCATTTGGATTATATTTTTTATTATTAAAATTTTGTTCAAAATTATATTTAAAATTTTTTGAGTTAGATCTTGCAGATACAGCCTCGTATATTGATGGGATTCCAACACCTAAGTCTAGTGCGGCTTTTATAGTCCAAACACCTGTTCCATTTTGTCCAATTACTGGGTCAACCTCATCTAAAAAATACTGATCATTGTCATTTTTAGCATTCATTATTTCAGAAGTTATTTTTAACAGAAATGAAGAAGAGTTGGTTTCAAGTACATCTTTAAATTTTTTTGCTATTTCATCATTATTTAGATTGTAAACTTTATCTAAGATATTACTTACCTCAGCAATTCCTTCCATAAGTGCATATTCAATTCCATTATGTACTAATTTCACAAAATGTCCTGACCCAGCGTTGCCAAAAAAACAACACGCACTTTGATTGTCATTTTTTGCTGCTATATCTTCAAATATGTGTTTTGTTTTGTTCCATGCTTCTTTTGAGCCTCCAACCATTATTGCTGGACCATTTTTAGCTCCTCTAGGCCCGCCTGAAACTCCAACGCCTAAAAAGTTTATCTTATGACTATTTAATAAAGTATCTCTTTCTATTGATTTCAAATAAAGTGAGTTTCCAAGGTCAGCGACAATATCTTCAGGTTCTAAAAAATTTATTAATTCATTAATTACCGCATCCACTTTATCAGCTGGTAAGCTAAGCATAATTATTCTTGGCGAAACAACCTTTATTAAGAGTTCTTTTAAAGATTCTGTTAGAAACAAATCTTTAACTTTATTTTTTTCGAGGTCGCTATTTATTACTGAATTTTCTTCATATGCATAAACTTTATATTTTTTTGATATAATATTCTTGGCTAAATTTAATCCCATTGAGCCAAGTCCAATTACTCCAATGTTCATACGACGATTTACCTTTTTGATATGAATAACATTTTTATATCAAGTTGAAATATTTTTTTCTATCAGATTTATTTAATTTCTTTTAAATTTAAAAAAATTAGAAATTGGAGAATAAAAAATTTCTAATATTACAAATCCAGTTATTGCAAAAATTGCAATTAACTGATTAATAGTAATTTCGTCTTCAAGAATAAAAAATGCTAATCCTAAAGCAATTACAGGTTTCAAGAAAAACAAATAATTTCCTCTTGCTACGTCAGGTATTTTAGATAGACCCCACAACCAAAGTATAAATGCTATGCAAGTATTCCAGACTCCAAGAGTTATTATGGACATATATTCAACATGTGTTCTATCAAAAAGATCAAATGGGTTTACCCATATATTCCAAATAATACCTATGGATGGATATAAAGCTATAAAGCCCAGTAGAAAAGTGTATGTAGTCATTCTTACAGGACCATATACTTGAACATAAGGTTTAACCATAACAAGATAAATTGCTCCAACTAAAGCACATCCAATAGATAAATAAATGCCCAAGATACTATCCCCAGTCCCACTGAGTTGTTCAAAGTAGCCGTCGGTAAGTAAAAAAACACATCCTAGAAAGGCACCAATTCCACTTATTATTTTTGGGGGTGTTATTTTAGTTCCTTCAATGATACGAGCTACAAAAACGACTCCTATTGGCATTATTGTAACCATAGTAGCAACTTGTACAACAGAAGCAAAATCTAAGGCCCAATGAAATAAAAATTGTCCAAATGCCATACCAAAAACTGAAAGAATAACAATGGGGTAGGGGTCTTTTTTAAGAGGTGTTATTAAGTTTCTAGATGATTTGTTGATTAAGCATAATATCAATAGGGCAAAGCCACCTAAACCAAATCTCCAAACAGATACCTCCACGCCAGAAATCCCTGAAAGTTTAACAAAAAATTCAGAACTGGCATGACCACATACCCCTAAAAATGCAGAAATATAAGCTAATATTATCAAAGTTTTACTATCACGATTCATTGATCTAAATAATAAAACTATTTTTTACAATTAGTTGCCTTCAATAATCTTTAAAACTTTAGGTGGCGACATTGGAAGACTGTATGAACGTTTCCCGATTGCTTGATAAACTGCATTTGATATAGCTGCCAGAGGCGGAACTAAAGGGACTTCACCTACACCTCTTACTCCTTGTGGATGTTTTGGGTTAGGAATTTCGATTAATACAGTATCTAACATTGGCAAATCTGAACATACAGGCATTCTATAATCCAAAAATCCAGTATTATCCAAATGACCATCTTTGTTGTAGATATACTCTTCGCTTAAAGCCCAGCCAATACCTTGAACACAACCACCATGAAGTTGGCCTTCCACATAATCAGGATGAATGGCTTTACCAACGTCTTGTATAGATGTATATCGCTTTACCCTAACTATACCAAGATCCATATCTACTTCAACATCACAAATATGAGTTGCAAAGCCGCCTTCAGCACCTTCTGTGTTAACCTGGTATCCAGCTCCAATTGGACCGCCGGTAGCGGTGGCCTTTTCTGCTAACTCAGCCAACGTAAGTGGAGCAAATTTTCCTGCATTATCACCGGCAGGTCTTGCTTCACCATTTTCCCACTCAATCGCTTCTTCATCAATGCCCCAAATTTTAGCTGCTCTTTGTTTTAATTGTTTAATTACTATTTTAGCAGATTCAGTTACAACCATTGCAGAAGCAAATAATACTCTACTTCCTCCAGTAAGATTGCTGTATCCAATTGTTGCTGTGTCACCAATTAAAACCGATACTTTATCATGATGAATACCTAATAATTCAGCAGTAATATTGGCTATAGATGCTCTGGAGCCTCCAATATCCGGATGTCCTGTTGTTACAACTACATTCCCGTCTTCAGTGATGTTTAACTGTGCACTTGATTCTCCACCAGCATTAAACCAAAAACCACTTGCTACGCCTCGACCTTGATGCTTGCCTAAAGGGGCTTTATAATGAGGATGGTTTATTGCTGCTTCAACTGTTTCCAAATAACCCATTTGTGGATAAGTAGGGCCGTGGACTGCTTGTGTTCCTTCTTTTGCAGCATTAATTTTTCTTAACTCCAAAGGACACATGTTAAGTTTTTCAGCAATTTCATCTAAAACACATTCGACCCCATAAGCACCAATAGGAGCTCCAGGAGCTCTGTATGCAGCAACTTTACATCTGTTAGATACAACATCATAACCAAAAGTATGGGCATTAGGAATATCATACGGTGCAAGAGAACATCCTACAGCACCTCTAATAGGCGAACCAGGAAAAGCTCCTGCTTGTAAATAATATGTTCCTTGTGCTGCAACAATTTTTCCATCTTTAGTAGCACCAATTTTTATTTTACTTTTAGATCCAGATGTAGGCCCGGAAGCTCTCATTGTATCTTCTCTGTTCATAACTATTTTAACTGGACGACCTGTTTTTTGTGACAAAATAGTTGCCAATGGTTCTAGGTAAACAATAGTTTTTCCTCCAAATCCTCCGCCAATTTCAGCAGGTATTGCTCTAATATTACTCTGTGGTATACCAGTTAAATATGAGGTCATCGCTCTTACCATAAATTGACCCTGGCTTGAGCTCCATATAGTAGCTCTACCATCTGCTGCAACACTTACTAAACATGAATGTGTTTCTAAGTATCCTTGATGAACTGCTTCAGTTTTAAATTCTCTTTCTATAATGATATCAGCTTCTGAAAAACCTTTATCAATATCACCTTTTTTATGCTCAAGAGTACCAGCTATATTAGAGGGCTTTTCTTCAAATTGAATGTGATCGTGTAGAATAGGAGCGTCAGGTTTTATTGCGTCGTCAATTTCAATGGCCCATGGTAAAACTTCGTATTCTACCTCTATTAATTCACATGCTTTTTCTGCTATTTCTTCAGTTGTTGCTGCAACTGCTGCAAGTGGATGGCCATGGAAAAGGACTTTGTCTCTAGCCATTACATTTCTACACATCCAGCGCATGTCTTGAATACCGAGTATAACCGGTGTATCAATGGGAAAGTCAACCACATCTTTAGATGTTATTACTGCCTTAACTCCTTCCAAAGCTTCTGCCTTTTTTGTATCAATAGCTAAAATTTTAGCGTGTGGATGAGGGCTTCTTAACACATGACCCCAAATCATACCTGGCATTGTTGTATCTGATGAATATTGAGCTCGACCTGTAACTTTATCTGCTCCGTCAGGTCTTATGGTATTTTTGCCAATCCATTTGTTACTTATTTCATTCATTAAGAGATCTCCTTCATTTCATCAGCAACTTCTAATACAGCTTTAACAATCTTATCATACCCAGTACATCTGCATAAATTACCAGCAAGCCAATATCTAACTTCAGTTTCAGTTGGCGAAGGGTTATGATCTAAGAGCGCTTTAGAGGCCATTAAAAAACCAGGTGTGCATATGCCACATTGAAGTGCGGCTTTTTCAAGAAATTTTTGTTGTAATGCGTGTAATTTACCACCTTCAGACATTCCTTCAATTGTTTCTATGCTGCCTCCTTCAGCTTCTGCAGCTAACATTAAACACGAACAAATTAATTCACCGTCTAGAATGACGCTACAGGATCCGCAATCACCTGAACCGCAGCTTTCTTTAGACCCTGTTAAATTTAATTGGTTTCTTAAAACATCCAACATAGTATCATGTGGCTCACATAAATACTCAATATTTTCATTATTTATTGTAGTTGAAACTTGAATTTTTGCCATGGTGTTAATTTCCTCTAATTCTTTCAGCTGCTAATTTTGTAGCTCTTTTAAATAAAACTCCAGCAACTTTTGTTCTGTAGTCAACCGTTCCTCTTTTATCATTAATTGGATTACATGCATCCATACACATTTTGGAAACTTTATCTAAGGTGTCATTATCAAGTTTTGATCCAACCATAATTTCAGAAGCTTTTTCAATTAATAATGGTGTAGGTGCAACAGCACCCAATGAAACTCTTGCATGAGTACAAGTATCATTTTCCAATGTAATATTGACACCACAACCCACAACAGCAATATCCATCTCAGTTCTAGGTGTCATTCTTAAATAAGCATCCGCAGAATTAGAAACACGCTTAGGAAACTTCAAACTCACAAGCATTTCTCCATTATCTAAAACAGTTTTACCTGGTCCTAAATGAAAATTTTCAATTGGTATATCTTTTCTACCTCTTGGACCAGCAATTACTGCTTTACAACCAGCTGCAATTAAGGCTGGAACACTGTCACCAGCTGGTGAACCATTGCACAGATTTCCTCCAAGAGAAGCTCTTCCCTGTATCTGCTCTGAACCAATTAGCCTAAATGCTTCTAAAACACCTGGCCAAAGTTTAGCAAATTTAGTATTTCTATTTAAGTTTGCACCAGAAACAGAGGCACCAATTACAAATTCATTATCAGAAACCTCTTGAATAGAGTTTAATTCAACTATTTTCTTTATATCTATAACTAAATTAGGTTTTCTAATCCCACTTTTAATTTGTACTAACAAGTCTGTTCCACCAGCCAAGAAGCTTGCTGAACCATTAGCCTTTGAATGAGCGTTAACTGCCTCATCTATAGTCTTTGCAGCTAGGTAATGTGTATTTGACATTTTATCTCCCAATGAATTAAATTTAAGTATAAAGAAAAAGAATTATATTAATAAATAACAATTAATTTTTTCTTATTCAATACATTTAAATATCAAAGCTTAAAAAATTTTATGAAAATTTTAACCAACCCTCACTTTCTTTTAACACTTACATCTATTTTTTGGGCATTTAATACAATAGCAGGAAGATCGGCAGTTGGTGAGGTTTCTCCACTGTTAATAGTAAGTGTAAGGTGGTTTTTTGTCTCAATTATACTATCAATTTTATGTAGAAAACAATTGAAAGAAATATGGAAAATTTTAAGTAAGAGAATTAAATGGCTTATTTTAATGGGTTTATTTGGTTTTACTGGTTTTAACTCTGCTTATTATGTTGCAGCTCATGATACTATCGCAATAAATCTTGGTTTAGTTCAAGGTACAATGCCAGCATTTATAATTATAATTGCATGGGTTTGGTTACAAGATAAAATAAACTTAACCCAATTTTTAGGTGTGTTAATTACTTTTATAGCTGTATTAATAGTAGTAAGTTCTGGAAATCTAAGCTTATTGCTTAATTTAGAATTAAATAGTGGTGACATTGTAATGATTTTTGCCTGCTCTTTATATGCTGTTTATGCAGTAGGTCTTAGAAAAAAACCTAAACTTGGGGCGCTTCCTTTACTAACTTTTTTTGCATATGTAGCTTTTTTAGGTTCAATTCCTGGCTTAATTTATGAAACTTTTTCAAACCAGTTAATTCTTCCAGGATTAAAAGGTTGCATTATTTTAGGTGTAATAATTATTTTTCCATCATTTTTAGCTCAAATCTTTTTTATGAAAGGTGTTGAAAAAATAGGACCTGCAAGGTCTGGCCTATATACAAATCTAGTACCTGTTTTTAGTTCAATATTAGCAGTATTTTTTTTAGGAGAAAGTTTTCAGTTCCACCATTTCTTATCTTTATCTATGATATTTACTGGAATTTACCTATTTGAAAATAAAAATAAAATTAATGATTTAATATTAAAAAGAGAATTAAATGATAGACATCAATAATTTTGAAGAACTATTTTATTATTCACACACAAAAGCTCTTTTTTTATTGATTATATTTATTATTTTTGGAAGATCGTTTATAATAAATTTAAAAAATAAAGAAAACGATTGGAAAAGAAAAGCTTGGGTCAATGGAATTGTTTCTTCAATATCCTTTATTGTTTTGGTGTTCATGCCACTAGATAAATAAAAGTTATATTTTTTGAATTTTTTTACAATCAAGTTGATCAATTAATGGACTATTAGGATCTATCTCTTTATTACAAACAGAACATTTATCTGAATTAGAAATAGCATTCAATCCACCACAGCTTCCTTTAATCTTTTTATTCATTAAAATCACGCCAAGTGACATTAAAATTGTAATTACTAAAAAGAATAAAAATGCAAAAATAAATATATCCATACTAATACTTACGATATTTTTTTATAAATCTCAATTGTTGTCTTATTTTAAATTTTTAAATGCACTACTTTTAAATTTTACAAGTTTATTATCAATTTCGTCAATAAAAAGTACTGCTATTTTTTCTTTATTAGCAATTCTCAATCCTTCCAAACTTCCTAGGGCTAAAAAAGCAGTAGCCCAACCATCAGCTTTCATTGAATTATCGTGAATAACAGTAACAGATTTCGTTGAATGCATTATTGGCTTTCCTGTTTTTGGATTTATAATGTGTGAATATCTTTTGCCGTTATTAGTAAAAAAATTTTTATAATCTCCTGATGTTGCTAAGCCTTTGTTTGTTAAATTGACTATCTCTTTTATTAATTTTTCTTTTAAATTTGGATTTTCAATACCAATGACCCAATTTTCTTTTTTTTTGTTGTGTCCTTTCGTAAGAATGTCTCCTCCGATATTAATTAAGTAATTTCTTATTCCAAGTTCATCAAATTTTCTTCCAATTAAATCAATTCCAAATCCTTTTCCAATAGATGATAGATTAATTTTTAAATTTTCATCATTTTTTTTAAGTATGTTGTTTTCGTAATTAATATTTAAAAGTGATCTTTGACCTACCATTGATAATGTATTTATAATTTGCTGTTCGGTCGGTACTATTTGAATTTGTTGACTTTTGTAGCCAAATCCCCAAAGTTCAATTATAGGATCAAGTGTCACATCAAAAAAACCATTACTCTTAATATTAATGTTGTTTGCAGTTTTAAAAACTTCATTTAATTCATCTGAAATTTTTATTGGTGTAGTTTTATTCATTTTATTTATTATGCTTATTTCAGATTTTTTATCCCAATTAGATAAAATCTTATTTGCTTTTTTTAGAGTGCTTTGAACTTCTTTTTCAATTTTTTTAATTTTTAATTTTTTTGGGACATTTACAACCTCAATGACATAGTAAGTTCCCATTGTGTTGCCTTTTAATTGAGCATTGAAATCTTTTTCTTGAGAGCATGAAAAAAAATTAAAACAAATAACAAAAATTAGAAAAAAAATTGAAAATTTATTCTCAAAAAAATTAATTATTTTATTTAGTTCCAATTTTACCATAGCAATAAATCTTTAATTATTTGATTGAATCATAGACATAAATATTTTTTATTAAAAAAAATCATATATGCACTTGTGTTTTTTTAAATATATTATATATAAACATTATTCACATAGACTTGTTTAATTATATTAAAAATCATTTTTTAAATAGAGGCAAATATTACTTTTAATGTATAAATTCAATCTTAAGAATGGCCTGAATATTCCTGTTGCGGGAATACCAAAACAAGTTATAGAAGATACAAAAATTCCTAAATCTGTAGCAGTTCTAGGTCCTGATTACAATGGGCTTAAACCTAAAATGTTAATAAATGTCGGAGAAAAGGTAAAAAGGGGAACTCCTCTTTTTTGTCACAAAGATAATCCAGAAGTTTTTTTTGTTTCTCCCTGTAAAGGTTTTGTAAAAGAAATTAATAGGGGAGAAAAAAGATCACTGTTGAGTGTTGTTATTGATATAGAAGATTTTGAAGATAAAGGTATTTCAATTACAAAACTTCATGCTAAAGAAAAATCAAAAAAAGAGTTCACAAAAAAATGCTTGTTCAGTAGTGGCTTATGGACTTCTTTTTTAACAAGGCCTTACTCAAAAATTCCTGATGGTAAATCTGAACCCTCCTCAATTTTTATAAATGCTATGGATACAGAGCCACTATGCCCAGATGCAGATGTTATAATTATGAATGATTTAAATGCATTTGAAGAAGGTGTAAAACACATTTCACTTTTGACTAACGGTAATATCTTTATATGTAAGAAAGAAGATAGTGTAATAAGGATCAATGGTTTTGACACATATGAATTTGCTGGACCACATCCTGCTGGTTTAAGTGGTACTCACATGCATTTTTTAGATCCGCCAAATGCTAATAAGACAGTATGGTCAATTGGTTATCAAGATGTTATTGCAATTGGTAAATTGTTTATGAATGGCTTCATTGATATTAACAGGACTGTTTCAATATCTGGTCCTATGTCTAATAATCCAAGATTAATCAAGACTATTGTTGGTGCATCTCTTGAAGACATTCTCGAAGGTGAATACAATAAAACTGAAGATTGCAGAATAATTTCAGGTTCTATTCTTTCAGGGTTTCATGCAACTGAGGACATGGCTTATCTAGGAAAATATTCTAGGCAGATTACAATTATAAAAGAAGATAAAGAAAAACATTTTTTTGGTTGGATTAAACCTCAGCCCAATAAATATTCAGTTATGCCTGTACTTTTGTCTGCTTTTAGCTTTTTTAAACTCTTTAATCTTACCTCAAATTTAAATGGAGGAAGAAGGGCGATGGTTCCAACTGGTGTGTTTGAAACTTTAATGCCACAGGATTTTTTACCAACACAATTACTTAGGTCCCTTTTGGTAATGGATACTGATGTTGCTCAATCATTAGGTGCACTTGAACTTGATGAAGAGGATATTGCATTGTGTACTTTTGCTTGTCCTGCAAAATATGAATATGGTACTGCTCTGAGAGACAGTTTAACAAAAATTGAAAAAGAAGGTTAATTAATGTCATTACGAAATTACTTCCATTCTCTAGAACCGCATTTTGAAAAAGGTGGTAAATATGAAAAGTATTACCCGCTTTTTGAAATGGTTGAGACAATATTTTTTACAAGCAACACAGTCACAAAAGTTGCTCCTCATGCCAGAAGCTTTGTAGATATGAAAAGAGTAATGACATATGTAGTCATTTCCACTATACCTTGTATCTTATGGGCACTTTACAACACTGGTTTACAAACTAATAGCGTTTTAGCCACTATGAGTGTTGAGGCCCAATCAGGATGGCGAATAACATTGCTTCAATTAACAGGTTTAGGAATTGACCCTGATAGTTTAATATCAAATGTCTTTCATGGATTATTGTATTTTTTACCGATTTATTTAACCACTTTAATTGCTGGAGGGATTTGTGAAGTAACATTTGCTACAATACGAGGTCATGAAGTAAATGAAGGTTTCTTAGTTTCTTCCATGTTGTTTGCTCTAACCTTGCCAGCATCTACCCCTTTATGGCAGGTGGCACTTGGTATAGCTTTTGGTGTTGTGGTTGGAAAAGAAGTTTTTGGTGGAACTGGCAAGAACTTTCTTAATCCGGCACTTACAGGACGTGCATTTTTATATTTTGCTTATCCAGCTTATATGTCAGGTGACTCAATCTGGACACCTGTAGATGGATATTCAGGAGCTACTTCTCTTGGAATTGCGGCTGCCGAAGGTTATGAAAGTTTAAGTAATTATGGAATTACATGGGCAGATGCTTTTCTTGGAACTATTCAAGGTTCACTCGGTGAAACATCAACACTTGCATGCGCCATAGGTTTGGTTTTTCTACTTTTAACAAAGATCGCAAATTATAGAATGGTTATTGGATGTCTTTTAGGAATGATCATTTTTTCTTCATTTCTTAATTGGGTAGGTTCAGATACAAATCCAATGTTTAGTATGCCTTGGTATTGGCATCTAGTTATTGGTAGTTATGCATTTGGATTAGTTTTTATGGTTACTGAACCTGTTTCCGGAAGTCATACTAACCTTGGACGATACATATATGGCGCATTGATAGGTTTTATGGTTGTAATGATAAGAGTATTAAATCCCGCATTTCCTGAAGGTATGATGCTTGCAATATTGTTTGGAAATATATTTGCACCATTAATTGATCATTTTGTTGTTATGGCTAATATTAAGAGAAGGGCAAAGTTTAATGTCCAAACACAATAATATTTTAACTAAATTTAAAAACATGCCAGTTGATGGCATGACTAAAACTCTAATCGTTGCAATAACTTTATGTCTTGTTTGTTCTATGGTTGTTTCATTTGCTGCTGTTAATTTAAAAGAAGTTCAAGAAGCTAACAAATCCATTGATAAACAAAAAAATATTCTTCAAGTCGCTGGGCTTTATTATGAAGGTATTGATGTCAAAAAATCCTTTTCTTCATTTGAACCAATTGTTGTTGACTTAAATCAGGGCACATTTACAAATCGCTTTGATCCTCTGACTTTTGATGATAGAAAAGCCGCACAAGACCCTGAATTGAGTATATCATTAAAAGAGGATCCAGCGTCAATAGGAAGGAGAACAAACTTTGCTACAGTTTATCTATTAAAAAAAGAAGATGGTTCTCTAGATAAGATTATACTCCCAATTCATGGATATGGTTTATGGTCAACTTTATATGGGTTTATAGCTTTAGAAAAAAATGGTAATGATATATTCGGGCTTCAATTTTATCAACATGCTGAAACTCCAGGTTTAGGTGCTGAAGTTGACAATCCTAAATGGAAAGCGCAATGGAAAGGAAAGAAACTTAACAATGGTAATGGTGAACTTATGATAACTGTTGCCAAAACCAAAAAATATAAAGAACATCATATTGATGCATTAGCTGGAGCCACTCTCACATCAAATGGTGTTGATAATCTGGTAAAATTTTGGATGGGTGAGGCAGGTTTTAAAAAGTTTCTAAAAAATTTACAAAATGGAGCAGCTTAATGTCTCAAACTAGGAAAGAATTACTAATTGATCCTTTAGTTGATAATAACCCTATAACACTTCAAGTTTTAGGAATCTGCTCTGCTTTAGCAGTAACATCTTCTTTAAATGTTGCATTCGTTATGTCATTAGCTGTGATAGCCGTTTGTGGATTTTCGTCTTTATTTATTTCATTTTTAAGGCATTATATACCTAATTCAATCAGAATTATTGTTCAAATGGTTATAATTGCATCTTTGGTAATTTTAGTTGACCAAATAATAAAAGCATATGCTTATGAGATATCTAAAACATTATCAGTTTTTGTAGGTTTAATTATCACAAATTGTATTGTTATGGGAAGAGCAGAAGCTTTTGCAATGAAAAACAAGCCATTTGAATCATTTGTTGATGGTGTTGGAAATGGTCTTGGATATAGTCTTTTATTAATGAGTGTAGGTGTGATACGTGAACTTTTCGGTTCAGGCTCATTATTTGGGGTTATGATTTTTGAACCTGTTAGCAATGGTGGATGGTATGTCCCTAATGGTTTGTTATTGTTACCTCCTTCAGCATTTTTTATTATAGGATTTATCATATGGGGTGTTAGGACATGGAAAAAGTCTCAAGTTGAAGCCCGTGAATACAAAATACAAACGTTAGAGGAACATTAATGGAAGGTTTAATTTCATTAGCTGTAAAAGCAATTTTTGTAGAAAATTTAGCTTTATCCTTTTTTTTAGGGATGTGTACTTTTATTGCTGTATCTAAAAAAATATCTACAGCTATTGGCTTAGGTATTTCAGTAATGATAGTTCAATCTATAACTGTGCCTGCAAATAATATAATACTTTCATATTTGTTAAAACCTGGAGCCTTGGCTTGGGCAGGTTTTCCAGATATTGACTTAACTTTTTTAGGTTTAATATCTTACATAGGAGTTATTGCGGCATTGGTTCAAATTTTGGAAATGATTTTAGATAAATATTTTCCACCTTTATATAATGCTTTAGGTATATTTCTTCCCTTAATTACTGTAAATTGTGCAATATTAGGAGGTTCATTATTTATGGTAGAAAGAGATTATAATTTTTCTGAAGCAACAACCTATGGTATAGCTTCAGGATTTGGTTGGGCCTTAGCAATTGCTACAATGGCTGGTGTAAGAGAAAAGCTTAAGTACAGTGATATACCTGATGGCTTACAAGGACTCGGAATTACTTTTATAACTGCTGGACTTATGGCAATGGCTTTTATGTGTTTTTCCGGCGTTAAACTTTAAAAGGATTAAGAAATGGATACATTCGTTCTCGGTATAACTCTTTTTACTATGATTGTGTTAACTTTGGTGTCAATTATCATTTTTGCTAGAAGTAAATTAGTATCATCTGGTGATGTTAACATTACTATTAATGGAGAAAAAAAAGTTACTGTTCCAGCTGGAGGTAAATTATTACAAACACTTGCAGCAGAAAAGCTTTTTGTACCATCAGCATGTGGTGGTGGTGGCACTTGTGCTCAATGCAAAGTTAAGGTTCACTCAGGTGGTGGGGCTATTTTGCCTACTGAAGAAAGTCATATAAACAAAAGAGAAGCATCTTGTGGCGATCGCTTGTCATGTCAGGTAGCTGTTAAGCAAGATATGGAAATTGAAGTGCCAGAGGAAGTGTTTGGTGTTAAGAAATGGAGATGTAAAGTCAGAAGTAACGATAATGTTGCTACATTTATTAAAGAATTAATACTAGAACTTCCAGAAGGAGAAGATGTAAACTTCAGAGCTGGGGGATATATACAAATTGAGGCTCCAAGTTATTCATTATCTTATAAAGATTTTGATGTTGCCAAAGAGTATCATGAAGATTGGGATAGATTTAAAATATGGGATTTTAGCGCTGAAAGTAATGAGCCAATAGAAAGAGCTTATTCTATGGCAAATTGTCCTGATGAAAAAGGCATTGTTATGCTAAATGTAAGAATAGCCTCACCTCCACCTGGTTCTTCAGGAATTCCAGCTGGAAAGATGTCTTCATATATCTTCAACTTAAGACCTGGTGATGAGGTAGTTATTTCTGGTCCTTTTGGCGAATTTTTTGCTAGAGAAACTGATAAAGAAATGGTTTTTATTGGTGGTGGTGCAGGGATGGCGCCTATGAGGAGTCACCTTTTTGATCAATTTAATAGAATTAAAACTAAACGTAAGGTTACTTTTTGGTATGGTGCTAGATCAAAAAAAGAAATGTTTTATGTTGAAGACTTTAATAAGTTAGCAAAAGAGAATTCAAATTTTAGTTGGCATGTAGCTCTTTCTGACGCTATGCCTGAAGATAAATGGGATGGTCTTACTGGATTTATTCATAACGTTTTATATGATCAATATTTGAAGGATCATCCTGCGCCAGAAGATTGCGAATATTATATGTGTGGCCCTCCTATGATGAACCAATCAGTTATAAACATGCTTCTTGATCTAGGTGTTGATAGGGAAGATATAATGCTTGATGATTTTGGCGGGTAAACTGAATTATTAAGTTTTTAGAACTGTTAAACCGTTTTTTTAGTTACAATCATTTCTTTATATTATATTTTAGAAAAAAAATAAAGACGTGAATAATGGAAATATTTTTATTTATTTTCCCCTTAATTAGTTTTTTTATATTTCAATTTCAGAAATTAAAAATAAAAACTAATATTTTGTATGGATTAAATATTTTTTTCATGCTTTTAACTTT
>CACNFD010000013.1 GCA_902619615.1 uncultured SAR116 cluster alpha proteobacterium | reverse complement strand
AGTGTCACCCTGTTTAATAACATCACCCATATTAATACCTATACGGTATTCTAGTTTAACATCTGTTGTCTCTTTATCATTACGGGCTTTAATCTGTTTTTGGAACTCTACAGCTGTATTAACGGCAGCAACAGCACTTGGAAACTCAGCAAATACAGAATCACCACCTGTATTGAAGATACGGCCCTTTGATTTTTTTATGAGGGATTCTATGATCTTATTACAGTCGTTTAGACTAGCTAATGTAGCATCTTCGTCCTTTTCCATATGTTTGCTATAGCCAACAACATCAGTGGCAAATATTACTGCTATCTTACGGTTTATGTCTGATGAATTCATGTTTTATTATAAACATGAAATTAATTGAAGCACAATCAGCGGTATATAATTTATTAAAATTTAATTTCTTGTGATTATTTAAAAGACACTTTTTAGAAAATAAACTGTAACACACAAGATCATAATCTGTAACTCTTATAAAAAATCTACAAGACACTTTTATGCTATTTGGGAAGAAATTTAACCTAATTTCTCTGATTATCTTTGGAGCAAAATCAGAAGAAGATCAAATAGATAGTTTAAAATTAGGTAATTTTTTCAATGAGCTGTTGGCTAAGTTATTGTATTTACTTCCACAATCCATTTTAAAGAAAGTGGTGAGCGCGACAGGATTCGAACCTGTGACCCATTGATTAAAAGTCAATTGCTCTACCAACTGAGCTACGCGCCCTAAGACTTCATGAAACTATTTGATAATGATATTAGAATCAAGTTTTATGTTAAAAAAATATAGATTTTTTTATTTTTTTTTGTGTTGTATTGCTGCTTTTACATTAGCAGGAACAAAAGAAGAAATGTCACCCCCTAAAAGAGCAATTTCTTTTACAAATCTTGATGCAACAAATTGATGAGTTTCAGAAGCAGTCAAAAAAATAGTTTCTATGTCATTTGCCAACCTTGCATTCATTCCTGCCATTTGGAACTCATAATCAAAATCAGAAACAGCTCTTAGTCCTCTTATGATCATCGTTGCAGAATTTGCTCTTGCAAAGTCAATAAGAAGGTTGTCGAAACTTTCAACTCGAATTTCACCTGACTTTCTCTTTGAGTTTTTTAGATTTTGTTTAACAGCATCTTGGATTAGAGATTTTCTTTGAGAAATTTTAAAAAAAGGATTTTTTCCAATATTTTCTGCAACACCAATAATTAGAACATCACATAATGAACTTGCTCTGTAAATTATATCTAAATGACCATTTGTTACTGGGTCAAAAGTTCCTGGATATAGTGCTATTCTTTTCAACAAATACTCTCTTCACATATCTAATGATATGATTTAATATTCTTATTCATTAGTTGCAACTTCATTGTCATTTTCTACAGCATTATCCTCTTCATCATTATCAGTTAACAACGCGACAGAAACCACTTTTTCTTCATTATCAACATCAAAAAGAGTTACTCCTTGTGTCTTCCGTCCTGCGATTCTGATAGAGTCACCTTCTCCTCCATGAACACGAATACGTATAAGTTTGCCTGAGTTGGTAACTAACATTATCTGATCATCCTCAGAAGCAACATATGAAGCCACAACAGGTCCATTTCTAGTCGAACATTCTATGTTTGCTACTCCTTGACCGCCTCTATTAGTCAATCTATAATCTTCAATGGGGGTTCTTTTACCAAAACCATTTTCAGTAACGGACAATATATACCTTTTTTCCAACCTAGATATCAATGACATTGATACTACGTAATCATTAGGTTTTAATTTTATTCCTCTTACACCCGATGACCCTCTTCCCACAAAAACTCTGACATCATTGACATCGAACCTAATTGCTTTACCTAACCTAGTTGCTAATAAAACATTGTCTTTATCAGAGCATGGAATTACTGAAACTAATTCATCGTTTTCGTTAAGTTTCATCGCAATTTTTCCATTTTGTCGAATGTTGGTAAAATCACTCAACTGATTTCTTCTAATATTTCCATTTTTAGTAGCAAAAATAATTTGTAGATTTTCCCATGTCTCTTCATTTTCTGGCATTGGCATAACAGTATGTATTTTTTCATCTTGCTCTATTGGAAGTAAATTAATCATTGGTTTCCCTAATGCTTGAGGCGCAGATTCTGGTAATTTATAGCATTTTAATTGATAAACCATCCCTGAGGATGTAAAAAATAATATTGGTGTATGTGTATTTGTAACGAATAGTGAAGTAACAGTGTCTTCATCCCTCATTTTCATACCTGCTCTACCTTTGCCACCTCTTTTTTGTGCTCGATATGTAGATAATGAAACTCTTTTAATGTATCCTCTGTGACTTACTGTAACTACCATGTCTTCTTTTTGAATTAAATCTTCATCGTCATGGTCAACAAAACTATCATTGATTTCAGTCCTTCTCGGATCATCAATTTTTGTTAAAACTTCATCAAGTTCATTTTGTATTAAATTTGTAAGTTTGAATTTATCAGTGAGAATAATTAAATATTCTTTTATTTGATTAGATAATTCTTCAGTTTCTTTTTCTAACTTAGATCTTTCCATTCCGGTAAGTCGCTGCAATCTAAGTTCTAAAATAGCTTTAGCTTGAGCAACTGATAATTTATAATGATTATTAACAATTTGATGTTCAGGTTCATCAATTAATTTTATAAAATGTGCAACTTCTTTAGCTGGCCATGACTTTGCACATAATTCTTTACGAGCGTTTTCTGGGTCAGTTGAACCTTTTATTAAATCAATAACTTCATCAATGCTTGTTATTGCCACCATCAATCCAGCTAAAATATGAGCTCTATTTCTAGATTTATTTAGTAAAAACTTAGTCCTTCTTGTCACTACTTCAAATCTAAAATCTATAAAGGCATGAAGAATGTCAACTAGACCCATTTGCTTTGGTTGTCCATTATCCAAGGCTAACATATTTACAGAAAAACTGGTTTGCAATCTTGTATGGCGCCATAATTGGTTTAAAACAACATCTCCTTGAATATCCTTTTTAATTTCAATAACAATTCTCATTCCATTTCTATCAGATTCATCTCTTAAATCAGAAATCCCTTCTATAGTTTTGTCTCTAATCAAATCTCCTATTTTTTCTAAAACAAGAGCTTTATTAACTTGAAATGGAATTTCAGTAATAATTATAGTTTCTCGATCAAAGTTTTTACCTGTTTGTATAATTTCTGCTTTTGATCGCATAATTATACTACCTCTTCCTGTTCTAAAAGCTTCTCTAATACCTGCCCTACCCATTATCATGCCTGCAGTAGGAAAGTCAGGGCCAGGAATTATCTCCATTAACTCTTCTAAGCTTGTATTTGGATTTTCTATGAGAACTTTACATGCACGTATTACTTCACCGGGATTATGGGGTGGAATATTTGTTGCCATACCAACTGCAATACCACCAGCACCATTCACAAGCATATTTGGAAATTCTGCTGGCAAGACAGACGGTTCTAATTGGGATTCATCATAATTAGGAATAAAGTCAATTGTGTCTTTGTCAATATCTCTTAACAAACTTTCAGAAGATTTAGCAAGTCTGGATTCTGTATACCTCATTGCTGCTGGTGGATCACCATCTATAGATCCAAAATTACCTTGACCATCAACAAGCTTAAGTCTCATTGAAAATTCTTGAGCCATTCTTACCATGGAATCATATATTGCTGTATCACCATGAGGATGATAATTACCCATAACATCACCCACAACTCTAGCTGATTTTCTATATGGCTTAGACCAATCATATCCCCCTTCAACCATTGCGTATAATATACGCCTATGCACTGGTTTAAGACCATCTCTTACATCAGGCAAAGCTCTTGACACAATCACACTCATTGCATAATCAAGGTATGATTTTTTCATTTCGTCTGTTATTGATATTAAAGATTGACTATTAGGATTATCTTTTTCTTTTGACAAAGAAAGCTCCAATAATTAGTTAACAAAAACTAGAATTCACAATATATTGTATATTGTTTTTATTTATATAACAATATCTATAATATATCTAAATCAATTTAAAATGGAATTTCGTCATCTAAATCTGATGCAATATTATCTGACATAGAAATCTGATTTGATTGATCTATTGCAGCATTTTGTAAATCATTACTTATTTGATTTTCAGATCTTGAGCCTAATAACGTTAATTCTCCTCTATACCTTTGGAGAACAACCTCAGTAGTGTATTTCTCTTGTCCTGATTGTTGATCAGTCCATTTTCTTGTTTGAAGTTGACCTTCTAAATATACAGTACTTCCTTTTTTGAGATATTGTTCAGCAATTTTTCCTAAAGCGTCATTAAATATCACTACACGATGCCATTCAGTTCTTTCTCTTTGTTCTCCTGAATTTTTATCTTTCCACCTATCTGAAGTGGCAACACTAAGTTGAACAATTTTGTCACCATTTTGCATTGCTCTTACTTCGGGATCTCGACCTAAATTTCCTACCAAAGTAACTTTATTAACGCTTCCACTCATATTGTATCTCCATAAAGAATGAGTTGTATCATAAACTATCATTTAGTTAAAAAAAACAAAAAATTAATCTTTTTGATTGACTTTTATGTCTTCAAAGTTAACTAAATGGAAGGTTTAATTAATTTAAAAGGATACAATAAAAAAAATGCATGAGGCTAGTCAATTTCTAAGAGTTCGTGGTGCTAACGAACATAATTTAAAAAACATTGACATTAATATCCCCAAAAATAAATTAATTGTAATGACTGGCGTTTCTGGGTCAGGAAAAAGCTCATTAGCTTTTGATACAATATACGCAGAAGGTCAGAGAAGATATGTAGAATCTCTTTCAGCTTATGCTAGACAGTTTTTACAAATGATGCAAAAACCAAATGTTGAATCCATTGAAGGATTATCACCCGCAATTTCAATTGAGCAGAAATCAACTAATAAAAATCCAAGATCAACCGTTGGAACTGTTACTGAAATATATGATTACATGAGACTACTATGGGCCCGAGTTGGAATACCATATTCTCCAGCTACTGGTTTACCAATTGAAAGCCAAACGGTCAGTCAGATGGTAGATAGAATTCTACAAAAAGAAGATAAAACAAAGATTTATTTACTCGCTCCAATTGTTCGTGGAAGAAAAGGAGAATATAGAAAAGAATTTATAGAATTAAGAAAAAAAGGCTTCCAAAGATTAAGAATAAATAATGAATTTTATGATATGGAAGAATTACCAACACTTGACAGATATAAAAAACACGACATAGAAGTTGTAGTAGATAGATTAATAATAACTCAGTCAACCGAACAAGAAAATAAAGATTTACTTCAAAGACTAGCTGATTCTATAGAAATTTCATTACAATTATCTGATGGATTGCTGTACGTTCTAAATGTCGATAGTAACAAAAAAGAAGTTTACTCCTCAAATTTCTCTTGTCCTGTAAGTGGCTTTACAATCGATGAAATTGAGCCAAGAATATTTTCTTTTAACAACCCAGCTGGAGCATGTGATAAATGCGATGGTTTAGGAAACGCTGTTGCTTTTGATGTTAACTTAGTAGTACCTGATGAAAATCTTACTTTAAGAGAGGGTGCTATTGCACCATGGGCTTTGAATACTAGTAAATTGTACATACAAACTCTCCAATCTTTAGGAAAACATTATAAATTTAATATTGATGATAAGTTTTCAAATCTCTCTAAAGAAATTAAAGAAAAATTATTATATGGATCAGGTGATGAAAAAATTGAAATTGTTTATAATGATGGGACAAGAGTTTTTCGTTCTAATAAGGTCTTCGAAGGCATTATTCCAAATTTAGCTAGACGATTAAAAGAAAGTGAAAGTAAGTGGGTTAAGGAAGAGTTAGGAAGATTTCAATCTGATAAAGATTGTGAAAAATGTAATGGCAAGAGATTGAAATTAGAAACTCTAGCCGTAAAAATAAACAAATTGGATATTGCCGATGTTTCAAGATTTACAATAGAAGAAGCTAGAAAATGGTTTTTAGACCTTAACGAGATACTCAATGAACAAGAACTAGCAATTTCAAAACAGGTTTTAAAAGAAATAAACGATAGATTAGGTTTCTTAACAAGTGTTGGATTATCATACCTATCAATTTCAAGAAATAGTGGTACATTATCAGGTGGAGAAAGTCAAAGAATTAGATTGGCAAGTCAAATTGGCTCCGGTCTTTCAGGTGTCTTATACGTACTGGATGAACCAAGTATTGGTTTACATCAAAGAGATAATGAAAGATTACTACATACACTTCAGAAATTAAGAGACCTTGGTAACACCGTAATCGTAGTTGAACATGATGAAGAGGCTATACTAATTGCAGATCACGTTATTGATATTGGTCCTGGTGCCGGCATTAATGGAGGTAAAATTATTGCCCAAGGAACCCCTACAGAAATAAAAGAAAAAAAAGATAGTATAACTGGGAATTACCTTGCTGGAATAAAAAAAATTGATGTGCCGAAAAAAAGAAGAAGTGTCAATCCTAATAAACACATTATAATTAGGGGAGCTTCTGGCAATAATCTTCAAAATATCGATGTAGAGTTCCCACTTGGGATACTTACTTGTGTGACTGGAGTTTCTGGTGGAGGAAAATCAACTTTGGTTATACAAACCTTGCAAAAAAGCTTATCAAAAATCCTCAACGGAAATAGTTCTATACCTGCTCCATACAAATCAATTAATGGAATTTCACAGATCGATAAAATAATTGATATTGATCAATCTCCGATTGGAAGAACACCTAGATCGAATCCAGCCACTTATACTGGCGCCTTCAATCACATTAGGGATTGGTTTTCTGGATTACCAGAAGCAAAAGCAAGGGGGTATTTACCAGGCCGTTTTTCATTTAATGTAAAAGGTGGAAGATGTGAAGCTTGTCAAGGTGATGGTGTTATAAAAATTGAAATGCATTTTTTGCCAGATGTTTATGTTAAATGTGATCAATGCAAAGGAAAAAGATATAATAGAGAAACTCTTGAGGTAAAATGGAGAGATAAATCTATATCAGATGTACTTGATATG
The DNA here is from genome assembly GCA_902619615.1 of uncultured SAR116 cluster alpha proteobacterium. Taxonomy (GTDB): domain Bacteria; phylum Pseudomonadota; class Alphaproteobacteria; order Puniceispirillales; family Marisalimonadaceae; genus Marisalimonas. Next base: position 38,623 of record CACNFD010000013.1, on the reverse strand, counting down.
ACTGTCAAAGAGGGTGCTGAGCTTTTTAAGGCTGTTCCCTTAATTTATGAAAAATTAGAAACTTTGGAGAGAGTTGGATTAGACTATATTAAAATTGGACAACGATCTACAACTCTATCAGGTGGAGAAGCCCAAAGAATTAAACTTGCAAAAGAATTATCTAGAAAAGGAACTGGTAGAACTATATATATCTTAGATGAGCCTACTACCGGGCTACATTTTCATGACATTAAAAAGCTTTTAGAGGTTATGCAAGAATTAGTAGATAATGGTAATACTATGATCGTAATTGAACATAATCTAGATGTTATTAAAACTGCTGATCATATAATAGACTTAGGCCCTGAAGGTGGAGATAAAGGTGGGTATGTTGTCGCCCAAGGAACCCCTGAAGAAGTATCAAAGGTAGCTGAAAGTCATACTGGTATCTTTTTAAAAAAATTATTAAATAAAAAAGCATAAAATGACCAATATTAACAAAATTGTAATTATTGGAGGAGGTTTAGCTGGATGTGAAGCTGCATATCAAATTTCTAAGTTTGACATAAATGTAGATTTGTATGAAATGAGGCCAAAAGTAAAAACAGAAGCTCATCAAACAAAATATTTAGCTGAACTTGTTTGCTCTAACTCTTTTCGTTCTGATGATAAAGAATATAATGCAGTTGGAGTTTTACACGAAGAATTACGCATTGCAGACTCCTTGATAATGAAATGTGCCGATAATAATAAAGTACCAGCTGGGTCTGCCTTAGCAGTTGACAGAGATAATTTTTCAAAGGATGTTAATAAAACTATTAAGTCAATTCCAAATATTAAAATTATAAATCAAGAAGTAAGAAGCCTTGATGAATTTAAGAATCAACGAGTAATAGTTTCATCAGGACCTTTGACTTCCAAGACATTGACTGAAAGCATAAGAATTAAAACTTCTGAAAATTCTCTTGCTTTTTATGATGCTATTGCACCTATTGTTTATAAAGAAACAATAAATATGTCAGTAGCTTGGAAACAATCTAGATATGATAAGGGAAATGGAGATGATTATATAAATTGTCCCTTATCAAAAGAAGAATATTATCAATTTATAGAAAAAATAAAAAAAGCTCCAAAAATGGTGTTTAAAGAATTTGAAGATACTCCATTTTTTGAAGGTTGTATGCCTATAGAAGAAATAATTAGACGAGGTGATGAAACATTAAGATATGGGCCAATGAAACCTGTAGGATTAAAAAACCCTCATAAAAAAGAAGAACCGTACGCTGTTGTACAGTTAAGACAAGACAATAAATCTGGTACCTTATATAATATTGTTGGTTTTCAAACAAAAATGAAACATGGTGCACAAAAAGATATATTTAAAACCATCCCGGGGCTTGAAAATTCAGAGTTTGCAAGACTTGGTGGTCTCCACAGAAATACATTTATAAAATCGCCTAAACTTTTAGACCCATTTTTAAGACTTAAAAACTCTCAAAATATTATTTTTGCAGGGCAAATAACAGGTGTTGAAGGGTATGTTGAATCATCTGCTATTGGATTTATGGCAGGAATTGTTGCGGGATATGATTTAAAAAACAAGAAATTAAAATTACCTCCTGAAAACACAGCACTTGGTGCATTATTAAAACATATCACGATGTATGCAAACCCAGATACATTTCAGCCTATGAATATAAATTTTGGACTAATGCCAGACATAAATTTAAATTTAAAAAATAAAAAACATATCAAAGGAAGAGAAAAGAAAAAAATTCAATCTAATACTGCGGTTAACTCATTTAAAGATTGGATTAAAAAAGTTAATTTTTAGTTTTCTCTCTCGTATTCTGGTACATTTGCACGATCATCAACTTTCTCACCTTTGTTGATATTAAAGTAAGTCAAAAGTGACACCGCAACAAAAATAGATGAAAAAGTACCTATAATTACACCCCAAATCATTGCAAGAGCAAAATCAGATAAAACCGCACCACCAAAAAAGAAAATAATAAACAATGCCAATAATGTTGTTACTGAAGTAATAACAGTTCTAGAAAGTGTTTCATTAATTGATTTGTTATAAATGAAATAGTGAGTTTTTGATTTATATCTTCTTAAATTTTCTCTAACCCGATCAAAGATCACTACAGTGTCATTAATTGAATAACCAGCTGTTGTTAAAATAGCAGCTATTGTAGCTAAATTAAATTCTAGCTGTAATATAGAAAAAAGACCGACTGTTGTTAAAACATCATGAATTAAAGCTAAAATTGCTGCAATAGAGAATTGCCACTCAAACCTAAACCATATGTAAATCATTATTGACATTAAAGCTAGTAATACAGCGTATATTCCTGCTGTCTTCAATTCATCCCCAACAACCGGACCTACAAATTCTGATCTTCTAACATTGTAATCTTTATCTGTAAGGGACTTCACTTTTTCAATCATAGCTATTTGTTCTTTTTGATCACCTTCTTGCTTTTGAATTCTGACTAAAAAATCAGTATCTTTACCAAAGTTTTGTATCGAAACTTCACCTGCATTTAAAGAAGATATTTTTTCTCTTAGTTCATTAATATTAGATGAATTAGGATTTTTACTTCTTAATTCAAGCAGTATTCCTCCTTTAAAATCAATTCCGTAATTTAAATTATTAACTATTAAACTGATAAAAGTACCAGATAAAATTATTAAAGAAAAAAAGAAAGCAAACACTTTTATACGCAAAAAATCAAAATTTGTATTATTTGGTAAAAGCCTTAATAATTTCATTTTTTAGCCCTGTAGGAAAACACTGTTTATATCTTTTTTCTTAGAATAAAAGAAAATTATATATTTCGTAATCACAATCGCAGTAAACATAGAAGTTGCTATACCAATCATTAAAGTTACTGAAAAACCTTTGATTGGACCACTACCAAATGAAAATAAAGCCAAAGCTGCAAACAAAGTAGTTAAGTTAGCATCTACTATTGTTGAAATAGCTCTTTTAAATCCAGATTCGATTGCGTCAAGAATATTTCTACCTAAATTAAATTCCTCTTTTATTCTTTCAAAAATTAACACATTTGCATCTACAGCCATTCCCATAGTCAAAACTATTCCAGCTATACCAGGTAATGTAAGAGTGGCTTGTATGAGGCTTAATAAGGCAATTATAAATATTATGTTACAAATAAGAGCAATGTTAGCAAAAATACCAAACATACCATAAGTTATTAACATAAAAACCATTACTGCAATTAAACCAAAGACACTAGCAATCTTTCCTGATGAAATTGAATCACTTCCAAGACCCGGACCAACTGAACGTTCTTCAAGAATAACCATTGGAGCAGGTAACGCACCTGATCTAAGAACCAAAGCCAAGTCATTTGTTTCTTGTACTGTAAAGGAACCTGTAATTTGCCCAGTTGAAAATATTTGCGTTTGAATAACCGGAGCACTAACAACTTTTCCGTCAAGAACAATTGCGAAAGCCCTGCCAATATGTTTCCCAGTTACTCTTCCAAACTTCTTGCCACCTAAAGGAGATAATTGAAAAGAAACAGAGGGACTGTTGTTTCTATCAAATGTCGGACTTGCATCCTTAAGCATTTCACCTGATACCATAACTCTTTTGTTTATCATATAAAAACGATTAGGATTTTTATCTTCTTGTAATTTAACAAAACCAGGAGGAGATTTTGAGTCTTTATCTAAATCCTCAGGAAAAATACTAGGATGAGCCAATTGAAATGTTAATTTTGCAGTTTTTCCTAATAATTTTTTTATACGACTTGGATCATCTAAACCAGGAAGTTGAACAATAATACGATCAGCACCTTGTTGTTGAATACTAGGTTCATTTGTTCCAGTTTCATCTATTCTTCTTCTTACTATTTCAATAGCCTGGGCCATTGTAGTTTTTGTAATATTTTTTTTATTTTGTTCTGAAAATTTTATATAAAAAGAGTTAAGCTCATTTTCTACAAAAAGGTTTTTGTTTAATGAATATATAATTGATTTAATTTTTTCATTGGAAGAACCTTTTCGTTTTTGAAATGAAATAATATTATTTTGTATACTCAATTTTTTATAACCAATTTTTGATTTTCTGAGTGAAGATCTAATATCTGACAGAAGTGATTCAAGTTTTTCAGCAAATACTACATCCATATCAGCTTTAAGTAGCAAGTATGAACCACCCTTTAAATCTAGGCCCAAGTTTATTTTTTTCCCCGGCAAAAAATTTAATGTTTGATCTTGTTTAGATGTATTAAAAAAGTTTGGAATAGCATAAATTAAACCCAGAAATACACTCGCAACTATCAACATTAATCTTGTTTTTGACAAACTTTTCATTTCATAAAACCATAAAGCATCATAAGTAACGTTTTATTAATTTTTTTTAGAATTTGATTTTTTATCTACAGGTTTTAACTTTTGATCTCCACGAACCTCAGATATCATTTGCCTTGCAAGCTCTACGGTTATGCCTGGAGCTATTTCTACGCTTACAGTCTCTGACCCATCAATAGCTTTTGTTACCACACCGAGAATTCCTCCTGCAGTTAAAACTTTGTTGCCTCTTTTTAAACTCTCAACCATTAATTTATGTTGTTTAACTCTTTTTTGTTGAGGTCTTATAAGCAAAAAATAAAAAATTATGAAAATTAAAATGAATGGTAGAAGACCCTGTAATGAAAAACCACCAGCTCCTCCAGCGGCTGATTGAGCAAATGCATTTGAAATCATAAGTAACTCCATTGTTAACTTTAAATAAAGATAACAAGTTATATAAAAAAAAACTAAGAAAGACCATAGATAAAATTGAAAAATTATATATATTACAATTTTTACTTATTTAGGCTTTTTATAATGATTGATAATATCTCGAGTTCTATTTTAGAGAGAATTGCTAACGCTTTAGAAAGATTAGCACCACCAGATAAAAAAATTAATAATTTAGATCAAAGTGAAGGTTTTATTTTTGAACCCAAATCTGGTTTGATTAGACCTGTTGAAAATATAAACCGTATTCCTTTGTCACTTCTTCAAGGTATTGATAATCAAAAAAAAATACTTTTAAATAATACATTGAATTTTTCTAAAAATTTAAGTGCAAATAATGCTTTGTTATGGGGTGCAAGGGGAACAGGAAAATCTTCTCTTATAAAAGCAGTTCATAAGGAAGTTATAGTTATAACAAAATCTAAAAATTTAAAACTAGTTGAAATTCATAGAGAAGATATTTCTGAACTTCCTGAACTTTTATTACTTTTATCAAAATATAAAAATTGTAGATTTATTTTATTATGTGATGATTTATCATTTGATGCGGGCGAAAATAATTACAAAAGCCTTAAAGCAGCACTTGACGGAGGTATCGAAGGGAAGCCAAATAATGTAATTTTTTATGCAACTTCAAATAGAAGACATTTAATGCCTAGAGATATGATGGAAAATGAGAGATCTACAGCTATAAATCCCTCAGAATCTGTCGAAGAAAAAGTTTCTTTATCTGATAGATTTGGCTTATGGATTGGATTCCATAACATGGATCAAAATACATTTCTTGATATAATTAATGCATATTGTAATGAATACAAAATATCAATTGAAAAAAATAGGCTTAAATCAGAGGCTCTCGAATGGTCAATTACTAGAGGAGCCAGATCAGGAAGAGTTGCCTGGCAATTTATTCAAGATTTAGCCAGCAGACAAAACATTAAAATTTATTAATTTAAATAACTCACTGGGTTAACAGGATTTCTTTTGTGTCTTAGTTGAAAGTGAAAAAAATTTTTGTCTTCAGGCGTATAAGCAATTATTTGCTGTTTTTTAATTTTGTCACCTATCTTTACATTGTGCTTTCCTAAATTAGAATATGCAGTGACCCATGAATTGTTGTGTTTTAAAATTATTAAATTTCCAAACCTTTTAATTTGCGTACCAACAAATGCAACTTCCCCGTCATATGCTGAATAAATAGGTTTATTTTTGCCAAACATAATATCAATGCCGTCATAATGTTGCCCCTTTCCAAATTTACCAAAACTTTTTATAATTTTACCTTTTGCTGGCCATGCAAAAACAGGAGCATTTTTTATTTTTTTATTATTAGAAATATATTTATTTTTAGTTATTTGTTTTTTCTTATAAACTTTTTCATTAATTATCAGGTCAACAATTGAAAAATCTTTAAGTGATGGAATTAAAATTTTGTTTCCTACTTTTAGTTCTGAAGGTTTTTTAAGATTATTTAATCTAATAATTTCTGATTTTTTTACAGCAAATCTTTTGGAAATTTTCTCAACAGTATCGCCATCTTTAACAATGTAAAAATTTTCGTGTCTTAAAAATAAGATTTGATTTGGTTTTAATTCATAAGGTTTTGAAAGATTGTTATCTTTAATAATATCTATTGGAATAACTTTATATTTATTAGCAATAGTATAGATTGTTTCATTTTCTTTAACAATAATCATTCCATTTAAAGGAATATTTATTTTATTTAAATCAGAAATCTTATTGAATATTTTTGCTTCTCTTTCGGGGGCTAAGTTCTTTTGTAATCCAACAAAAACCTCATTTTGTTTACATCCAAAAACAAAAAAAAATAAAGAAACAATTAAATATTTTATCAAAATCTACACCACATCACATTAAAATTATATTTAAATCCAATCAAATTTCAATAATTATCACTTATCAATGGAACAAAATTTACCTCACCTAGATCTTCCCAAATATCTTCTTCTCTATTATTTTTGATAGTTATTTTTTTTAATCTTTGACCTTTGCTGTTAGATCCAACTGGCACCACACAGCTGCCATTAAATCTAATTTGATTTAATAGTCTGTTATCAATTTTCTCTACTGCACAAGTAATAATTAAATGATCAAATGGTGCTAATTTTGACCATCCCAAAAATCCATCTCCACATTCACATATGATATTGGTTAATTTGAGTTTTTTGAAACAAGTAATTGCATTTACCATTAATGGTCGAATTCTTTCTATTGAATAAACCCTTCTTGACAAAAGTGACAAAATTGAAGTCTGATAACCTGAACCAGTGCCAATTTCTAAAATTATTTCATTTCCTTTCAAGGATAAAGCTTCAGTCATTAAGGCAACAATATATGGTTGACTTATTGTTTGATTAAAACCAATAGGTAGAGGATTGTTTTCATAAGCATAATCTTTAAAATTTGAGGGTAGAAAAATTTCTCTAGGAATTTTTTCAACTGCGGATAATACGTTTTTAGAAGAAATTCCCATAGATCTTAATTTCATAATTAAATTAGCTTTTTGAATTGTGCTTTCAAATATCATGGTTCATTTTTTTAAAAATTCATTATTACTTAAATTTAAGGACAATGGTGTTATTGAGATTTTATTTTTTTTTAAACATTCTAAATCTGTATTAATTGAAGATCTGTGATCATTAATCATTCGTCCAATAGTAAAGGAACTGAAATCATCATCAAAAAAAATTTCATCTGCAATTTTTTGGGATGCTAAAATTGTAAATGAACTTTTTACATTTTTGAAACTAGATGAAATTATATATGGAAAATTTACATTATAAAATCTAGGAGTTTGTGATTTGATTTTTAGTAAATAGTTTATGATGTCAAAACCTTTGGCTTGTGAACACTCATAAGAGTTAATTTTATCATCACCACCGTATTGACTTAACGCAATTGAATCTATTCCTCTCACTGCACCCTCCCATGCAGCAGCAACAGTACCTGAATAAGAAACTTCGTCTCCAATATTACTTCCAGCATTTATACCGCTAAGAATTAAATCAGGTTTGTTTTTGTTAAATAAATGATTGAGAGCAAATATCATACAATCAGTTGGAGTGCCATCAACAATCCAAAAATTTTTTGACATTTCTCTGAAGTTAATATTTTGTTTTATTGTGATAGATTTTGATTTTGCTGATTGATTTATTTTTGGTGATACTATTAATACATTTTCTGCTAGTTGTTCAGCAATATTTAATAGAACTTTCAAGCCAACAGATTCATATCCATCATCATTGGAAATAAGAATATTATTCAATTTTTTGGTCATGTGTTTAATTTAATGCTTCAATTTTTTTTATTCCCTTCATGTAGGGAACAAGAACATCAGGGATAACTACAGATCCGTCACTTTGTTGATAATTTTCTAATATGGCAATTATTGTTCTACCAATTGCTAAACCGGAACCATTAAGTGTATGCAAGAAATCAATTTTATTTGATTCTTTATCTTTAAATTTAGCATTCATTCTCCTTGCTTGAAAATCTCCACAATTAGAGCAAGATGAAATTTCTCTGTACATACCTTTCCCCAAATTTTGTCCAGGAAGCCAAACCTCTAGGTCAAATGTTTTCTTAGCTGAAAACCCAACATCTCCTGAACATAACTTCATAATTCTATATGGTAATTCCAATTTTTTTAGAATAGTTTCTGCACAAGAAACTAAGTTTTTTAATTCTTCTTCTGAATTAATTGGATTTGTTATAAAAACCATTTCCACTTTAGAAAATTGGTGTTGGCGTATCATACCCCTAGTATCAGTACCAGCTGCTCCAGCTTCCGATCTGAAACAAGGAGTATTAGCGACAAATCTTAATGGTAAACTACTTTTATCGAGAATTTCATCCCTGACAATATTAGTTAAAGGCACTTCAGCTGTAGGAATCAACCATCTCTTATCTGTTGTACAAAATAAATCGTCTGAAAATTTAGGCAGCTGACCAGTGCCAAATAGTGCTTCATCTCTTACGATATAAGGAGGAGAAATTTCTTCAAAACCAAAATTATTCACATGAGTGTCTATCATAAATGAAGATAAAGCTCTTTCTAACAAAGCTATTTTTCCTCTTAATAAAACAAACCTTGATCCTGATATCTTAACACCAGTCTTAAAATCAAGTTGATTTAGTTTTTCACCAATCTCTACATGATCTAAAGGCTCAAAAGAAAATTTAGGTTTTGTTCCCCATTCTTTAATTAATTTATTTTCATTTTCATTTTCCCCATCAGGAACATCATCATCTAAACTGTTGGGTAATACTTTTAAAATATTATTTAGTTCACTAGAACAATTTTTTATTTCTTGATCTATTTTTGTTAATTCAGATTTTAAATTGGAAATATTTTTTTTTAATTCTGATACATCTTTACCTTGAGATATTAGCTTTCCAATTTCTTTTGAACTATTATTTCTTTGTTCTTGTATAACTTGTATTTCAGATTGTTTTTTTCTAATGACTTTATCAATGCCAAGAATTGAAGATGAATCAATATTTAACCCCCTACGATACATTTGTTTTTCAAATTTTTCAGGATTATTTCTTATAAATCTAATATCATGCATTAAGGAACTCTTTTATTTACTTTTAATCAGAAATTTTGAAAAAATTATAGATAATTCGTATAAAGCGATAATTGGTAATGCAAGTAAAATTTGTGAGATAACATCTGGCGGTGTAAGAATTGCTGCAATAACAAAAGCAGTTAAGATTGCATACTTTCTTTTACTTGCTAGATCATCTGGTGTGATAATACCTGTTTTGACTAACAATAATAAAATGACTGGTAATTCAAAACATAATCCAAAAGCAAAAATGAGTTTCATAATTAATGAAAGGTATTCTGATATTCTAGGTTCTAGTTCTATAGGAAGTGAGCCATCCACATTATTAACCTGAAAAGAAAGAAAAAAGTCCCACGCAAGAGGTATAACAATATAATAGACCATAGCTGCACCAGCTATAAATAAAATAGGAGTAGCCAACAAAAAAGGAAGAAAGGCTTGTTTTTCATTTTGATATAAACCAGGGGCAACAAATCTCCATATTTGAATTAAAAATATAGGTAAAGAAACGCATAAAGATATAAAAAAAGCAACTTTAACCTGTGTAAAAAAACCTTCATGCAAGGCAGTAAATATCATTCTTCCACCATTTTCAAGTATTTGAGAAGCAAGTGGGGCTTGCAAAAACATATAAACAATATCTGCAAGATTTTGATTGTCATCGGTAAATTTAATGAAACAGAGGAAAAATAAAAATAAAAATGCAGAAAATGATATTAATAGCCTATTTCTTAGTTCAATAAGGTGACCCAATAACGTCATATTTTGTTCAGAATTTTTAGCTTTAGTCATATTATTATTATAAATTATAAATTTTTAATTTTAGAATTTGATTTTTTATTTATTTTAGTACTTTTCGCATTTTTAATATCATCAACATCATTTTTTATTGATTTTATATTAACATCATTTTCTAATTCTTTAATTTCACCTACATGGTCTTCTATTAAGGAATTTTTATCTATTTTATCAACTTCTTTTCTTAAATCAGAAATTTCAGCTTCATTTGCTAAATCATCAATTCCAGAATGAAACTGTGAAGCCATGGACTTAATTTTTCTTACAAATGATGATATTGATCTGAGAACTTTAGGTAAATCTTTAGGACCAACCACAATAAGTAACACGAAAGAAATTAATAAAAATTCTGGAAAACCAATATCAAGCATTAACTAAAACTAACTTATGATTTCTTCTTGACGGTTTTTTTCTTTTTTGCAGTATTTTTAACAGTCTTTGTTTTTGGTTTGCTTTTTGTTTCAGCAATAACTTCTATTTCCTCATCATTATCTTTATTAGACTTAACCTGATCTTTAAAGTTTTTTAATCCTTTTCCAAAGTCTCCCATTATACTTGATAATTTACCTTTTCCACCAAATAAAATCAGAACAACAATTAATACAATAATCCAATGCCAAATACTAAAAGCACCCATGATACACATCTCCCATTAAAAATACATTCAAATCAAAGTCACATTATATGTAAATTATTTTTTTTTTGTATATAAAAATTATTTATTGCTCAAAGATAAAAATTTGTGTTGGATCTGTTTTAACAATTACCTTTTCATTTACTTTGAAAAAATTTAATCCAGGAATTCTAGCATGAATATGAAAATTTGATTCATCAACTTTTAAAGATAAATGAACCAAGCTAGAACCAGCAAGTAATCTGGCTTCCATGACGTATCCAAAATATGAAGATTTTATAAAATTTGTTTTATCTTTTATATTTAAATTAATTTTAGTTGCTGAAAACAACTTAATTGCTTCGTCCCTTATAACAATTTTTACTTTTTTATTGTTAAACCTTTGAGAACAATTAAAATTCCCTAACACAGTACTTACAGAACCTTCCTGAACAATCCCTTCAAGTATATTTATTTCCCCAAAAAACTCAGCTATAAAAGCAGATTTAGGACGTAAATATAAATCTATGGGACTTCCAAATTGTTCAATAGAGCCGTTATTTAAGACACCAATTTTATCAGACATAAACATTGCTTCTTCTGGATCATGAGTTACTAATAGTGCTGAAATCTTGTGCTCTCTTAAGATATGTAACATTTGATCTCTAATTTTTTCTTTTAATCTTGAATCCAAATTAGAATATGGTTCATCTAGGAAAATAATTTTAGGATCTGAAGCCATGGCTCTAACTAGTGCAACCAGTTGTTGTTGACCACCTGATAATTCATGAGGGTAGTTATTAGCCAAATTTGAAATGTCAATTTCATACATTAAGTTTTGAATTTGTTTTGATCTTTTTTCTATTTCATTTTTCTTAATTCCAAAAAATATATTTTGCAAAACTGTTAAGTGCGGAAATAGTGCACAATCTTGAAAAACATACCCTATATCTCTTTTATTTGAATTCAAATGAAAATTATAAGAAGAAACAATTTCATCATTTAATTTAATTTCACCTTTTTGAAGTTTTTCTATTCCACTTGCTAATTTAAGTAACGTAGTTTTACCACATCCTGAGGGACCTAATAATGAAACCACTTCTCCTACTTCAAGTTTCATTGAAAAATCATTCAAAATTATTTTTTTGTTATAGCTATGTGAAATATTTATAAACTCTAACACTTATTAATACCAATCATTAATCCATATTTAATCAACTGTTTGATCATTAAAAATAACTTTATTTTTATCAAGCAAGCCTGAATTTTTTAAATCTTCAATTCCTGGAAGGTCTTTGATGTTTTTTAGATTAAAATAATCTAAAAATAAATTTGTAGTTTTCCATGTTAATGGATTTCCTGGGGTTGATTTCCTATGACCAGGTCGAATCCATTGTAATTCTAATAAAACATCAAGGGTGCCTCTGCTAAGTGAAACTCCACGAATATTTTCTATTTCTGATCGTGTAATGGGTTGATGGTAAGCTATAATTGCTAGAGTTTCAGTCGCCGCACGTGACAATGGTTTTGGAACAATTTTTTCTATATTTAAAAACTCAGAAACATCCAAAGAAGTTCTAAATGCATATGTATCATTAATTACATATAAATTAACTCCACTTGAGGAGTATTTTTTTTCCAAGTTTTCTAAGATTTCATTTAATATATTTTTATCTATTATTCGTTTTAATAATTCATCATAAGATACTGGATCAGAAGAAGAAAAAATTAGAGCTTCCACAATTTTTTGCTTTAATACAAAATCATAATTTTCATTTTTTTTTTCATTTAATTTTTTCATAATTTTACCTAAAACTAAGATTTAAATTATAACTAATTTTAATTTATTTTTGGATGTAATAAAATGTTACCATTAAAATTTTCTTGCCTTAATTGTAAACTACCTTCTTTAACAAGTTCCAGAGAGGCAACGAAATGAGAGGCCAAAGCTGATTTCCTTTCTAACTTATTTCTAAGATTATTTGGAATAAAATCCAAAAGATCTTTCCAATCTTTTGAATGTTTAAAAAAACTTTTAAGAGTATTTAATGCGTCTTCAACTGAATATAATTGAGTATCTGCAATAGTAATAGATTTATTATTGTTAGACGTAATAATTTCACCATAAGTTTTAATCAAATCATATAAACTTGTATTGTATTGGTTTTTTTGATTTATACCAAAAATTTCTGGGTTGCCTTTTTTAAAAAAATGTGTACCTAAAATGGGCCTTTTAAAAAGAAGCTTTGATACTTTTTGCATTCCTTCTAACCTTTTGATTTGAAATTCTAGCAATTCAGACATTTCTTCTGAAGTCATCGACTCCTCTTCATTATCATCGGGTAATAAAAGTTTTGATTTCAAAAAAGCTAACCACGCTCCCATAACTAAATATTCTGCTGCAATATCAATATCCTTTTTTATAATTTGATCTAAAAATACTAAATATTGTTCAGCTAATGTTAATATTGATAATTTTGTTAAATCTATTTTATGATCCCTTGCCAAGCTTAGTAGAAGATCAATTGGCCCTTCAAAACCATCCAATGAAAGACTAAGAACATCAATTTTTTTATAATTTAATTCTGACATTTTATTTTTTTTTGTTAACTTGAAGAATACAGACTATATTTTCTTTTTTAAATTTTTGACATAGTTTTAAACCATTATCTTTATTCATCGAAGTTGTCCATACTCTGTGAAATAATAAATTTTCATTATTGGTATAAGAAAAAATTTCCATATTTGTTTCTAATAATAAATTTGCATATTTTTCTTCAATGTTCTTCTTTGCCAATTTGGCTTTATTTAAATCTCTAAATGATCCAAATTGCACTCTATACAAAAGGACACTTTGGTTTGATTTTTGTATATTTTTTTTAATCTGTTTAGATTTTGAAATTTTTCCATTAGAAATTTTTGTATCTTTTAATGAATTTTTATCAACACTTTTCAGTATTTTTTTTTCAATTGGTGCAACTTCTAATGGTAAAAGTTCAGGTTTTGTTGGCTTGGGTCTAATTTTTTCATTTTTAATTAATGCATCTTTATTATTTAAAATTTCAATATCTAGATTTGAAATTTTCTTACCGCCTGGATCTTTGGGTTTAATTATAATGTTTTCATTTTCTGGCCCTAAAACTATTAATTTATCATTATCAGTTTCTTGAAAAAATATTTTTAAAGCAAAGAGACTGATTGAAAAAAAAATTCCAACACTTAAAAAAAATAAAGAAAATATCTTCAAGTAAATGTTCATTAATCTACATCTCAAAAATTGGTTCAATTTTAAGAATACTTAACCCTTTTCTGATTGTTAAAGCAACAGCTTTTACTAATGATAATCTTGCATTTGTTAATTCCAAATCATCTTCAACAATAAATTTTATCTTATTATCTTTTCCTTTATTCCATAGACTATGGAAAATGCTTGATAATTCAATTAAGTAGTAACAGATTCTGTGAGGTTCATGGTTTTTAGCAGCAAGTTCTAGAGTTCTAGGCCATAAAGCTATGAATTTTATAAGTTCAATTTCGTGAACATCTTTTAAGCGTTTTGGATTTTTTAAAATTAGTTCTTCCTCTTTAACTTTTGAAGATCTAAAAATAGAGTTACAACGTGCGTGCGCATACTGGACATAAAACACTGGATTTTCTTTTGATTTTTCCATTACTTTTTTAAAATCAAAATCTAAAGATTGGTCGTTTCTTCTAGTCAGCATAATAAACCTTACAACATCTTTACCTACAGCATTTATAATATCAGATAGAGTTACGAAATTACCTGCTCTCTTACTCATTTTAATTGGTTTTCCGTCCTCCAAAAGATTTACTAAAGCACAAACTTTTGTATCAATTGAAATGGTATCATTTGACAAAGCTTTTACAGCTGCATTAATTCTAGAAATGTAACCTATATGATCTGCCCCTAAAACATTGATCAAATCACCTTTGGTTCTATTCATTTTATCTAAATGATAAGCCATGTCTGTTGCAAAATAAGTCCACGTACCGTCTGATTTTTTAAGAGCTCTATCAGAGTCATCCCCATACACAGATGACTTAAATAATAATTGTTCTCTTTTTTCCCAATTTTTGGGGTCAGCACCCTTAGGTGGATCTAAATCGCCATAAAAAATAAGATTTTTACTTTCAAGAATTTTAAAAATTTCATCTAATAAATGTCCCGAAATAATTTCTTTTTCACTAGTAAAAACATCCATTTCTATTCCTAATTTAAGAAGATCATTTTTAATCATTCCCATTATAACTTCTAAAGAAACAGATCTAACCTTTTCAAAAACTTTTTCTTTAGGGTCCGTTTCTAATTTATATCCATACTTTTCAACAAGATTTTTACCTACTTCTTTTAGGTATTCTCCAGGATAAAGACCCTCTGGGATATCAATTGACTTATTTGTTACTAGTTCATTATACCTTAACAATGAAGAGTCTATTAATTTTTCAATCTGATTTCCTGCATCATTGATATAGTACTCTCTAGTAACTGTGTAGCCAACCTCAGTCAAAAGGGACGCAAGGGCGTCTCCAAACACAGCACCTCTTGCATGACCAGCATGAAGAGGTCCAGTAGGATTAGCAGAAATATATTCAATGTTTACGTTTTTTCCTTTTCCTATTTCTAATTTATCCCAATTCCCTGAGTTCTGAAGCATATTGCTCAAGAAATCTGACCATACGTTTTGTTTAAATGTAATATTAATAAACCCTGGCCCAGCTACATTAACATTGTCAACACCTGGAAAATTTGAAATATAGACAATAAAATTTTCCGCTATTATTTTAGAGCTTAGTTTTAAATCTTTACTTAAAATCATTGCTAAATTTGTAGACATATCTCCATTAATTGAATTTTTAGGAGGTTCTAGAGTTAATTTTTTAAGAATATCTTCAACTATGAAAGAATATTTAAAATCTGATTTAAACTTCTCAACCGCTTCAATCAAATGGTTAAAGTAAAATTTGTAAATATTCATTAACTCAAAATCTTTCTATGTGTAAAATTTATCATATTCTCTTTTCAAATAATTGTCAGTCATACCAGCTATATAATCAGCTATGACTCTAAATTTTTCTTTTTGTGAGATTTCTGATAAAATTTGTCCATTAAAATATTTCCATTGTTCTGGAAGTTTATGAATATCCTTTATAAATAATAAAAATAATTTTTCTATCATAAGTGCATTTTTATCCAATTTTTTTACAACTGACTCATTTCGATACATTTTGTTAAATAAAAATTTTCTTATTTCTTCCATTGACGATGAAGCATTGTTAGAAAGTTTTATAGTTTTTTTTCCATAACCTTTTATTTCATTTACATTTTTAAAATTATTTTTTTTTATAATTGCTAGTGAATTTGATACAACATCGTTTATAAAATAACCAATTAGATGCCTTACTAATTGATGAATTAATATATCATCCTTTATCTTGATAAAATTATTTTCGATATTTTTTAAAATATAATTAATAATATCTATTTTACGAAGATCATTTAAAGAAAATAATTTTTCACGAAGACCATCGTCAAAATCATGCGTTAAATAAGCTATATCATCAGAAATATTTGCCACTTGACCTTCTAATGAGCTGTGTGTACTGAAATCAATATCTAAGATAAGACAAATATCTTTGATAGTTTGTGGTATTTTATCCAAATCTAAAAAAGGTCCATTATGTTTAATTAATCCCTCTAAAGTTTCATGAGTAAGGTTCAAACCATCAAAATTTGGATATTTTTTTTCTAAAATTGTCACAACTCTTAATGATTGTTCATTATGATTGAAACCACCTACATCAGACATTATTTTTTGGAGAATATCTTCTCCCTTATGACCTAGAGGTGGATGTCCCAGATCATGTGCAAGGGCTATGGTCTCAGTTAAATCCTCATTAATATTTAGAGCCTTAGCAATTGATCTTGCAATCTGTGACACTTCAAGAGTATGAGTCAGTCGAGTTCTATAATGATCTCCTTTATGGAAAATAAAAACCTGAGTTTTGTCTTTTAATCTTCTAAAAGCTTCAGAGTGAATAATTCTATCCCTATCTCTTTGATATTCAGATCTACCAAGAATAAGTGTATCATCTTTATATACTCTGCCCCTACTTTCAGAACTATGACATGCAAATGGACATAAATAACGGTTGTCATTATTAACAAACATAAAATTTTCCAATAAATTATTCATTTATGTATAAAAATATGTTATTTTGCAATGAAACAATTTAAATAAATTTAAAATTAAATGAGGTTTTTTTTTAAATGAATGAAAGTAAGGATTTTAATCAAGACTTTAGTCTATCAAAAGAAGCCTTAGAAAGAGTAAAAATTTTACTTAAAGACGAAGAAGGTTCATATTTTAGAATATCAGTTCTAGGAGGTGGATGTTCTGGCTTTCAGTATGATTTTTCATTTGATAAGAAACCTAAAGATGATGATATGATCTTCAAAGAAGAAGGAATTGATTATTTAATTGATAAAGTGTCTATTGATTTTCTTCGTGGAAGCACTTTAGAATATGTTTCAGAACTTGCAGGATCATATTTTAAAATTGAAAATCCTAATGCTACAGCAAATTGTGGCTGTGGAACAAGTTTCTCTATCTAAAATAAATTTAATCAAATGTCCTTTAAAATAGCTAGTTTTAATGTAAATTCTATAAAAATGAGACTGCCAAATGTATTAAGTTGGCTAGATAAAAATAATATTGATGTCATTTTAATGCAGGAAACCAAGACAATGGACGATAATTTTCCTTCATTAAACTTTAAACAAAAACGGTATAATCTAATATTCAATGGACAAAAATCATATAACGGTGTCGCAATTGCATCTAAATTTGAAATAAATGAAATTACCAGATCATTACCTTTTTACAATGAGACTATTGATGAAGATAATCAAGCAAGGTTCTTACACGTAAAAATTAATGATGTAAATATCATTTGCTTATATTTACCTAATGGTAATCCTACTCCTGGTCCTAAATATGACTATAAAATTAGTTGGATGAAACGTCTAACAAAATACACTAAAGATATTTATGACACAAATGAACCTCTGATTTTAGGAGGCGATTTTAATGTAATTCAGGAAAGTATTGATTGTTATGATGTATCTAAATGGCAAAATGATGCATTATATCTGGAAACAACTAGAAGGCATTTAAGAGAGTTAATAAATATTGGTCTAGTTGATGCTTACCGCATAAAATATCCAACAGCTAAAGAGTATACTTTTTGGGACTATCAGGGTGGAGCTTGGCAAAAAGACAATGGAATAAGAATAGATCTTTTTTTAATCTCCCCAGAGATAGTTGATAATCTAATTGATGTAGGTATAGATAAAACACTAAGAGGTGAAGAAAAACCCAGTGATCATACACCTATTTGGATTCATTTAGAAAAATAAACTTTATGATTTATGTATATTTTTAGGTATAAACCCTGAATCTTCTACCACTCTAGGATTAGGAACCCAGAGTTCTCGATTAGGGTGCATTCCAGCTCCATAAGTTGCTGAAACAGCAGAGTTTCTCATTCTATTAAGCAATCTCGTATCTGCATCTCCAACTGCTGGATGTATGCCATCATTAGTTTTGAAAATTTCTTCCCAATTGCTTTTTCTAAACTTGAAAATATTAGTATTATTCAATTGGGAACAATTAATCTCATTTTTATTTAAATCAACTATAATTTCATCTCCATCCTCTATTAGGGCAATAGGTCCACCAATAGCCGCCTCCGGACCAACATGACCAATGACAAGACCAACAGAGCCACCAGAGAAACGTCCATCAGTCATTAATCCTACAATTATATTTCTTTCTCTGCACAAAGTGGTAATTCTTGAGGTGGAATCTAGCATTTCTGGCATACCAGGCCCACCTACAGGTCCTTCATACCTAACTACAACCATATCATTATTGTTAAAGTTGTCTGGTTCATTTTCTAGGGTCCAAAGAAGTTTTTGTTCTCCATCAAATATTCTAGCTTTCCCAATAAAAACATTATTTTCTAAACCACCTTCAACACCAGCTAGTTTTAAGATAGAACTGAATTCAGGAGATAAATTTCCTCCTAAAAGTCTAAGTCCACCAGTTTCTTTATATGGTTTTTTTACAGAATATATTACTCTTCCGTCAGGTTCCTTAGGAGCCAATCGATCAACTTGTTCAGCTAAAGTTTCACCTGTACACGTTAAAGTATTGCCATTCAATAAGCCTGAGTCTAATAAATCCTTAATAAAAACCTGAACACCACCTTGATTATCAATATCAACCATTGAGTATTTTCCAAATGGTCTTGCATCAACTAAAACAGGAACTACCTTTTCGGATAAATAGTTAAATTCATCTGGAGACATAATATCTTCAATAAAACTTTTATATCCTGCAGCTCTAGCTAACTCTGGTGCATGAAGCATGACGTTAGTTGATCCTCCTATAGACATAGCTACTATTAAAGCATTCCTTATAGAGTCTCTCGTAACAATATCCCTTGGCTTAATATCTTTTTTAACCATATTATCTAAATAAGTAATGAGTTGGTCAGGAAATATATCTAACCTTCTTTCATCGTCTGAAGGTGGTGAAACCATATGTAAAGGTTGCATGCCTACAACACCGATAAACGTCTGCATAGTATTATAAGTAAACATCCCACCACAACTTCCATAACCAGGACAAGCTTCGCATGCAATTCTTCTTTTCAGTTCTTCATCTTCACTACCTGCAATTTGATAACTTGAAATAATGTCCAATGGTTCATTAGTAACTGAATCAATTCCAGGTCTTATTGGACCGTCAGACATTATAATAGCAGGTCTATTGTGCTCTAAAATAGCAGACAATGTTCCAACAGGTGGTTTGTCACATGCAACAACAGCAATTGTACCTTCTAAACCCGAAGCGCTTAAATGTTCGCATAATGTATCATTAGTTACTTCTCTTCCAATTAAAGAATAACGCATCTCTTTAGTACCGTTTCTTATACCATCAGATGTCGCTACGGTGTATTCAGGTTGTACTAATCTCATTCTAATATCATTTGGTTTTTGGCCTATCCTTAGCCTTAATTTTTCATGTATAGTTTTAACTTTTTGTTCAACACCAAGATAACATTGAGAGTCCCCTTTATTACCAACCACCCCAATTGAAGGTTCATGTATTAAATCAAGGTCAGTATTTAAGATTCTTGCAATACCAAAAGTTTGAGAATTTCTTCCAGGATTTTTGTCAATTAAAACTGTTTTTGAATTCTTCATATTTTTCTCCGATTTTCATTTAATATTATAAATTTAATAAGGCCTTATTTATTTCTGATTTTCTTTGATTAAATATTGTTTTTTTAGTTTTCACATCCTCTATAACTTTTGATGGTGCTTTTTCTATAAATGAAGGGTTATTTAATCTTTTATCTATTATTTCAATTTCATTGGTTATATTTTCAAGCTCTTTACTCAATCTATTTTTTTCTGCTTCTATATCAATTAGTCCATCTGTTGGTATCATTAAAATTATCTCATCAACAGTTGTAACAATAGATTTTTCATTTTCTTCATGTTGTTTAGATAAAAATTTTATCTTATTTAATTTTGCTAAATTAAGGATTAAATTGTAATTCTCTTCAATAATAATCTTTTTTTCTTGATTTACATTTTTAAGTAAAATTGTAGGTCTAGATTTATTTGGAATATTTTTTTCTACTCTAATTGATCTTATCGCAGACACAATATCAATTGTAAGACCAATTCCATTTTTTAATGAAGTTTCAGTTTCAATTAAGCTCGGCCATGAAGATGATATTGCTAACTTATTAGATTTAAACAATTTTTCAAAAATTTCTTCTGTGACATATGGCATTATTGGGTGTAACATTAATAAAACATTTTTCATAATCTTAATAGAAACACTTTTAGTCTCTTTTTGTGACTCAATATCTTCAGCATTATTCAAAATAGGCTTAATAAACTCTATATACCAATCACAATAATCTCTCCAAATAAATTGATACAAGGCGTCTGCAGCATCATTAAATTTGTATTCAACTATAGATTTTTTAACTTTTGAATTAAGTTGATTATAACTTTCAATTATCCATTTGTTGATTTGTAGATTTATAAAATTGAGATCAGTGTCTAGTTCTGAAATGCATTCATTAAATTCAAGAAATTTACATCCATTCCATATTTTTGTACTAAAATTTCTATATCCTGCAATTCTTTCTTCTGATAATTTTATATCCCTTCCTTGAGCAGCCATTGCTGTAAGAGTGAACCTTAATGAGTCAGCACCATATTTGACAGATAAATCAAGAGGATCTAAAACATTACCCTTTGATTTTGACATTTTTTGACCCTTATCATCTCTTACTAGAGCGTGTATATAAACTTCTTTAAATGGAACCTCGTCATCCATAAAATGCATGCCCATCATCATCATACGAGCCACCCAAAAGAAAATTATGTCAAAACCAGTTACTAAAACATTAGTTGGATAATATTTCTTTAGATCTTTTGTCTTATCAGGCCATCCTAAGGTTGAAAATGGCCAAAGTGCGGATGAAAACCATGTGTCCAATACATCTTCATCTTGTATTAGTTTAACTTTTTTTCCATAATGCAATTCTGCTGCTTTCTCAGCATCTAACTGGTTATGTTCTACAAAAATCTTATCATCAGGTCCAAACCAGGCAGGTATTCTATGACCCCACCATAATTGTCTAGAAACACACCATGGTTGAATGTTGTTCATCCATTCAAAATATGTTTTATCCCAATTTGCAGGAACAAACTTAGTTTTTTTATTTTTAACAGCTTTGATAGCTGGTTGAGCTAATTTATATGCATCAACATACCATTGGTCCATAAGCCATGGTTCCACAACTACGTTAGATCTATCTCCATGAGGAACCGTATGTACAATTTTCTCTTCTTTAATATACAAATTTTGAGCTTTTAAAATCTCTAAAACTTTTTTTCTAGCTTCAAATCTGTCTAACCCTTTGAAATCTTCTCCACCATTTTCATTTATCGAAGCATTAGCATCAAAGATATTAATCATATCTAAACCATGTCTTTTCCCAACTTCGAAATCATTAAAATCATGAGCTGGAGTTATTTTAACAGCACCAGAACCTTTTTCTGGATCTGAATAATTGTCAAAAATAATAGGAATACGTCGATTTATAATTGGTAATATTATATATTTACCTTTCAGATGGATATATCTTTTATCATCGGGATTTATAGCTACAGCTGTATCTCCTAACATGGTTTCTGGCCTAGTTGTAGCTATTGTTAAGAATTCGTCACTATTTTCAATTGGGTATTTAAAATACCAAAATTTTCCTTCAACTTCTTTTTGTTCAACTTCTAAATCAGAAATAGCTGTTAATAATTTTGGATCCCAATTAACTAATCGCTTATCTCTATAAATCAATCCTTCTTTATATAATTTAACAAATACAGAAATTACGGCTTTTGATAATCCCTCATCCATCGTAAATCGTTCTTTTTCCCAATCCGGTGACGCTCCTAAAGCTCTTAATTGATTTGTAATTTCACCACCTGACTTTTCTTTCCACTCCCAAACTTTTTCAACAAACTTTTCTCTACCTAAGCCATGTCTTGTTAAATTAGATTTTGCTAATTCTCTTTCAACAACCATCTGAGTAGCTATTCCAGCGTGATCTGTCCCTGGTTGCCAGAGAACATCTAGTCCTTGCATTCTATGAAATCTTATTAAGATATCTTGAATAGTGAATGTTAAAGCATGACCAATATGTAACGAACCAGTTACGTTTGGGGGTGGCATCATTATAACATATGGTTCTTTTGGTGATTGATTGTTTGAAGCAAAAGCACCACTTTCCAACCATCTTTTATACCATTTTTTTTCTATGTAATTAGAATCAAACCTTTTATCCATCATATTAGAATTCCAATAAATTTTGCTTAATTAAACATCCTACGATCTAATATGTTAAAATCTAGTTTATTCTCTTTCAAATCATATTTAACATCCAAATCATTATTAATATCTTTAATTGACAAGCTTCCTAGAATAGACTTTATTTGGTAAACATTAAAAATTTCATCAGCTTGACTTTGTATCAAGTTAGTAGATGCATTTAAAAATTCAACTTCTGCATCTAGTACGTCTAAAATTGTTCTTATGCCAAATTCTGCCTCCTTTTTGATACCATTTAAGGCTAGTAATGACGATTTTTTTTCACTCTCTGATGCTTTGGTTTTTGCAATAGCACTTTTGTAATTTTGATATGATGAAATAGCACTTAACTCTACCTGTCTCTGTTTCTCAGATAATTCAACTGAACTCGCTCTTGATAGATTATAAAGTTTTTTTATTGAAGCTTTGGTAGATGAATTATGAAACAAAGGTGTCTTAAAAGTAAGATTTACGCCATAACTTTGGTAATCGGTTGAAGTGGTATTTAATGATGATTCACTATCTTTACCATAAAATTCTAAATTAAGTGTTGGCCTATTATCACTTTCTTTTAATGCAACATTTTTTTCAGCAATATTTTTTTTCAATTTAGCTACAATAATATCAAGATTGTTCTCTAAGGCTATTTTAACAGTTTTATTTTTTGTATCTGGAGGTATGAAAGTTGAATTGGGTAAAGATAATTTATTTGGAACAACTTTGAATTTTGTAATACTTTTAAATTTAGAAATTGCTTTTTCAAGATTTCCTTCAGATAAAATTAAATCATAATTAGCTTTTGCTAATTTAGATTGAGCTTCGGCTAATGTGGTTGGTGTTACTGTTCCAGCTTTCAGCTTTAACTCAGTTGCATCAACATTTTCTTTAAATCTATCCAAACTTTTTTTTCTTAAACTGACTACCGATTGATTTGAATAAACATCTAAATAAGCTTTTATAGAATTCAAAATTATTTTTTGCTCAATAATATTTAAATTATATTGCTCAAGTTTAATATTTTCTTTTGCTATAGAAATTTTTTCATAAGCTTCTCCTCCATCAAATATATTTTTACTTAATGAGATAATGGAGGTTGTTGTCTCATCATTTACAAATGATCCTTGGGAATTACTATCTTTATTGTCAGATTTTAATGAAGTTGTAAAAGAATTTGTCCAGTCTTTTGAAGAACCAGATTCTTCTAAAGAATTTTTGGTGGCAGCCAGCCTATAACTTTGAGCTTTTAATTCCAAGCTATTTTTAAGTGCTTCATGAATAGAATTTTCAAATAAAAAATCAGAACTAAGAACTTTTGAAACATTTAAAAATAAAAAACAGAAAAATATTAAATAAAAAAATTTAATTCTCTTAAAAAAGGAAATCATTGAAACCTCAAAAAAATACATATAAACATTAAATATAATTTAATAGCGAATTGAAAATAAAATTCTAGTTAATAATTAAATATAAACATGAAATTTTGAAACAAAATATTATTCTATATTTTTTTTTTTAATTGCTTGTATGCTGTCGAAGAGTTATAGAAGTAATCATTCAACTTGTGGCCCGATGGCAGAGTGGTGATGCAGCGGCCTGCAAAGCCGTTAACAGCGGTTCGATTCCGCTTCGGGCCTCCATTTATTAGATGTAATAAATATGTTTAAGCAACAAGAAATTCCAATAAACAATGACTTAGTGTTAATTGGTGGTGGACATTCTCACATAATGCTAATGATGGAACTATCAAAAAACCCTATTGAAGGAAATCGAATAACATTAATTAGTAATGAAATTGATACTCCTTACTCTGGTATGATTCCAGGTTTTATTGAAGGAATTTACACTTGGAGAGAAACTCACATAGACCTTTATAAACTTTGTTTCAAATTGAATATTAGGTTTATACATTCAGAAGTTAAAGAAATTTCAGCAATTAATAAAGAAATTGTTTTAAAAAACAGACCAAAAATAAAATTTGACGTACTATCAATAAATACAGGAATAAAAAGCAATAATAAAACTATCAAAGGGGCACTTAAATATTGTGTTCCAGTAAAACCAATCTCAAAATTATCGAATAATTTTTTAACTGAAATAAAAAAAAATAATAATATTGCTTTTATTGGAGGAGGTCCAGCATCAGTAGAATTGGCTTTAGGTTTGCAAAAACGTCTCAAAAATTCAAAATCTAATTTGAAGATAACTATAATAACTGGCAAAAATGGGCTATTAAGTTCTTTCCCAAATAAAACAAGAAAAGTAGCAAAACAAACTCTTCAAAATTCACAAATTAATGTGATTGAAAAAGAAGAAGTAATTGAGGTACAAAAAGACACATTGATTTTGTCAAATAAAACTAAATTGAAAATTGACAAGTCAATCTTATCAACAAATGCCATGGCCCCAGAATGGATAAAAAAATCAGATATTATTTTAAATCCAGATAATTTTATTATTGTTAATGAAAAATTCCAAACAAATTATAATTATGTTTTTGCTGCTGGTGACATAGTTGATTTTAACAATCAAAATTTGAGTAAATCAGGTGTTTATGCAGTAAAATCTGGAAAACCCTTAGCTAAAAGTATCAGAAGATTTATTCAAAAAAAAATACCTGTTTCCTATAAATTTAATAAAAATTATTTATCAATAATAGGATTGTCAAATGGACTAGCCATTGCTACCAAATATAATTTTACATTTACATCAAGATTTAGTTTTCTTTTAAAAAAATTAATAGATCAAAAATTTGTAAAAAAATTCAATGATTTAAACCAAGATAATTATTATATTTTTAGAAGTTTATATAAATTTTTTGATGTTATAATTCAAAAAAACAACAAAAATATACCTTCTTATCAAATGCAATGCAGAGGTTGTGCTGCAAAAGTAGATTTTAATGCCCTCAAAGCAACTTTACCAAAAGAAATAATTACAACGTCTGAAGATGCAATTAATATAAATAATTATCCAAAATTGTATCAGAGTGTAGATATGATTAGCTCTATTGTATCGGATCCATATCTTTTAGGGAAAATTGCAGCTAATCATGCAATAAGCGATATTATTGCGGTAAATTCTAAACTTATTTCAGCCCTAATGATTTTACAACTTCCATTTTCAAATTCTGAAATAAATTCTAGAGATTTAGAACAAGTCACCTCTGGTGCAAAAGAAGTCTTTAAGTCAGCTAATTGTTCTATAAGTGGTGGACATACTATGATCGGTAAAGATAAAGATCCAGTAATAGGTTTTTCTGTAATGGGTGAGAAAAAAAGTTTAAATAATAATAAAACCCGAAGTAAGCTAAAAGTAAATGATATTTTGATATTAACTGAAAAAATAGGGTCGGGGATTATATTTGCAGGTATAAATAACGATATTATTGATAGTTATTACCAAATTGAAGTTCTTAATCAGATGTCTCAGGGAAATATTAATTTCTCAAAAATTTCAAATAAATTGAAAATTCTTTCTATGACAGACATAACTGGCTTTGGACTAGCAAACCATCTATTAAACTTAGTAAAAAGAGATGTTGGTAAGACTGGACTGACTATCTTTCCAAATAAAATACCCATATTCAAGGGTGTTACAAAAGCTTTATCCAAAAATGTTAGATCTTCATTATACGACAAAAATTTTAACACCGCACAAAAAAAATTAGTTTATGATAGAGAAACAAAGTTAATAGATGAAATATTATTTGATCCTCAAACTGTTGGAGGTATAGCCTTTTTAATTCCACAAGAAGAAAAATTTAAACAATTTAAAATTCTAAAGGAAAATAAAATTAATTTTACGGAAATAGGATTTGTAAACAATTTAGATAATAAAATTAGAATAACGTAAGAAATGGTAAAAAAATATAAATCAATTAAAAATTGGGAAAGCAAAACCTTTGATACAATAATTGATGTAAGATCTCCATCAGAATTTGCTAATGATCATATTATAGGAGCTGTCAATTGCCCTGTATTATCTGACCAAGAAAGAGAAAAAGTTGGTACTATTTATAAAAAAGAAAGTACTTTCAAAGCCAAAATAATAGGATCCTCACTTACTGCAAGAAATATTGCAGATCACATCGAAAAAAATTTTCTAGAACAAAAAGGTTCATGGCAACCATTGATTTATTGTTGGAGAGGAGGACAAAGATCAAAAGCCTTTTCAATTATTTTATCTCAAGTAGGATGGAGAACATACCAATTAAATGGCGGATATAAAGAATATAGAAACAGGGTTGTAAAATTTTTTGAAAATATTGGTTCCAAATTAAAAATAATTTTAATAAGTGGTAAAACTGGTTCTGCAAAAACTAAAATTTTACAAAATATTCATAAATTAGGTGGACAAATTTTAGATCTAGAGGATTTAGCCAATCATAAAGGATCCTTATTAGGCAAAATGCCAGGTTTAGACCAACCCTCTCAAAAATTGTTTGAAAGTAAATTATTTAATAAAATTAAAGAACTTAACCTTAAAAAAAATATTTATGTTGAGGCAGAAAGTAGCAAAATTGGTAATGTTCATATACCTAAATCAATTTGGGCAAAAATGATAATTTCACCTAGGGTTGAGATTAAAGCAGATCTAAAATTGAGAGCAAATTTTCTAGTTAAAGATTATGATTATATGTGTAAAAACCCTGATCTTATTTATCCCTTACTTAGTGGTTTAAAAAAAAGATTGAGTAAAAAATTAATTTATAGTTGGAAAGATTTAATACTAAAAGAAAATTGGGAAGAGCTTACTGAGAGTTTTTTACAAAATCATTATGACCCTTCTTACTCCTCTAATACAATTAAAAATGACCGTAAAATAATAAAACTCATAAATGCTAAATCATTAAATCATTCAGAAATTTCTAAAATAGCTAAAAAAATTCTAAAAAATAATTAATCTTCAACTCTTTGAATTGTTTTATTAAATTGTTGCATTTTACAATAATTAGATTAAAAACAAAAATGAGTAATCGATATGTTCCCCGGTAGCTCAGCGGTAGAGCAGACGACTGTTAATCGTCTGGCCGGCGGTTCGAATCCGTCCCGGGGAGCCATTATTTACATAACTTTTCCCAAGAATCCACAATTTCGTGAAAATTCACTTCCTTAAGGTATTTTGAAATTAATTCAGGTTTATTCATAAATTTATTATCAGCATAAAAAAGTAATAAACTTATTTCAGCTTCTAATAATTTACACTCTGTTTCAAACTTATTATTAACAATCTTATCATTAATTTTTTCTGCATAAGTAGGAAAATTTGAAAATAAAATAAATAAAAATACAGTAAATAATTTCATCTTAATTACACAATATTAATTATAAAAGTTTTAATGCAACATAACCTACAAAAATATATCTTAGTGCTTTTGAGATTGAAACTATAATTATAAATATAATTAAAGGAACTCTAAACATGCCTGCAACAATTGTTAATGGGTCTCCAATTATAGGAACCCAACTAAGAAATAAAGACCATTTACCATATTTTAAATACCATGAAGAAGACTTATCCAATTGTTTCTTTGAAAAAGAAAACCAACTTTTATTAACAAATTTTGTTATATATAATCCTAAGAACCAATTAACAATTGAACCTAAAATATTACCAAGGCTTGCAAAGAAAATGAGCAAAAACTGAGAATATTTTTCTAACAGAATGAGAGTGGTTATTGTTATTTCAGAATGCCCAGGAAGTATTGTAGAAGACAAAAACGAAGAAATAAAAAGACTGGAATAAGCTACTAACGAATTCATTAATTACAATTTTCAATTTTAACTGCTAAATCTTCCCATTTTTTTTCTTCTTCACTAATAAGATCTTTCACAGTTTTTAACTCAATATTAACTTCCTGAATACGTTTTTGGTTGTTAACTTCATAAAAATTTTCAAGCACCATCTCATTTTCCAAACTGCTTTTTTGTTTTTCATATTCTAGAATTTTGTTTTCACAATTTTTTAAAAGTTTTTTTAAATACCTGATATTAAAAGTTTTAGACTTAACTTGATCTAATTTTTTATCACTTTTATGCTTTTGTTTACTTTTAATTGGATTGTTGCTTAGTACTATTTTTCTATATTCATAAATATCACCAAAAAATTCTGATACATTTCCATCTTTTATAATGATAAGACGCTCAACTAATCTTTCTACTAGAAAAGCATCATGACTTACCAAAATTAATGATCCTGTATAGTCATTTAAAGCCATAATAAGCGCTTCCCTGCTCTCAATATCTAAATGATTGGTAGGCTCATCAAGAATTAATAAATCAGGTTTTTCAATTACAACTAAAAGAAGCAACAATCTAGCTTTTTGTCCACCAGACAATCTTTTTACTTCAATATCCATTGTATCTAATGTAAAGCCAGCTGAACCAAGCTTGGCTCTAATCTTAGAAGGTACTTCTTTGTCAAGTTTTGAATATAAATGCTGAAAGGGAGTTTTATTTGGCCTTAACTCATCTAATTGATGTTGTGCAAAATATCCAATTTTCATTTTTTGGGGATAAATTAATTTTCCTTTCATTAAATTTAATTTTTGTGCAAGCAACTTGGAAAAAGTTGATTTACCCTCTCCATTCACTCCTAAGAGACCAATACGATCATCTGGATCTATACTCAAATTTATATTTTTTAAAATAGGTACATTATTATATCCAACGGTGGCCTGATCAATCGTAACAAGTGGTGGAGAGAATTTTGTGACTTTATCAAATTTGAAGGTGGGAACTTTCTGGTTTTCTTCAATCAAAATAGGTTTCATTTTTTCTAATATTTTAATTCTAGATTGAGCCTGTTTAGCTTTAGAAGCTTTGGCTTTAAAACGATTAATAAAGCTTTCCAAGTGCGCCCTTTGAGTATCTTGTTTGTTTTTTTGAGATTTTTTTTGCTCTAATTGAAGTCTTCTTTCATTATCAAAAAAATCATAATTACCATTATAAAAAATTAATTGCTTTTGTGTTAAATGTAATATGCTAGTCACTGAATTATTTAGCAAATTTCTATCATGTGAAATTACTAAAGCAGTATTTTTAAATTTTTGAAGGTAGTTTTCTAACCAAGCAGTGCCTTCAAAATCTAGATAGTTAGTGGGTTCATCAAGTAAAAGTAATTCTGGATTAGAAAATAATACACTTGCTAGCGCAACACGCATTCTCCACCCACCTGAAAAACTAGAGCATGGTCTTATAAGATCATCTTTACTAAACCCCAAACCATTTAAAATTGAAGATGCTCTCGCTTCAGCAGAATATGCATTAATGTCCGACAATCTAGTATGAATTTCTGCAATTTTGTTTGGATCTTTTTCTATTTGAGCATTGTATAAAAGTTGTGATCTTTCAATATCAGCCTTTAGAACTGTATCCAATAAAGTTAATTCAGTTGAAGGTGCTTCTTGAGAAACATAGCCAATCTTATAATTTTTTGGTACCTCAATCACTCCACCGTCTAAAATAATTTCATTTAAAATTAATTTGAATAAACTTGTTTTTCCAGCACCATTTCTTCCAACAATACCCACTTTATGTCCTGTAGGAACAAATCCAGATGCATTTTCAAAGAGTGGGACTCCCCCTATGGAGAAATAAATATTTTTAAAATTAATCATTTTAAATTTTTCATATTAAATTAATATAGCTTTTGTATATATAAAACTGATTATTAGTTAAGTAAAAATTTATGAAAAATAATATTAAAAATAATTTTGTTGATACGGTTGGAAATACCCCACTAATTAAATTAAAAAAAGCCAGTGAAATTACTGGTTGTGAAATTTATGGAAAAGCAGAGTTTCTTAACCCAGGCTCATCTATAAAAGACAGAGCTGCTAAAGGTATAGTTTTAGACGCAATACAAAAAAAACAATTATTACCAGGAGGTATAATTGTTGAGGGAACTGCTGGCAACACTGGCATTGGGCTTGGATTAGTTGGAAATTCATTAGGATATAAAACATTGATTGTTATGCCCGAAACACAAAGTCAGGAAAAAAAAGATGCTTTAAAATTTATTGGATGTGAATTAAAGTTAGTCCCTGCTTTGCCTTATTCAAATCCTGGAAATTACATAAGAAAATCACAACAAATCGCTCAGGATTTAGCCAAATCACATGAAAATGGAGTTCTTTGGGCTAATCAATTTGATAACGTAGCAAATCAAATGTCACATTACAACTCAACTGGTCCTGAGATATGGGAACAAACAGACGGCAAAGTTGATGCTTTTACCTGTGCAGTTGGTACTGGAGGAACTCTATCTGGTACTGGATTATTTTTAAAAGAAAAAAATAAGAATATTAAAATAGCTTTATCAGACCCTTATGGCTCTGGATTGTACAACTATTATCAAAAAGGTGAAATGAAAGCTGAAGGAAACTCAATAACAGAGGGCATTGGTCAAGGTAGAGTCACTAAAAATTTAGAAAATTGTCCAATAGATTTGTCCTTTAGAATTAGTGATAACAAGGCTCTAAGCGTTATATTTGATTTACTTAGTGAGGAGGGTTTGTTTCTCGGAGGCTCAAGTGGTATCAACGTCGCAGGAGCGATACAATTAGCAAAAGATCTTGGTCCAGGACACACCATTGTAACAATTTTATGTGATTCAGGTCAAAGATATCAATCTAAAATATGGAATCCTGAATTTTTAAAATCAAAAGATTTAATAGTTCCTAATTGGCTGTAATTGGAGAAATATTTTGAACAACTCTTTATTCATAGAACCTAAAACACTAAAAAGTAAAATAAATAAACCAAATGTAAAAATATTAGATGCTACATTTTTTCTTCCAGACTCCGGTTTAAATGCTGAGGAAGAATATCAAAAAGAACACATCCCTTATTCTGTTTTCTTTGACATTAATAAGATTGCTGATCCAAAAAATCCTTTACCTCACATGATCCCATCAAAACATCTTTTTTCAGATATGATGCAAAACCTAGGTCTTAATAATGAAGACAAAATTATTATTTACGATAATTCACCATTATTGTCTTCAGCTCGTGCATGGTTTTTACTTAGATATTTTGGTCATAAAAATATTTTAATCTTAAATGGTGGGTTCAAAAATTGGAAAAAAAGTGGCGGAGAAACAACAGCTAAAAAAACAATTATTTCTAAAGGTAACTTTATTAGTAAAACTGAAAAAAAAGACTTAGTTGTAAATTTAGAGGAAATGATTTCTATTTCAAAAAATAATTCAAAAGTAATTTTAGATGCCAGATCTTATAAAAGGTTTATTGGTGAAGCTAAAGAACCAAGACTGGGATTGCAATCTGGTCATATTCCAAATTCTAAAAGTTTATCTTCTTCTGAATTACTTACAAATGATGGACACCTTAAATCAATTAAAGAATTAGATAAGTTGTTTTCTAATAATGACATTGATAAATCAGAAGACATAATTGCTACATGTGGATCTGGAGTATCTGCATGTGTGATTTCTGTCGCACTTTATTGTTTAGGTAAAGAAAATGTGCCTATTTATGATGGCTCTTGGACAGAGTGGGCAACGTCTGGACAAAAGATACAAACAAGAAGTTAGACTTTTGTCTAATGATTAAGAATTTGGCTCAAGAACAGTTTAGTTCTATCATTTTTAGGATTATTAAAAAAATTCTTTGGGTCATTCTGCTCTATGATTTCACCTTCATCCATAAAAATAACACTATCTGCAACTTTTTTAGCAAAACCCATTTCGTGAGTAACAACTAACATAGTCATTCCAGTTTCTGCTAATTCTATCATAGTGTCTAAAACTTCTTTTATCATTTCTGGATCAAGAGCAGAAGTTGGTTCATCAAATAACATTATTTTTGGTTGCATGCATAATGATCTTGCAATAGCAACTCTTTGTTGTTGACCTCCAGATAATTGTCCAGGGTATTTCAAAGCTTGTTCTGGAATTTTTACTCTAGTTAATAATTCCATTGCTAGTTCTTCGGCTTCTTTTTTTGGAAGCTTTTTTACCCAAATTGGAGCCAAAGTACAATTTTCAAGCACAGTTAAATGAGGAAACAAATTGAAGGACTGAAATACCATTCCGACGTCACTTCTTATAGTTTCAAGATTTTTCAAATCTCCAGTTAATTCAACATTGTTTACAATAATATCACCTTTTTGGTGAACTTCTAATCTGTTTATACATCTAATAAGTGTGGATTTTCCAGACCCAGATGGTCCACAAATAACTATTCTTTCTCCTTGATTGACACCCAAGGAAATATTTTTAAGAACGTGAAAGTTGCCAAACCATTTATGCATTTCTCTAATTTCAATGACTGGTTTTGAGGATTTATTTTTATTTACTACCATTTTATTCTCACTTTTTATCAGTGTTTAATTTATTTTCAAGCCACAAGGAATAACGAGACATAGCAAAACAACTTACAAAAAAGAACAAGGCTACAAATAGATAAGTTTCAGTAGATAAACCATTCCATTTTGTATCAGCAAGTGCTGCTCTTCCGATACCAAGTGGATCTAACAATCCTATCACCACAACAAGAGTTGTATCTTTATATAAACCTATAAAGGTATTAACAATACCCGGTATTGAAATCTTTAGTGCTTGAGGGAGGGTTATAAATCTTGTTTTTTGCCAATAATTCATACCTAAAGCGTCTGCAGCTTCATACTGACCTTTTGGAATAGCTTGTATACCACCTCTTATCACTTCTGCTATGTATGCAGCAGAGAAAAAAGTAAACATGATTATAACTCTTACTAAAATGCTAAAATTAGTCCCAGGTGGAAGAAAATAATTTAACATTGAAGAAGCAACAAAAAGAAGTGTTATAAGAGGGACTCCTCTCATAAATTCAATGAAACAAACACTTAATGTTCTAACTACTGTTAAATTCGATTGTCTTCCTAATGCTAATAGAATTCCTAGAGGTAATGAACAAACAATACCGCAAACTCCTAAAATGATGGTAAGCATAAAGCCACCAAAAAGACTATATTCAATTTTCTGAAGACCAAAATAACCACCCATAATTAGTACGAATGCAAAAAATGGATAAAAAGCACTGAAATACAATAGCCACTTTCTTTTTGGTATATCAGGATATAACAAAGGTGCAAATGCTAGAAACATTGTTAAAAATGTTATATCAATCCTCCATCTTTCAGCTTCAGGATAAAATCCATATACAAACTGTCCAACTCTTCGTGTTATAACTGCCCAACACGCACCATCATCTATTTTTCTACACGCAATTTTGGATTCAGCGTCAAAAACAGCGTCTAAGAAAAACCACCCTATTATTCCATCAATTAAATAGTAAAGAAGCACAACTGATATGATTGTAAGTAGAGAATTACTTATAGACGAAAATAAATTTTGTCTAATCCATCCATATACTCCAACTGTACCAGGAGGAGGAGGAAGATCAGGATAGTTTCCTGGTTTATAAGTCTTTTCACTCATCTTATCTTCCTACCAATTTCACTTTGCTATTATACCAATTCATTAAAGCAGATATACTTAGCGAAACGGATAAATAAATTAGCATTACAATAAGCATAGTTTCCATTTCTCTTCCAGTTTGATTAAGAGATATACCACCAAGTGTAGCAACTAGATCCATATAACCTATAGCAATGGCCAGAGATGAATTTTTTGTTAAGTTTAAATATTGACTTGTTAATGGCGGAATTATGACTCTTCTAGCTTGCGGTAATATAACTAAATTCATAACTTTCGAAGGTTTTAAGCCTATTGATTCAGCAGCTTCTCTTTGGCCCTTATCTATAGCTAAAATTCCTGCTCTAACTATTTCAGCAATAAAAGCAGCAGTATAAATTCCTAATGCAAAAGTTAAGGCTGCTAATTCAGGGCTCATATGCATTCCACCTCTAAAATTAAAACCTTTTAAAGCTGGAATTTCCAATGAAACAGGCATCCCAGATAGAAAAAAAGCGATTAACGGCAAAAAGCAAATTACCGAAAAATTAATCCAAAATACTGGATATTGAATTCCAGTTAAATCTTGCTTTTTTTTGCAAAATTTGGCGAATAAAATTGAAAATATAATTGCAATTACAAAAAACAAATAAACAAGTTCGATGCCAGTCTCTGTAAGTGGTTTGGGTATATAAAAACCTCTATTAGATAAAAATGTAACCTCACCTAAGCTTATTGCCTTTCTTGGATGAGGAAGAGTATTTATTATTATGCCATGCCACAAAAGTATATGTAATAAAATTGGAACATTTCTAGTAAATTCTACGTACCAATAAGCAATTTTACTGGCCAGCCAATTTTTTGATAATCTTATAATTCCAAGAGCAATACCTAAAACAGTTGCTAAAATAATCCCAAAAAATGCAACTAATCCTGTATTTAGTAGTCCAACAATACCTGCTCTTAAATGACTGTCTCTATTATTGTAGTCGATCAAATATTGATTAATATCATATCCAGCAGGAATAAATAAAAATTCAAAACTAATATCTTTACCAAGAGCTTCAAAGTTAGCATTCACATTCATTACTAACCAAGAAATAAACCATCCTAAAAAAAATAGGACAATAATTTGGACTATTATCTCTCTACTTTTCTCATTACGCCAAATATTAGAAAAAAAAGTCATCAAACAGTCTTATATTTTTGGATAAATTAAATCTCACTGCGTCTATTTAACAGACGCAGTGAATTTTATTTTTTATTTTATTTTATTGGTGGGATGTAGTGTAAACCACCATCTCTGTAAAGAGCATTCATACCTCTCTTAATAGTAAGAGGAAAAAGATGCTTTTCAAAACTTTCCTGATAATTTCCAACTTGACTAATTACATTTACAGCCCAGTCAGGAGATAAACCAAGTTTTGATAAACCTTGCAATGGATCTTTACCAAGCAATCTATTTATTTCTTTGTCTTTGTTGTCCTTGGCAGCAAGTTCTTTTACATTTTTAGATGTAATACCTTTTTCTTCACCAGCCATCATAGCTCTAAGAACCCAAGCAACAATGTCAGCCCATTGATCATCACCATGTCTTACAACTGGTCCCAAAGGCTCTTTTGAAACAATTTCAGGTAAAACCATATGATCTGATGGATTATCAAAACTCATCATTGTAGCATATAGACCAGATGCATCAGTTGTGTAAACATCACATCTTCCTGCCTTATAAAGCTCTTGAGCTTCCGCGTTTGTCTCAATTGGAACAGGGTTGTATTTGATGTTGTTACCTGCAAAAAATTCAGCAAGATTTAACTCTGTAGTAGTACCAGTTTGAATACAAACTGAGGCACCATCTAATCCCTTAGCAGATTTTACGCCTAACGCTTTTGGAACCATAAAACCTTGACCATCATAGTAATTCACACCTATGAATGTCTGGGATAAATCTACATCTCTTGAAAAAGTCCAGGTTGTGTTTCTGGACAATAATTCGCCCTCACCAGCAGCTAGTTTTGTAAAACGTGTTTTACCTGTTGCTGTGGTGTAGTTAACCTTATCTGCATCTCCTAATGTAGCTGCAGCAACTGCTCTACAAAAATCAACGTCAAATCCAGTCCAATTACCCTTATCGTCTGGTGCAGCAAAACCAGCTAAACCTGTATTAATAATACAGTTTAACTTACCTCTTGCTCTTACATCGTCTAATGTGCTTGCAAGTACAGAACCTGCAAACATCACTCCAGCAGTCACACCTGCTAAAAGCATTTTAGTTTTCATATTATTTCTCCACTAATAAAGTTTTCCATGTAAAACATGAAATTTGTAGTACTTTCGTTCTATTTTAGTATAGTTTCAAGATAAAAATAAAAAAAATTTTTACTTTAAAAAAACAAAGATTAGGTTTTTTATATTTAAAGATATAGAATTTAATTAAGAAAATAATAAATGAAAAAAAATCTTCAAAATTATAACACAGAGACAATAACTTCACATTCAGGGAAAACCCCAACTGAAAACCACGGAATCCCAGCTCCACCTTTATATAGGACTAGCACAATATTAAGTCCTAAAATGGATAATTATAGAAATAGATCAGGAAAATATACTTATGGAAGAAATGGAACTCCTACTTCAGATTCCCTAATTAATGCAATTTCAGATCTTTATAAAGCTGAGGGGTGTGTATTAGCTCCTTCAGGAATGGGGGCAATTACAATTGGATTAATGTCAATTTTAAAGGCAAAAGATCACATTTTGATACCTGATTCTGTCTATGGCTCAGCAAGAAGATTTGTTCAAGAAGAATTTCCAAGACTTAATATAGAGTTTGACTTTTATAATTCACGTGACCTCGATCATCTAGAAGCATTAATAAAAAACAATACAAAAGCAATATATATAGAAAGTCCTGGAACTTATACTTTCGAAATAATTGACATTAAAAGAGTTGTTAAAATTTGTAAAAAAAATAATTTAAAATCATTAATAGACAATACCTGGGCAACTGCAATATATTTTAATCCATTCGATTTTGGAGTAGATATTGTAATTGAGGCAATTACAAAATACATCTCTGGTCATTCTGACATTATGATGGGTGTTGTTTTAGGTAACAAAGATGATTTGATTGCACTTCAAAGATGGTCAAAAAATACAGGTAATTACGTAAGTCCTGACGATATTTATATGTCTTTAAGAGGGCTAAGAACTCTTCCTTTAAGGTTAAATAAATCATCACAAAATAGTTTAGAAATTGCAAAATTTTTGGAAACTAAAAGAATAATAAAAAAAGTCTTTCATCCTGCTCTTAATCAACATCCTGACCATAAGCTTTGGAAAAGAGATTTTAAAGGTGCATCAGGTCTATTTGCAATTGAATTTCATGATAACGTATTAGAAGAAGCTATAGACATTATTGCTGATAATTGTAAAATTTTTGGAATTGGTTCTTCTTGGGGAGGTTACTCTAGTCTGTTATCTACAATGAATGTTTCAGAAAATAGAAATTTAAAATCCAGTTACGTTCCAACAGGTAACTATTTAAGAATTTATACAGGTAGTGAAGATACAGAAGACTTAATCGGAGATTTAAACGTAGGATTTGAGAAAATTTAAAAGGTAACCTCTTATTAAATAAGTTGTTCTTCACCTAAAACAGTTGTTCTTCTCATATCCCTGTTCTCTTTTAAATCGTCAAACGCTCTTGCTCTATGCATAGTTTGTCTATTATCCCAAATAATTAGATCATATTGAGACCATTTATGAATATATTTAAATTGTGTTTGAGTAGCATATTCAATTAAATCGTCAATAAAGCACATCGAGTCAGGTCTTATCCAATCTCTAATCTTTCCGATATGACTAGAAAGAAAGATTGTTTTTCTTTTAGTCAAATTATTCATTCTAACAAGAGGTTGTTCAACAGGTATAAAGTTTTTAATTTCTTCTGAAGATAACTCTTTAGTCATATCAAAACCTAATCTTTGTCGTGAATAAATTAAAGAATGTTCACAAACTATATTTTTGATTTTTGTTTTAGTATTATTATCAAGACAATCATATGCATCTCTCATATCAGCAAATTCAGTATTACCACCTTCTTTAGAGATATTCCTTGCAGATAAAAGAGAGTATTTTGCAGGAATTTTTTTGAAAGAGCTATCAGTATGCCAAAGTCTATTTCCTAAATTAAATATCCTTCGTGGATCATTTTTGGTAAAAGGTTTGTTATTTTTATCTAGATTAGATACATCTGCTAAATCAGCAGACAATCTTCTATCTTGAGCTTTTGTAATGTTTGATTTTTTTCCTGATGCTTCTATTTCGCCAAAATATCTAGTAAATCTCACTTGCTCTTCATCATTGATATTTTGATTTTTAAATACCAACACAGATAATTTATTTATTGATTCGTCTATCTTTTCTACTAATTTATCGTTTAATTCTTTTTTCAAATCAACCCCGG
>CACNFD010000012.1 GCA_902619615.1 uncultured SAR116 cluster alpha proteobacterium | reverse complement strand
AAAGAAAATGCAATAAGGGTTACAGCTACTGAAAGTCCCTCTGGATCTGGCCTATCAAGTATAGACAATACGACAACAAATGCATCAAAACAAAAGATGGCAGGAACAGATGCCGCTTTTACAGTAGATGGAATATCTCTTACTAGGTCTTCTAATTCCATCACAGATCTATTCACTGGTTATAATGTAAATTTACTTTCATCGACAACAATAAATGGCACTGACACACCCGCAATATTAACAGGTTCTGTAGATACAACTGCTGCTAAAACAAATTTGCAATCTTTTGTAAGTGCAGTAAATGACGCAAGAACATTATTAAACGATAAAACTTTCCGAGGTTCATCAACCCAAAAAGCTGGGGATTTGTCTGATGATCCAGTAATAAAAAGTATAAACTCACAATTAAATTCACTTACATCTACGCAATTGTCAGGATTTGGGGCAAGTGGAATATATTTGTCGAACTTAGGGGTTAGAACTGAAAAAAATGGTTTGTTAAGTCTTAATACTAGTATTTTAGAGACAGAATTAAAAAACAATCCTACTTCATTAGACGCTATATTTAATTCAATGTATTCGTCAACCTCAAGTCTCTTAAGTGTCAGTGGTTCAACAAGTTCTTCTCCAACAGCTGGATCTTACGCATTTAGCATGACAGCTTATGTCTCAGGAGCATTTACAGGTTTGAAGAGCAGTGATACTTCACCTGAGGTAACTGCATCAAATAACACTATACAAGTAACTGTAGACGGAACACAATCAGGTTCAGTAACGGTACCTGCGGCACATTATACATCGGAGGCTGCATTAGCAACAGCAATTCAAACTGCTATAAATGCAGATAGTACTCTAACATCTGCGGGCAAATCAGTTGTAGTAACTCACTCAAATGGTAGTTATTTAATTAAATCGAGTTCTACAGGTACGTCTTCTTCAATGGTTATAAACTCTATAGGTAGTAATTTAGATGGATTTCTAAAATTTGAAGGAACATCGGATCCTGACGGGATAGGCACTTCGCAATCTGGAACAGCAAGTACAGCCTTAATAATTAATGGGGCGCTTGTAACAGCAACTGATACTGACGGATTAGTTGATAACGAAACTCTTTTAAGTTCTGGAAATCTTGCCTTAGATGGTGATCAAACAAGTTCTGGTAGTGTATCAAATCTAAATTCATTTGTTACTATCTCAAGTTCAAACAATCTATCATCAGTATCCTTTACTGTAACAGGAACTGATATTGATGGAAATGCGCAAGAGGAAATAATAACAGGACCAGCTGCGGGAAGTAGCGTGACTAGTTCAAAAATATTTAAAAAAATTACTCAAATTGCATCAAATGGAGCAGCTGCTGGTGTAAATATTGGATCCAAATCTGCCTTTGTAGATCTTGCCGGTAAAAGACCTTCAATTGTAAGTTCAGGAAGTGACGAAAGTAATAAAACCTTTACTGTTGTGGGAACAGATATGTCTGGAAATGCACAAACCGAGGTGATAACAGGACCAGCTGCGAATGCAACAGTTTTGGGGAGTAAGACTTTTAAAACAATATCTTCGATTACGCCTTCTGCCAATACCTCAGGATCGGTTACAATCGGAGTTACAGGTGCAGGTATTACAACAAGTGGAGTTACAGGATCAGCAACATTAGACGGGGTAGCAATGGTTGCTGATATCACGAACCAAACTTTTACTATTTCATCAGGAAATGCAGCAGGATTAAAAGTTAAATATTCTGGATTAGGATCAGATGCAACTATATATTATGGTCAGAGTCTTATTGAAAAGCTAACTACTTTTTTAACTGACACACTTAATACATCTAGTGGCCAATTATCAACTCGAGAAACAACAATTAACAAAGAAGTAACTGATCAGTCAGCTTTACTCGTAGATTTAAATTCTCAGATGGATTCTCTAAGGGATAGATATATTCAACAATTTACAAGTATGGAACAGGCAGTAACAAGTTTAAAATCAACAGGAGAATATTTAACTAATTTATTCGAAGCTATGAATAAGGATGATTAAATAACTTTTTTTTTGCACAAATGAACTAAATATTAAGCTTACCTAACTTAATTTTATACATAGAATCTAAAAACAATTTAAAAATATTGAAAATTTAATCTTTATTGTAATTTTAAACTTAATTAGAATTATTTTTAATATTTCTTATCTTTTTCTAAACAATTTTTAATACCGTCGTTTATGTTAATGAACGTTTTTATTTATTATAAATCCCTCCATTTATTAAAATTATAAATGTTCAAATTATCTTTAACCTTGGAGATTAAAAATGAATAGTATAAATACCAATATGAGTGCATTAGTCGCTCAATCAAATATACAAAAACAAAACAAAGAGATGGACGATGCAATGGCACGT
Source organism: uncultured SAR116 cluster alpha proteobacterium (assembly GCA_902619615.1). Classification (GTDB taxonomy): domain Bacteria; phylum Pseudomonadota; class Alphaproteobacteria; order Puniceispirillales; family Marisalimonadaceae; genus Marisalimonas. Next base: position 60,722 of record CACNFD010000012.1, on the reverse strand, counting down.
TTGTCTTCTGGTTTAAGAATTAATTCAGCTGCTGACGATGCTGCTGGAACAGCAATTGCTTCCAAAATGGAGTCTCAAGTAAGAAGCTTAGATATGGCAATAAGAAATTCTTATGATGCTATTTCTATGACACAGACTGCTGAAGGCGCTCTTGGTGAAATGGAAAATGTGTTGCAACGAATTCGTGAATTATCAGTTCAAGCTGGAAATAGTACACTTTCAACTGCAGACAGATCCAGTATACAAAAAGAAGTCGACGCACTCATAAACGAATTAGATAGTATCGCTGCTAAAACAAACTTCAACGGAGTAAAGCTCTTAGATGGATCAAGAGAAAGTGTAACTTTTCAAACTGGTATTGATGCTAGTGATGCATTAAATGTTGCTCTTGAAAAATCTGATACTACTGCGCTTGGCCTTAAAGGCGGTGCTTTTGTTAACACGTTTACAAGTGGTAGGGTAACTACAACAGACTATAGTGCTGCTGGTGCTTCGCTTGCTACAGGTGCAATTAAAATAAATGGCGAAAACATGTTAGCAGGTACTACTGCATTAGCTACAAACTTTACTACAGCTGGTAATGCAGCCACTGAGTTAGCAAAATTAATTAACAACAACACTTCAGTTCATGGTGCGGTTGCGTCTGCTTTTAATGAACTTACATCATTACAAAAAGCTACTTTTACACAAAGTGCACAATTTGAAATTAATGGTGACCTTATTGATATTGCTACTAGCCAAGCTGATTTGGTAAGATTAATCAACAGAGACGTCTCTGAAGTAACAGCTGTATTAAATACTAATGGAACAATTACATTATCAAATGATAACGGTGATGACATAATTTTTGCTGCTGGAACAGGAAACCTTCAGGGTGCTGTTGATGTAGGTCTTATTTCTTCTACAACAGATGTAACACATACAGGTTTTATCAAACTTGAAAACCTCAATGGTTCTCCTATTAAGATAGAAGCTGCAAATATTCAAAATGGATATAGTACAGATGTAGGAACTATTGCAAATTTACAAGCACTTGGTTTTAATGAGGTCAATGATGATAAATCTATTTCAACTGGTACTGTTACGTCTAATGCAATCACAACTGCTCATGATGTCAAAATCAATGATGTGGCCATAGGTGTTTCAGCAACAGCTTCTGCTGCTTCAAAAGCTTTAGCTATCAACGAGAAAACATCAGAACATGGAGTTACAGCAACTGCATCTAACAGAGTTGAATTGCAACTTGATTTTGATAACGTTCCAACAGCTGCTACAAAAACATTTGATTTGGCTGATCAGGTTACAGGTAAAACAGTTGTTTTTAAAGACGGAAATAGTATTTATCAGCAAGATTTTACTACTGACGTTGCAACTACAGTTACAAACTTGGTTACTAAAATTAATAATGGTTCCAATTCATATACTGCAAGTGCGAGTGGAAATAATTTGATTATAACTGCTGGTGCAAGCGGAAATAATTCCCCTGACTTTGATGCAGGATTAACTTTTGCGGTTAGAGAAAATAATGTCGCCCAAGTTCAAACTCGCACAATAGATGCAGCTACTAATGCAATTTATTCTGCACTTGAAGTTACTGATGGAACTACAACTAAATACGTTATTCAGACAACTGCTGATAACGCTGGTGAGTTTACTAACTTAAAGGACGGTGTAGAAGCTTTAACTGACTTTGCATCAGATGTAACAATAACTCATGGTGCTGCAGCAACCAACGGTGATATAATATTTACTGCTGCAGAGGCTGGTAAAGCGATCCAGGGTACTTATGACATAAAAGAACTAGTTGCCTCAGCCGTCACAATAAGTACAACTGCAAGTGATATTGAAAAACAAGTAGTTACAGGAAGTGCAACTCAAAAAGATGTCTTTACACTTTTATTAGATACTGGAAACGTTGATGGCACCAATCCTTTAGAGCATGCTAACGTTCTAGGTACAAACGGTGGTGTAGTTGAGATTACTTTTTCAAGTTCTGAAGGAACTGGAGTAGTTTATGCAGAAACAGCAGCTGGTACGGGTTCTGCTACGACAACTGACAATGTAATTCAAAGTCTTGCAACTAAAATTAATGCAAGATCTGACTTTGCTTTTACAGCTGGCGTTGACGCTGATGGTAACCTGCAATTAGTTGCAAATGCGAATGGTGCGGGTATTCTAACAACTAGTACAGTTGAATTAAAATTGTATAAATGGGCTGCAGATGATGCCTCAACAACAGCAGCTACTACTGCTAATACAGCGGGTACTTCAGTTTCGTCCACTGACACAACTTCATCATCTTCATCAACAGTTACTGTAAACGGAAATTCTGTTACAATTGCTGCTACTGATGAGTTGTCAAATGTTGTGAGTAATATCAATAACGCTAATATTGGAGATGTTAGAGCTACAGTTGAAGAGACAACTGGTAACCTTGTATTAACAAGTGTTTCTGGAGCTGATATTACAATTAAGGATACTCAAGCTCAGTCAATTGTTACTTCAATGGAAGATGTTACAAGCACTGCTCAAACATTATCTGTATCCGCATTAACCGCAGGTATTACAGCCAGAGGTCAAATTCATTTATCCAACCAAGATGGTTCTATAATAAAACTATCTGGTGATAATATAAGTGAAATTGGAGCAAAAGCTCAGAGCTCAACTACTGCAGTACAATCTGCTAATTTAAGTGTAAGCACAATTGATGAAGCACAAGCAGCTTTAGCAAGCATAGACTCAGCAATAGCTAAAGTAACTTCTTTTAGATCATCATTTGGTGCTGTTGAAAACAGAATTGATGCTTCAATCAATAATCTTTCAACACTTAAAGTTAATACTCAAGCTGCTAAAGCTAGAATTGAGGATGCTGATTTTGCCGCTGAGACATCAAAAATGACAAAAAGTCAGATTTTATCTCAAGCTGCAACTTCAATGTTAGCTCAAGCTAATGCTTCAAAGCAAAACTTATTAGCTCTTCTTCAAGGATAATTTGGAGAGATTAAGGAAAGGGGCCACCTTATGGTGGCCTTTTTTTTATTAAATTATCTAATCTTCTTAAATTAAGGTAGAATTTTAAATTGTTATAGATTTAGTTTATTTGAAATTTTTACTGATTTATAAAATTACTACGTTTTCATAAGTTCTAATTTTTTATTAAATATTCCATTTATTACAAAAATATAAAAGTTAGTTAACAAAAGTTACAACTTTATAAGCAGGTCTTAGCAGTATTTTGGCTACTTAGAAATGATTAATAATTAATTTATAATTTTTTTTAGAATTGCGTTAACAGACTCATCAATGCTTTGACTCTTTGTTTTAATATGTATGTCTGGATTTTCTGGAGTTTCATAAGGGCTGTCAATGCCAGTAAAATTTTTTAGTTTGCCAGACCGAGCCTTGGCATAGAGACCCTTTACATCTCGATCTTCTGCAACAGAAAGAGGAGTATCTATAAATACTTCAACAAATTCTTTCTTGTCTATCATCTTTTTTACTAAATCACGATCAGACCGAAAAGGTGATATAAAGGCCACAATGACTATAAGGCCTGCATCTGTCATCAGTTTAGCAACATGACCGACACGGCGAATATTTTCTACCCGATCAGCATCTGAGAAACCAAGGTCTTTGTTAAGTCCTAGGCGTATATTGTCACCATCCAATATAAATGTATGGAAATTCATTTGTAGTAGTTTTTTTTCAAGAGCATTTGCTATAGTTGATTTTCCTGAACCAGAAAGCCCAGTCATCCAAACAACAACTGGTTTTTGATCTTTTAGTTTTGCTCTATGTTCACGTGTCACATCCATTTTTTGCCAGTGAAGATTGCTGGCACGGTTTAGAGAAAAGTTAATCATGCCTCCTGCAACAGTGGCATTAGTCATCTTATCAATTAAAATAAAGCTACCTAGTGTTTTATTTTCCTTAAATGGCATGAATGGAATTGATCGATCAGTTGTCAAATTAGCAACTCCAATTTCATTTAACTCTAACGTTTGTGCTGCAATTTTTTCCATTGTGTTTATATTTACTTTGAACTTTATTTTTGAAATGAAAGCTAAGACAGTTTCAGTCCCAATTTTAAAATAATATGAGCGGTTGGGTATCAGAGAACTCTCATCCATCCAAATAAGTAAGGTTTCAAACTGATCTGCAGATTGTATAAGTGAATCCTCAGATGCAATAATTTGACCGCGAGAGCAATCAATTTCATCTTTTAATGTTATAGTAACAGATTGATTTAAAATTGCATGATCTAGGTCACTCTCAAGCGTAACAATACGATCTATAACGCTTGTTTTATTAGAAGGAAATATACGTACTTTTTGACCTGGTTTAACAATCCCAGATGCTATCCTTCCACTAAAGCCACGGAAATCTTGATTGGGTCGATTGACCCATTGCACAGGCATAAAGAAACTAGTACTTTCACTTTTTTCTGGTTTAATATTTAAATCTTCAAGATGATTTAACAAAGTTGGACCTTTATACCATTTAGTATTTGTGGACCTTGTTGTTATATTATCTCCATTGAGCCCAGAAATTGGAATGCTTTCAAAGTTTTTAATCCCAATTGTGTCAGCAAATGTTTCATAATTGCTTATAATAGAATTAAAGATTGTTTGATCATAACTAACTAAATCCATCTTATTAACAGCTAAAACAATGTGTTTAATACCAAGTAAATGGCATAAATAACTATGACGACGTGTCTGAGTTAAAACACCTTTTTGGGCATCGATAAGAATTACTGCAAGTTGAGAGTCTGAGGCTCCAGTAACCATGTTTCGAGTATATTGTTCATGTCCTGGTGTATCTGCTACAATAAATTTACGTTTTTCTGTTGAAAAAAAACGATAAGCAACATCAATGGTTATTCCCTGTTGTCTTTCTGCTTCAAGACCATCTACAAGAAGAGCAAAATCAATTTTTTTTCCTTGTGTTCCTGACTTTTTACTATCTATCTTAAGTTGTGCCAATTGATCTTCGAATATCATTTTGCTGTCATAAAGTAAACGTCCAATGAGTGTTGATTTTCCATCATCTACAGAGCCACAAGTTATAAATCGTAATAAAGATTTATTTTGATGTGTTTTAAGGTAGCCATCAATATCATTGGCGATTATATTCTTTTTATTGGATTTTAATTTCATTACTCACCAAATTAAAAATAGCCTTGTGTTTTTTTCATTTCCATTGAGGCACCATGGTCCTTGTCAATAATGCGTCCTTGACGTTCAGAAGTTATGGTTAAAAGCATTTCTTGAATTACTTCTTTCAATGTAGAAGCTTCAGATAAAATAGCCCCTGTAAGAGGGTAACAACCTAAAGTACGAAAACGGATAGAACGCAATTCAGGCTTTTCATCTGATTTTAATGGAAGACGATTATCATCTACCATAAGAATTAATCCATTCCGTTTTATTGTTGGCCTCAATGCAGCAAAGTAAAGTGATACAATCTCTATATTCTCTTGGTAAATATATTGCCAGATATCTAACTCAGTCCAATTTGACAAAGGAAAAACACGAATACTTTCACCTTTGGATTTTCTTGTGTTGTAAAGTGACCAAAGTTCAGGACGTTGTTTTTTTGAATCCCAATTATGCTGTTGTGACCGGAAAGAAAACACACGCTCTTTTGCCCGTGATTTTTCCTCATCTCGGCGAGCACCAATAAGAGCAGAATCAAAATTATACTTATTTAAGGCCTGCTTAAGCCCCTCTGTTTTCCATAAATCTGTATGAAGAGTACCATGATCAAATGGGTTAATACCTTTTTTCTTTGCCTCGGGGTTTTGATACACAATTAAATCCATATTTACATCTTTGGCTATCTTATCACGGAACTTATACATTTCTTTAAACTTCCATGTAGTATCAATATGCAATAATGGAAATGGAGGAAAAGAGGGATAAAATGCTTTCTTAATTAAGTGTAACATTACAGTGCTATCCTTACCAATAGAGTAAAGTATAACTGGGTTTTCACTCTCTGAAACCATTTCACGAATAATATGAATAGCTTCAGACTCTAAGTAATTTAAATTATTCACATTAAACTCATAGTTTTCAAAATAATTTTGTAATTGATAATATGTTTTTTTTACTCATACAATTAAATCAATGTTCTTACCATAATATTTATTTTCTGTAAGTTATAAATTAGGTCAATTAATCTTAAATTAATAATAACTCGTACTTATAATCCTTTTAAATTTAATTAGCTTGCTTCGTAATTAAAAAATTAAAAAGAAACACCACCTAAAAGGTGGTTTTCTTTGGATAACAAGGGGTTAGTATAAATTAAGTTTTTTTACTGTTGCAATAATTGTAAAACATTTTGTTGCGCTTTTCCTGCTTGTGCAATCATTGCCATAGCTGATTGCTGAAGAATTTGGGCTTTAGTTAACCTTGCAGATTCTTTTGCAAAATCAGCGTCTTCAATTCTACCTCTTGAGGCATTTGTGTTTAAAGCAACATTTGATAAATTATCTATTGCTTTTTCCATTCTACTCATTAAAGCGCCAAGTTTTGCTCTCTCTTTATGTATTCTGTCTAATGATCTATCTAATACCCTAAGTGCATCTACAGATGCTTGTCTTGTTTTAACATTTACACCTGACAATTTATCTAATGAAGCAGCTCCTGGTGAAGTTTCAAATAATCCCTTTCCATCTTCACCAACAACAGTAAAACTATTACTAGAAGACATCTCAAGTTGACCAGTTACTATGACAGAGTCAGCGCCTTTAACCCCAATTTTTATCGCACCAGTAGTTGTATCAGATGGTGTAATTGTATGAATTGTTTTAAAGATACGTCTGCCAGTTACAGTTTTATTAGCTTCAGGTCCTGTTATTACTTCTGTGAGGGAAGTGCCATCCATTCCAGTTCCTACAACTGTAAATGTTTTAGCTGACTCATCACTAGCAGAACTTGTAATTGTTACTAATATAGATTCATTAGCTATTGTGTTTTTAACGCCAACTCTAATTTTTGCATCACTATCTGTTGCTGAAGGTTTTACACTAGTAACTGTTCCATAAATTTTTGTAGAGGTTAATGTTTTTGGATATGTACTCCCTGTGTGACCATTTATTGTTTCTGATTGTGCATTTCCATAGACGTCAGTTCCAGTTATTACAAAATTTGCACTTGATGCTGCTGTCGATGTAATTGTAATAAATGAATTAAGGGTAGCTGTTGCATCCACCATAGCTAGACTTTCAGTACCGGTAAAACCAGATGAAATAGCTTGTTCACTACAAACCTTATTATCATCAGTAGCTAGTGAAACAGGTCCATTTAATGTAAATCTTGAGGACATATCTTTTATTGATTTACCATTTGCATGACTTGCAGCAGTTGAGGTAAGTGTGTCAAGTGTTACTCCTCTGGTTACACCAGTAAAAGATGTTGCAGTTACACCAGTATAAGTCACATATTCTGATCCAATTAATAATGTACCAGCTTCAGGAAAACCAGTTGTACTTGCGACATTAAAGGTTGTAGCCGTTGGGTCTGTTGCTTGAGAAATGCCAGTATTTCTATCATGTTTTGCAGCTGTTGTAGCACTTGTCGCTCTGGAAACCCCAGTAAAAGTTGTTCCTGTTTTACCTGTGTATGTAAAAAGCTCATCACCAATTTTAATTGCACCAACAGAGTCAAATGCTGAAGTGTCTTCTACAGTTATTGTTCCTGAACCAGACATGGTGTCCCCACTTCCAATAACTAAAAATACAGAAGCGCCATGTGCATGATTTGCAGCAGTACTAGCTTCTTTAGCCCTGGTTACACCTGTTAGATTATTTCCACTTACACCTGTATATGTGAAATATTCTGAACCAATTTTAATTGTTCCTCCTGCGGTAGGAAAACCTGTGGTAGACGCAAGCGGTATTGAAGTTACAGCGCTAGTACCTAATGTTCCACCAGAGTTGTTGTAAGTTGATTCTGCACCTCTAACAGTGGTTGACCCTGTAACAGTTAAAGATGTTTCAGTAGGAGTTGCGCCAATTACTGTATTGGTTGTTGTTATCGTTCCTGAAAACAAACCATCATCGTCTGTTGCAGTAACATGAGTATCACCTAAACTTACAGCATTACCTGCAGCAACTTCGTCATTATCAAGACTTGTTACTAGTAAAGTTCTTCTTGCTCCTGTTGCGTCCGTATCTCCATCAAAGTTAACGTCACCAAGTTTAATATCATAACCTTCATTTTGAACCATAATAATTGAAGATTTATCAGTAGATAAGGTTGCTGTAACACCAGTTGCAGTTGTGTAATTATTAATGGAATCTCTTAATTCTGATAATACAGAGCTCCCCTTATTATCATTTAATATTATATTAGCTGCAATAGTAGTTGCTACTGTGTTTTTACCTTGAATACTAAATGATATGCTTGTTTGTCCATTATAAGTATCGTCCAATGATTTTGCTTCTAATTTTAATTGCGTTGATGCAATAGCAGTTACACCAGTTGCATCAAAAACGGCATTAACTGATGTAGCTATGTCCCTTACTGTAGATCCAGCAGCAGTAGTAACTGAAGAACTACCCAAAATTCCGTGTATTGTAAAAGATTCTGATTGTATAAGATTAGTTTCAGATGTTGTGTCAACTGCGTAAGCATTTAAAGCTAAATTATCGTTTTTTCCATCTGTGTCGGTTGTATCTGATTTAGCTTTATAAGCGCCGAGGCTATCTAATCTCATTGATGAAATTGAAAGCTGAGCAAATTCTCTCTCATGTGTACCAATTTGAAAACGCCTATCTGCAAATGAACCATCTAAAACTGCTATTTCATTAAAGGTAGTATCTCTTGTTACACGGTCTAGTTCTGCCAACATTTGAACTACCTCAGCATCAAGATAAGAACGTTCTTCTGCATTCATTACGTCCGAAGCTGACTGTATAGCTAACTCACGGATTCTTTGAATAATTGCTGAAGATTCATCCAGTGCACCCTCAGTTACTTGTGCCATAGAGATTACATCAGCTGCATTTCTTACTGATTGTTCTAGACCTTTAATTTGAGCAGTCATTCTATCAGCAATAGCTGCACCAGCAGCATCATCTCCAGCATGATTTATACGCTTACCAGATGACAGACGTTCCATTGCAGTCGTCATTTCTCGCTCAGTAGCAGTCATTTTATTTAGTGCAAACTGAGCTGCAGTATTGGAATTTACTGTTGGCATATTAATCTCCAAATTAATTTCGTAGGAAAACATTGCAATAGTTATGCCAAAAACTTAGGTATTTCTATCTAAGCGTATTTTTCAACAGATTTTTTTAATTGAGTTAGATCTTTGGGAATTGCACTAATCATATTATATCTAGTAACAATCTCATTATGAAAATATGACGGTGATAATGAAGCTCTTGATCTTATGAAGCTCTCAGTTAGTGATCCGTTACTAGCAGTTTGATTGTTTACATAAACATGTCTGATGAAATTAGGGGGTGTATTATTTAAGGGTCTTTTTGTAACACTAGTTTCAGAAACTATTCTATCGTTAGTTGGCATGCTGTTTGCAGATAAACTAGAGCTTTCATTCCTTAATGGTTTAGAAGCATAAATTTCATTAATAGCATATGGATTTTGTGAATTATTAACAATCATAGTGTCAATAAAACATAAAAAATATGAAAAATCAAATTTATGACACTTACATAAATTATAGTTGAATTATTATTATGATGAAAAACGAACAAATAAATGCATATAAAAAGACACAACTATCTTCTAATGCAGTCACATCGTCACATGAAATAGTTAGAACTTTGATGAAAGAGTTGGTAAATTCAATGCAAAAAATCGTCTTAGACATTCAAGATGAAAGAAAAAGAAAACAAGATAAATACATGTTAGATAAAGATTTTGAAAAAAAAAATGCTCGTCATAAATCAAAAAACCTTAGTAAATCATTATCTATCATTTATGGACTTCAAACCAGCTTAGATTTTGATAAAGCTCTTGAAATTGCAAATAATCTTTTCCAGCTATATGAATATTGCCGTTACGAAATCATTAGAGGTTTTAGTCAAAAAATTGAAGATGGAATTTTAAAAGCAATTGATGTTGTTAGTCAAATTATGGAGGGATGGGAAGAAATACCGTCTGATGTGAAATAATTATGAATGATTTTGAATCAGATTTAACATTATTAGAAAATTTATCAAAAAAAATTTCTGATTTGATATACAACAATCAATTTACTCAAATTTCTCAAATTGATAAGCAAAGACGAGCAATAATTGAAAAAATTAAAAACTCTGAAACAAGTCATTTGCAAATTAAATCTAGAATAAGTGATCTGATCATTAACAATAATGAAATGTTAATAAGTACTCAAAATAAATTTAAAAAGTTAACAAAAGATCACGAAAAATTTAACAAAAGGTTAAAAGCATATTCTTTCACTAAATGAGTAAAAGGCTAATAGTTAATTTAATTTGTTTAATATTTAAAAAAAAATTAAACAAATCTAAAATTACGTCGTATTTGACATTGGTATTTTTATATAATTCGTGGAGGGATTTAATAATGCTTAATATCACCAATATAACTGCGTCTCAATTTATTCAGAGAAATATTTCAGATCAGATAAAGCAAATAACAGAAAGTACGGAAAGATTGTCGTCTGGGAAAAGAATTAACAATGCTTCTGATAGTCCAGGTTCTATCGGTCCAATTTCTAGGCTTAATTCACAAATTTTGTCAATTGGTCAGGCTATTTCAAATGGCGCTGAAGGAAAACTATTGGCACAAACTGCTGATAATGGACTAAATGAAATAAGCAATTTATTAACAAGAATAAGAGAATTAGCTGTTCAAGGAAGTAGTTCAACTTTGACAACTGCTGATAGAAACACCCTACAAGTTGAGATTGATAGTTACATTACAGAAATCGATTCAATTACTAACTTGGTAAAATTTAACACAATCAAACTCTTAGACGGATCTACAGACAAAGTTAGCTTTTTAGTTGGTGAGTCAAAAGATGATAATATTATAATTGATTTAGTTAAATCAAATACCACAGCTATAGGTTTATCAGGGTCTTCAGGAGTAAAAGAATTTACCAGTGGAAGAGTAACTAGCTTCAATTATAGTTCAAATCTAGCTGCCAGCGACATTAAAATAAATAGTCAAAACGCCTTGGCAAGCACATTAACGTCCAATTTGACAGCAGGAAATAACACAGCAGCTGCATTAGTTACTGCAATTAATGCTAATTCAAACACACATGGAGCAACTGCATCGGGTTTTAATAAACTAACTTCAGCAGCTAAAAGCTCTTTATCTATGAGTAATACATTTACTATAAACAGTGATGTAATTGCAGTGCAAACAACCTTAGAAAACTTAGCTGCTGAAATCAATCAAGAGGCTTCTGGAGTAATCGCAACATTAAATTCTGATAACACAATAACCTTATCAAATGACACAGGTAATGACATTGTTATAGGAGGAAATGCCCCAACCGATGCTGGTTTTACAGCTGGTACATATTTAGGATATATAAAACTTGCTAATATTGATGGTACATTCGTCAAAATTGAAGCTATGACAAAAGAAAACGGATACGCTTCAAATAGTGGAAATATTGATGATTTAGCAAGATTTGGATTTAACGAAGTCGACTCAAGCACTGTCATAAGGTCAGACTTAGTTTCAACTAATGCTCTTACCGCATCTCATGACATTAAAATTAATGATATAGAAATTGGTGTGTCTGACAGTGCTTCTGCAGCAGCAAAAGCAATAGCTATAAATGCTATGTCTTCATCTACAAATGTTACTGCTTCAGGTAGTAACACAGTTACACTTGATTTAAATTTTTCAGAGGCTTCGTCTGCTGCTTCAAATATTAGTATAAATGGAAATGCGATAAATTTTTCTAGTGTATCAAATGCCTCAGAAACTATAACAGCTATTAATAATGCATCAATTGGCGACATTATAGCTTCTGCAAATTCAAGTGGTGAAGTACAATTGAGTAGTGCTAGTGGAGCTGATATTATTATAGCACACGCAGGAACACCAGGAGTTTTTTTTGATGGTCATACAGATGCAACAGGTGCAACAGTTGCAGTAGGTAGCTCAGTCACCTTTAAAGGTCAAATTTTGTTAACTCATAGTGAGGGAGATGTTATAAAAATATCTGGAGATGATGTTGGAGAACTAGGTTTTCAGGCTCAAGCATCAAGTAGTGCTTCTACACCAGGCTCAATAATTTCAGTATCTTCAACATCCAACTCTTCATCTGCGCTTACTAAAATTGATACAGCAATAGACACAATTGCAAATACCAGAGCTAAATTTGGAGTTAGTGAAAATAACATTGATCATAGGCTAAATTATTTGTTAAACATCAAAACAAATTCAACATCAAGATTATCTAAAATAGAAGATGCCGATTTTGCACTTGAAACTGCAAAACTTACTAAAGCACAGATAATGTCAAATGTAGCATCATCAATATTAGCTCAGGCTAATGCAAATAGTAACATTTTTTTAAAATTAATTAATTAGTCAATTAACGTTTTTGGAGTAATAATAGAAAATTTTTTCATTTTTTCAATTAAGGTAGTTCTTCTGAGTTTAAGTTTATCTGCTGCAAGAGCTACCTTATTATTAGTTTTTTCGAGTGCCTCTTCTATGAGAACAATTTCAACATCTTGTAGATGTCTTCTTAAATCTATTTCATCATAAAAAGAAAACCAATTTTTATAATTTTTAGGGTGTGGTAAGTAATCTTCTAGATTGTTATTAGGGTTGTTTTCTTCAATGTTAGTTATTCCACTTAAATCAGATGTCATTTCCCAAAGAGCATCTTGTTCTTCAGCAGTAGTTGGTACCTTCAATCTTAACAAATTTTCATAAACGTTAGTGCCTGTAATTTCTTTTCCTGGGAAAATTATACAAGCTCTTTCAATTACATTTTTTAATTCACGTACATTGCCAGGCCAGTTATGTTTACAAAGTGCTGTTATTGCATCTGGTGTAAAAATTGGTTTCATTGTCTCTTCTACATTAAGATTTGTTAAAAGAGTTTTTTGCAAACTTGGAATGTCAGTTCTCCTCTCAGCTAATGAGGGTACATTAATTGGTAAAACGTTAATTCTAAAAAATAAATCTGCTCTGAATTCACCACTTTCGACTTTTTTTTCAAGATCTCTGTGTGTTGCGCAAATTAATCTTAGATCTATTTTAATATCTTCAGCACCACCAACTCTTTGTATGGTTTTACTTTCAATAGCCCGTAAGAGTTTAGCTTGAAGAGGTAAGGGCATATCGCCAATTTCATCTAGAAAAAGAGATCCACCACTAGATTGTTCAAACCTTCCTTTTCTTTGTTTATCTGCTCCTGTAAATGAACCTTTTTCATGTCCAAAAAGTTCTGACTCTAGTAATTCAGATGGAATTGCAGCACAATTTACAGTAATAAAGGGTCCTTTTTTATTTGAACATTTGTGAATAGCTTGAGCAACAATATCTTTACCAGTACCAGTTTCACCTAAAATTAAAGCAGTACTATCTGTTTGAGAAACCATTGCGATTAAATTTTTCATTGATTTAGTGTCAGGACTTTCGCCATCAATCATTTTATTAAGCTTGTCTAATATAGATTTATTTTGTTCCGATGGGCTTGTTAATTTATCGACAACATTCATTGAAAATTCCGTCAAATAATTGAAAAATTAATATAGCTTTTGTCATAATAATGACATTTTTACTAATAAATCAATATTATAAGTAAAAAAATAATTTTGTTTTAATTAAAAGCTAGCAATAAACTCTTTTAAATTATAGTTTGGCAAGCTTCTTGCTTCTAAAATTTCTAGTAATTTTAGGAGTATTTTATGAGCCAAGTTATTGTTGTAAATAATAGTTTAAAGATAGCCAATAATTTATGTGATATTTTAGAAAAAAGAGACATTACTGTTATAAAAGCAGGTATTGGCAGTTCAAAACCTGATTTTTTTGGTATTGATCTTGTTGGTTACCAAGCAGATACCATAGTTTGTTCAGATATTTTTGAGCAAGAAATAGGTGGCTCATCCAAATTAGTTTCAATTGCAAGAGAGGCTAAATTAACAAAGATTATTATTATTTCAGATGACAGTAATTGCAATGGTTTAGAGATTAAAGACGAGCTAGGTGGTGCTGTAAAAAGAATTAATGTTTCAGATTTTACAGATCAATATTCTTTAGAATTAATTTTTAACACATGTTGTCCAAATATATCTTTTTCAGCAGGTGATTCAAAAACATATGAATTATTATCATTAGCACGAAGAGTAGCAATTACAGATGTAACGGTTTTTATTAATGGTCCAACAGGATCAGGAAAAGAGGTATTAGCAAATTACCTTCACGAAAATTCTAATAGGAAGGATGAACCATTTGTTGCTGTAAATTGCGCGGCAATCCCAGAAAATATGCTAGAGGCCATTCTTTTTGGTCACGAAAAAGGAGCTTTTACTGGTGCTTCAAATGCTAACAAAGGTATTTTTAGAGCTGCTGATAAAGGAACATTACTTTTAGATGAAATTTCTGAAATGCCTCTGTCTTTACAAGCAAAATTATTAAGAGTGCTACAAGAAAGAAAAGTTACTCCAGTAGGTGGCCAAAGAGATATTGATGTAGATGTAAGGGTTTTAGCAACATCTAACAGAGATATGGCTTATGAAGTAAATCAGTCTAGATTTAGAGAGGATTTATATTACAGACTTAATGTTTTTCCTCTGCAAACACGTAATCTTTCATCTAGAAAAGATGATATTTTACCAATTGCAATTAAAATTTTAGATAAACATAGTCAAGAAGGTAAACCTGTTCCCTATCTTACAAGTGAAGCAAGAGAATTATTACTGACCCACAATTGGCCTGGAAATGTTAGAGAACTTGAAAACACCCTTCAAAGAGCACTTGTTTTATCTAATGATAACACCATAGATGACAAATCAATAATGATAGATAAATCTTTGTCAATGATTAATGAAAATTCATCAGTTGATTCATTTGCAGATCAACTAGCATTTGCAAAAGTAACTTAGAAGGATAAAAAATAATGAAAGTTTCAAATCAAAACATAAGCACAGATGTTCTTAGGCAAAATATTCTAGAAAAAGCAAATGAAGCTTTTTCAGGAAATAAAAAAACCGAAGAATTTTCGAAGAAAATAAATGACGCTATTAATTCTGTGGCTGAAACTCAAAATAAAGCGTCACAAATTACTAAAGATTATGAACTTGGAAAAGAAACAGACCTTACAAAGGTTATTATGCAACAGCAAATTTCAAATATTGCATTTCAAATGACTTTAAATGTAAGGAACAAAGTTTTGAGTTCATACAAAGACATAATGAATATGCCCGTTTAATTTAAAATTGTTAGGAAAAGATTATGGCAGAAGCAACAACAGGAAATGATCTAACAGGTGTTAATCAAAACACTGGCCTTATCAGTAGGATAAGGACATCAATTTCAAATGTCAGGAGAATGACAGCTGATCCTGCAGTTCAAAAATCAGTTCCATTGATTTTTGGAGTGATTGTTGCATTTGTTGGTTTGATAGTATTTTTCACTATGCAAAAATCAGATGTGACCACACTTTTTGCTTCACTACCAGAAAGTGAGAAGGCATTAGTTATTCAGACATTGAAACAAAATGGTGTTAATGCATCACTAAATCCATCTACTGGAGAAGTCATTGTACCAGTTAAAGATTATCATGAATCAAGAATGTTGCTTGCAGGCGAAGGCTTGCCCTCATCAGTTCCTGATGGTTATGATAGCTTAGGTGACATGCCAATGGGAACAAGTAGGTCTGTTGAAGCTATTAAAATCAAACAATCTTTGGAAGCAGAATTAGCACGTTCAATTAATCATATTTCAGGTGTAAGTTCCGCAAGAGTCCATTTAGCCATTCCTGAAAAGACAGTTTTTGCTAGAGAGATAGCTCTTCCTTCCGCTTCTGTGTTTGTGAAATTAGCAAATGGTAGATCTTTGGGAAGACAACAAGTACAATCAATAGTGCATCTTGTAGCGTCCTCAGTCCCAAATTTACCATCAGAAAATATAACAGTAGTTGATCAATTTGGAGAACTTTTATCTAAACCATCAAATGATCTTTCTGCATCAATTTCTAGTGAACAAATGTCTCAGACAATGAGGTTAGGTGAAATATACAAATCTAGAATTATCTCATTGCTGACACCAATAGTTGGTGCAGGTAATTTAAAAGCTGAAATAAATGTTGATATGAATTTTACTCAAAGAGAAATAACAGAAGAATCTGTGGATCCTAAAGGGAATGCCCTTAGAAGTGAACAAAGTTCATTAGATGAGAGTGCAAACCCTGAAGCTAGAGGTATTCCTGGTGCATTGTCTAATGCTCCACCATTAGCCCCAGATTTAAAAACACAAGCTCCAGAGGATAAAGGAGCAGGTGCAAGCTTAAAACAAAGAAGTCAAACTTCTGTAAAAAATTACGAAGTTAGTAGAAAAGTTGAAACTACTAAAGCTCAATATGGAGAAATTAAAAAAATAAAAGCTGCAGTGATTATTCGTGAAAAGAAAACAATAAATCCAGAAGGGGTTGTTACTTTTGAAAAGTTTAGTGATGAAAAACTATTAGAGATAAAATCTCTTGTACAAGAAGCTCTTGGGTTCGATGAAGCAAGAGGAGATAGCGTAACTGTAACAAGTAGTCCTTTTGTAGATATTTTAGAGGCTGATAAAGTTCCTTGGTATGAAAATGAATCTGTAAAGGAACTAGCTCAACAACTAGCTACAGTTTTAATACTAGCTATTGTTATATTTGGAGCATTACACCCTTTATTGAAAAGAGTTCTTGTTCCAGCTGGTTATACATCTGGACCAGGCGCAATGGTTTCTGATGAAGAAGATGACGTAGATGATAAAATTGAAGTACAAGAAGGTGAATCTCTTGAAGACATAAAAGCTAAGCTAAAACCTAAGAAGGCTGCCATTTCAGCTGAGATGTTAGATACAGCTAATACTTATGATGATAAAGTTGCTGTTATTAGAATGATTGTTGGAGACGAGGCGGGTCGTGTTTCTAGCGTATTTAAAAATATGATGGAAAAAGAATAAAGTAAAGAGTAGGGTAATAAAATGGCAGAAGCAGTAAAAAAACCAAGTGCAGATGAAGTTTACCAGGGTTTAACAGGGACGCAAAAATGCGCAATTCTAATGATGTTAATTGGTGAAGATGAAGCCGCTGAAATAATGGGAAACCTCTCTCCTAAGGAAGTTCAAGTTTTAGGATCAGCAATGTATTCTGTTCAAGGTTTAGGTCAAGATACAGTTAATTTAGTCTTAGACGAATTTTTAGCAATTATTAAAGCACAAACAAGTCTTGGTATATCTGGAGGGGGCTATATAAAAAACGTTCTGACTAAATCATTAGGTGAAGATAAAGCACAAACTGTTTTAGGAAAAATCACTCCTTCAGACAGTAATAAAGCAATTGAAATACTTGATTGGCTTGATGCTAGATCAATCGCTGACCTAATCATTGATGAGCATCCACAAATCATAGCATTAATAATTTCTTACTTAGAACCATCAACTGCATCAGACGTTTTGACATTTATGCCTGAAAAAAGTCAATCAGATATAATAAAAAGAATAGCGACATTGGAAACAGTTCAGCCTGAAGCATTAAAAGAGTTAGATAGAGTAATGCAAAAGGTTTTTTCTTCTAATGCAAGTTTAAGAGCTAGTAAAGTAGGTGGGGTTCCAGCAGCAGCTAAAATAATGAATTTTCTAAGTCAAGATGGTGAAGCAAAAATAATGAAAGAAATTTTAAAAGATGATAAGCAGCTAATGCAAGATATTCAAGACAGTATGTTTGTATTTGAAACGTTACTATTATCTGATGATAAGTCTCTACAAACGCTTCTTCGTGCTGTAGAAGATGATTTGATTATTTTAGCGCTTAAAGGTGCGGATGAGGAATTGAAAACAAAATTATTTGGATGTATGTCACAACGTGCGGCAGCAAATATACAGGATGAAATGGAAGCACTTGGGCCAGTTAGATTGACAGAAGTTCAAGAGGCACAAAAACAGATAATTGCTGTAGCAAGAAGAATGTCTGACGAGGGATCTATTGTGTTAGCAGGTCGCGGTGGCGATGATTATGTATAATTTATTTTAAAGTTTTGAATTTGGCCATGAAACAAGAACAGGAAAATAAAGATACTCAAAACGTTGTTCCGTTAAGTAGCGATGAAATTAAATCTATTTTAAAATCTCAATCAGAGTCTATTTTTGAAGACAAAAATATTTCAAATAATTCTGATTTTTTAAAAAAATCATTAATTGAAATTGCACTTGATTTTGAATCTAATCAAAAAATCAATGAAGAAGAAGTTACTAATAGTAAAACATCTGATACCTTAAATAATTCGCAAGAAGAAATTGATGAAACTAATGATGAAAAAAAAATAGAAGAAGTGAAGCCAGAAGAAAATAAGGAAATTGAGAATAAAACAGATGAACAATTTGACGCTGAGCAAGCTAATAATCATGAAGAAATTAATGACACTGATCAGTTTAATGGAGATAAAGTTGAAGAAGATATTCAAGCTGAAAACTTTGAAAAAGATGAAAATTTTTTAGACAATGAAAGTAATACTCCAAAACAACAAAATGAAACAATAGTTGAGACAAGATCAGATGAAATTATTAAGGCTGATGATGAGACCCAACAAGCTTTAGATTCTGTGAGAGATGCTGTTTCTCAATCAATGAATAAAAATGAGGATGAAGTTAATAAAAGTTTAGAGGATAATAAATTATCAGAAAATGTTTCAGAAACATTACAAACAGATTATGACAATTTTCAAAATATTTTATCATCACTATCAACCCTAAGTGAAAAAGCTTTATATGAAGTTTTTGAAAATAAAATTCTTGAAATTTCATATGATCTTGCAGGTTACCAAATAGATAAAATGCCGGACAAATATGAAAAGAAAATCAAATCATTTCTAAAAAATATTAATTGTTATGAAGATAAAATTACAATTGAAGTTAATGATCAAGATTTTGAAGCACTTTCAAAAATAAAAGATTTCAATAAAAATGAAGATAAAAAAGTGTTTATTTCTAATAAAGAACTTTCAAGAGGTGATATAATCTTGAATTGTGATGGAATGCGATATTCAGAAAAAAGCGTTTATAGCACTTAAAAAAATTGGAATTGATTTATGAATTTTGAGACAAAACTAATAAATAATATATCCCAAATAAAAAGACCTATATCAATTTTTAGTTCAGGAAGAGTGAATCACTTTGATGGTAATATTATTTACTGTGATCCTTTTCCAGCCCCTATAGGAAGTCTTTGTATAGTAAAGGACCAAATGGGAAAAGAAATTCTTGCTGAAGTAATTCGTTTTAACGAAAAACATAACATGCTTGCTGTCCTAGAAAATTCCTCGCACATAGTTTCTGGGTGTCAAGTTTCATTAAAAGACAATGGAAGATACATAGATGTAGACAACACATTATTAGGAAGAGTAACAGATGCCTTTGGTAGACCACTAGATGAAAAACCCTTAGGTACAATAAAAAATAAATGGCCTCTTATGGGTAAAATTATGAACCCTTTAAAAAGAAGTTTTATAAATAAACCATTAGATGTTGGAGTAAGAATTATTAATGCATTATTGACTGTTGGCCAAGGTCAAAGGCTTGGAATTATTGCTGGTTCAGGAGTTGGTAAATCAGTTTTATTAGGGATGATGAGTAAATATACAGATGCAGATGTGGTTGTAATTGCTTTAATTGGTGAGCGAGCTAGAGAAGTTGGTACAATGGTTAACGAATTGTTTAATGATGAAACATCTAAAAAAATTACTGTAGTTGCTGTCCCAGCAGACAGATCACCATTGATGAGGATTAGGGGTGCTAATAGAGCTACTGCAATAGCAGAATATTTCAGAGACCAAGGTAAAAATGTGTTATTAATAATGGATAGTTTAACAAGAATTGCACATGCAAAAAGAGAAATTGGTTTGTCTTTAGGAGAAGTGGCTACGTCAAAAGGTTATCCACCTTCAGTAATTTCTATGATCCCTAATTTAATAGAGAGGACAGGAACAGGTTATAAAGGAAATGGAAGCATTACTTCATTTTACACAATTTTAGCTGATGGAGATGATAATAATGATCCAGTTGTTGATGCAGCAAGGGCAATACTTGATGGCCATATTGTTTTAAGTAGATTAAATGCACAAATGGGTATTTATCCTGCAGTTGACATTTCTAATTCAATTAGCAGGGTTATGAATGAACTAATTTCAGATGATCACTTAAATGCCTCAAAATTATTTAGAAAACATATTAGTTCTTACATAGAAAATAAGGACTTGCTGTTAATGGGAGGATATACTCATGGACAAGATAAAGATCTAGATGATGCTATATCAATGTGGCCAAAATTGATTGATTTTATATCCCAAAGTAATGCTGAAAAAGCAAATTTTGAAAGTTCGAAATCAGCATTATTAAAATTATATGAATAGGTAAAATAATTGCAAAAAAAAATTAGAAGATTTCAGAGGCTTGCTACTGTAAGAAAAAAAGATGTTTCAAAAGAAATTACTAACTCTAACTTGGTACAAAATGAAATTATTAAAAATGAAAATCTTATTGATCAAATAAATTCTATTATGGAGAATAGTAAAAATAATTCCTCAAACAAAATAATTAATTCAGGTTTTTTTAAAAATAATGCCAAACTACTTACTACGCTTCAAAGTCAAAAAAATATTGCATCAAATAGAAATAAATATTTGCGTGCAGAAAAGGAAACAATAAGACAGAAAATTGTTATAAATAATTTAAAGAAAGTTAAGGCTGAAGAAAAATTTTTGGAATATAAAAGATCGTTCATTAGTGAATTAGAAAAGAAAAGTTATCAATAAAGCATTTTAGAATAACATATTTTAAGAATGGCACTGTATTTGCAGTTAAAAACAAAATGTGGAATTTAAAATGAAAATTACAAATAATGTAAATAATAATTCTGACTTTTTGTCTATTTCAAATAAAGGAGACGATAATGCTTCTTTATTAGGTTCACTATTTTCGATCAATATTAGTAATGAAGTAAATTCAAATAATATTTCAGACGACTTTGAATTTGTATTAAAAAAAGAAGAAATAGAAATTTTGGAATATTTATCTTATATTCTGCCTAATTTAAACACCAGTAATTTAAATTCAGTTAATCTAAAGAGTCTTAAAAGAGAAGTTCAATCAGATCAAAGCATTAAATCTGAAATAAAGGATAAGATATTTAGTTTTTTAGATTCAACAAGAAAATATAATAAAAACATTTTTATCAAATTTCCTGCACATAATAACTTTAAAGAATTAAATAATAAAATAAAAAATGAAAGTTTTAAAGGTTTAACACCTGTTACTAAAAGTGGTTCGACAACTGTAATTAAAAGTCTAGAACAGTCTTTTAATAAAAGTAGAGAAAATAATCCTGAAGCAAATTTTATTAAAAAAAATACTAATGAAATAATAAAGTCTGAACAAAAATTAGATAATCATCAAACGTTAACTCTTGATAATAAACAAATACATTTTGTTAAAAAAATTAAAAAAAATAGTCATCCTAATAAACTATATCAATTATCACATTCTAATACTTTTCAACATAAAGAAAAAATAGATTCAACTACATTAACAGATAAATTATCAAATAATACAAATTTAAATCAGCTCAATAATCAAGTAAGTGATGAATTAGTAAAGAATAAGATGAATGAAATCAAAGTTAATGATAAAGTTTTAAATATACAAAGTTCTATTGAGTCTGCCAGTAAGGGTAATCAATTTTCTCAGCAAAATCATACCTCACTTTCAAATGGAGGTTTTAACTCCGTCTTAGAGGGTTTGTTAGAAACCCTCGATCTAACCCAGAAAGGATGGACTTCAAAACTTGTTTCTAGAATAGAAAATGCTTTAGTAAATGGTGGAGAAGAAATTGAATTTAATCTTAAACCTAAAAATTTAGGAAGGCTTAAAGTGTCCATAAGTTTAAAAAATGGAACAGGCAACGTTAAAATAATTACTGAAAATACCTTTGTTACAAGTGCATTAACTCAAAATGAAAATCATCTTCAGAAACTTTTTAACGATCAAGGAATTGATTTAGAATTTTTAGCTCATGACGACAGTAAATATTTTGGTTCCAAAAATAGTTTTAACAAAAATGCAAACAAGAATGAGCAAAATAATTTGACAAAATCTGAATCTGAAAATGAACAAAAAGATATTAAAAATAGTTCGGATGAGAATGTTTCATCTAGACATATTGTAAACGTAATAGCATAATTAACAACTACGTAGTGAGAAAAAAATGGCAGATGAAGTAGAAGAAGAACCAAAAAAAAGTAACTTGTTAAAAATAATTATTTTTGTAGTAGGCGGCTTTTTATTAATAGCTGTTGGACTAGGTATTGGTTATTTTTTATTTGGTGGTGAACCTGAACCAGATCCATCAGCTGAAGTTAATCAAATAATTGAAGGAAAAGAAGCTGAAAAGAAAAAGTCTGAAGATGCTGAAAATAAAAAAGGAGAAGAAGAAGGTGAAGATGGCATTATAAAAAAGAATGTAAAAGCCATCCCAGAAGTTGATAGTTATGAAACTACCTACTTCGAATTTCCAGGGGATTTTACCACTAACTTAAAAGGAAGTAGAAAATTTTTGCAGGTAAGTGTTGGTGTGTCTACACAGTATGATGAAAAAGTAATGGAAGTAGTTGATTCTCATCAATTAGCTTTACGGTCTGAAATATTATCAACTATAAGTGATTTTACAGAGGAAGATATTTCAGGAAGTGATGGTAAGAAAAAGTTATCAGAGAGATTGATGGTAGTCCTAAATAAAAAATTAGAATCTCTTGATGAATTTCCAGGTATAGAAGATGTATATTTTACTGCATTTATTTTACAATAGAATAGGATTTAATAATTAATGTCTAATACATCTCGTAAATTATCTTCTGATGAAGTATCTGCTCTAATGGAAGGACTTCAGTCTGGGGAAATAACTGCAAACTCTGGATTAAACAATGATGTTGAAGTGACTGATTTTACATTTGGTTCTGATAACTTAGAACTTCTTGGTGATTACTACGCTTTAAGGCTAATTAATGAGCGATTTGCTCGATTAGTTCGAAGTATTTTTTTACCAATGATAAGATTACAACCAAAGATAAATCCATTCCCTCCTGAAGTAAAAACTTACGATGAATACAGTGCAGGTCTTAATAGTTTTATGAGCTTAAATACAAGTAGAATTGATG
The DNA here is from genome assembly GCA_902619615.1 of uncultured SAR116 cluster alpha proteobacterium. Classification (GTDB taxonomy): domain Bacteria; phylum Pseudomonadota; class Alphaproteobacteria; order Puniceispirillales; family Marisalimonadaceae; genus Marisalimonas. Next base: position 37,336 of record CACNFD010000012.1, on the reverse strand, counting down.
AGCTTCGAGGATCGTTGTTACTTGTACTTGAACCTTCTTTTATTAGTGTTTTAACAAATTGCTATTATGGTGGTAAATTAGCTAATTTTCCTTCTGCAAAAGCAGAGTTTACTGCCACCGAAGATAGAATAATTGAAATAGTATCAGATGGAATTTCCCAATGTCTAGAAACTGCTTGGAAAGATCTTATGCCAATAACAATTAAACATCAAAGTAGAGAAATTAATCCTCAATTTGCAACTTTAGTTGAGTCGTCAGATTCAGTAATTATATGTTCATTTGTGGTGCAACTTCCAAACGTTGATTCAGCTTCATTTGATATAATATACCCTTTACAAACTTTAAAACCAATTGCTTCTCTCCTACGCTCAAGAGTCCAATCTGATATCATCAACGACGATTCTAGTTGGAGAGAACGTTTAGAAAAATCAGTATTGAACGTTCCTCTACCCGTCTCAGCAATTTTAAGTGAACCGTCAGTTTCACTATCTAATTTAATTCAATTTAAAGAAGGTGATGTAATGAATTTACCTCCAGTTGATGGTGTAGATTTTTTTGTAAATGATAAACTTTTATTTAATGCTGAAATTGGTGAAACAAATGGTCAGGTTGCAGTTAGTTTGAAAAATAGATTATAATTATTTAGGAGAAATTTAATGGCAGAAAATGAAGCTGAAGCAAAAGTTCAAGAAACAACTGAAGAAACGGTTAAAGACAATACTGGACTAGATAATCTTAAGGTCTTAGAAAATATTGAGGTGAAACTTACTGTTGAAGTTGGTTCAACTGAACTTAAAATAAGAGACCTTTTAAGACTAAATGAGGGCTCAGTAGTAGAGTTAGAGAGATTAGCAGGTGATCCGTTAGATATTTTAGCAAATGGGGTAAAAATAGCTAAGGGAGAAGTAGTTATGGTCGGTGAAAGATTTGGCATAAGGTTTACAGAGGTCACAAATCCAGAAAATCGAGTTCAAAAATTATAGATTTCAAAAAATTGACATTCTAAAAAAGACATATAAAACAATTACTTAAAGAATTTTTTGTTAATGGCATTATTCTTGCTTCCTTGTATTAAAAAACAAGGAAAGTTTACATGTCACAATCGGTTCCAGATTTTACTACATTTATTGTTACTATTTTATTTTTACTAGTATTAGGTGTTGTTGCTTTTATTATTAAGAAAAAAAGTAGTCATCTTAAAAAAATTATTAAAAAAGAAAATAGTCTTGAGATAACTAATCAAATACCTCTTAACAATGGATTTGTAGCTTATATTTTTAAAGTTGGTGAAGAAAAATTTTTCTTTATAGGCCACAAATCTGGCAGAGGTTCATTAACACAAATTGAAAGATCTGAATTTAATAATGCAATTTCAAATAATACAGGACCAGAAACAAAATTAACAAAAAATATTTCTCAGCAAGACAAATCAATGTTAGCAAAACCTAAGGCTTCAAAACCTCTTCAGCATGTAAATATTTCAGATTTACTAACAGCTCATAAAAAGGGTAATAAAAATGCGTAGAGCAATTTGCCCACAACCTATAAAAAAATTGTATTTTACAAATCCAAAAGAAGAGATTTATAAAATTATAATAGATTTACTAAAGAAATTCTCTTTTTTTATTGTTTTAATTTTCATAAGTGGATTTCCCGTGCAAGCTATAGGAGAACCTCTTGCTTCAGGATTTCCTGCATTAAACGTATCAACTAACGGTGATACAACAGAATATTCATTTCCATTACAAATTTTATTATTGATGACAGCCTTGACTGTTCTTCCTTCACTTGTTCTTGGAATGACTAGTTTCACAAGAATAATTATTGTTATGTCAATTCTTCGTCAAGCGTTAGGTACGCAACAAACTCCTCCTAATCAAGTTTTAATAGCTATATCTCTTTTCTTAACTTTTTTTATAATGGCTCCAACCTTCAATAAGGTTTATGAGAATGCTGCAGTACCATATATGGAAAAAAACTTACCAGCAGAACAGGCTATTGAAACAGCTAGTGCTGAAATGAAACAATTTATGGTAAAAAACACCAGGAAAACTGATTTAATAATGTTTACTGAGTTAGCTGGTCTAGATAAATTTGATAAAGTTTCTGATATACCTTTTAGAATAGCTCTACCAGCTTTTATGACTAGTGAACTTAAAACTGCATTTCAAATTGGGTTTCTTTTATTTTTACCTTTTTTAGTAATTGATATGGTGATTTCATCTATTTTAATGTCACTTGGAATGATGATGTTGTCTCCAATGTTAGTAGCACTGCCATTTAAATTATTATTATTTGTCTTAGTTGATGGATGGAGCATGACAGTTGGATCTCTAGTAAGCACATTTGCGGCAGGATAAAAATGAACTTTGATGAAAATATAAGTATGTTAAGCATGGCCTTTTATCAGGTTTTGCTTGTTTCTGGTCCTATTTTAGCTTTAGCACTTGGTATAGGTCTTTTGATAGGAATTATTCAAGCTGCAACATCAATCAATGAAATGACACTTAGCTTTGTCCCTAAAGTTATTGTAGTAATGTTAGGTATAGGCATATTAGGTAATTTTTTTATGATGGGACTTGTTGATTACTTTAATTTTATTTTTGATCAGGTTGCTGGTGTAGGACAAAATTAAACGCGAAAGAAGTTTATCATGAATGGGATAGAATTTGCTTTACCAGGAGTTAATTTATTTAATTTGTACCAATACATGGTAATTTTTTTTGTGGCATCTCTCCGTATTGCCTCATTTTTAATTAGTGCACCTTTTTTTTCATTAGGAGGAATACCCTTACAAGTAAGAATTATTGCAAGTATAAGTTTGACTGCATTTTTATTTCCAGCTGTCAAAGTACCAGATATTCAAGATATGGAAGCATTTAATTTGTTTTTACTTATCTTATCTGAAATAGGAATAGGACTTTCAGTAGGCATGATTTTAAATATCATATTTTCTGCTGCAGCAGTTGCTGGAGAAAAAATTGCATCTACAGCAGGACTTTCAATGTCAAGTATGATTGATCCTCAATCAGGAGGACAAACGCTTGTTTTAAGTACAGTCTTAACTTTATTTCTTATATCCTGTTTTTTATCATTAGATGGTCATTTATACGTACTAAAATTACTTATTGAAAGTTATGTGTATTTACCAATTGGTTTAATTTTTGACTTTTCTGAGGTAAGTAATGTGGCTGTAAAAACCTTTGGAGATATGTTGTATCTAGCAGCTTTGATAAGTTTGCCAATTGTGGGTGGATTGTTATTAATACAGTGTTCAATAGGTATAATTACTAGATCTGCTCCATCTCTAAATCTTTTTTCATTCGGTTTTCCAATTGCGTTAATAAGTGTTTTTGTATTTTTGTATTGGGGGGTAGGTCCAATTTCAAATGCTTTTTCTGATTTGACGGCTACAGCAATAAATTTGATTGACGAAATTCTTCAATCATATAAGGAAGGAAATCAGTAAAATGGCTGAAGAAGATAATTCACAAGATAAAACCGAAGAACCGTCACAAAGAAAATTAGAAAAAGCAGCTGAAGATGGTCAAGTTTTATCATCTAAAGAAATGTTTGTATTTACAACATTAATAATGGGTTTAATGGTACTATCAACAATACCTTTTTTGGCTAGAGATTTTTTAGCAATTTGGAAGACATTTTTCTTATTTGATCTTGATTATATAACAAATATTTCTCCTGCTTTTGGTATGAATAAATTGATCAAATATGTTATAAATATAACTCTAATTGTTGGTGTTCCGCTAATATTAATCATTTTAATAACACAACTAGCTGTTGGAGGTATAAATTTTGCTCCAAAAGCTTTTCAATTCAAATCAAATAGGATTAATTTATTATCAGGTTTAAAAAGAATATTTTCTTCTAAAGGTTTGTTTGAACTAATCAAGTCTTTATTCAAAGTTGGTTTGTTAGGAGGAATTACATTCCTTGTAATATATTTTAATATGAAAGATATAATACATTTATCTGAACGTAATTTATATTCTGCTTTATCAAATCTACTTTACAACTTTCCTCAACTTACAATTTCACTACTGATTGTTTTGGGTTTTATAGCCATTTTTGATTTTATTTGGCAGAAATACCAACACGTAGAAAAATTGAAAATGACAATTAAAGAAGTAAAAGATGAGCACAAAGATACAGATGGATCACCTGAGGTTAAACAAAAAATTAGAAGATTACAAAATGAAATTGCTAATAGAGCAGCCACTCAATCTGCCGCGCTAGAAAATGTAAAAGACGCATCAGCTGTAATAACTAATCCAACTCATTTTGCAGTTGCAATAAAATACGAAGTTGGTTCACAAGGTGCGCCAATAATTTTAGCCATGGGAAGAGGAATGATAGCAGAAAAAATAATAAAATTAGCTGATGAAAATGAAGTAACAGTCTTTCAAAGTCCTTTACTTGCAAGGGCTCTTTATTTTACAGGAGAAATAGGAAAGGAAATTTCTGAAAATCTTTATTCAGCTGTTGCTTCAGTTCTAGCTTATATCTTTAAAATTGAAAGAGGAGAGGAAACTGATTATCCTGAATTTGATATACCTGAAAATATGAGTTTTGATGAATATGGAAAAAAAATTAAATAAATTTATGGTTATAATATGAAGAAAAGAAAAACTTTTGGACAAATTATAATTACTGCAATGTTTATTTGGTCTGCCTTATTATGTCATTTTGAAGCAAGTTCTCTAAGAGAAGAAGGTGATATTTCAAATGCAGCATTATACTGGTTTTTTGGATTTACAGCAGTTTTAGGGGCTTTTAGATTTAAAATTGCTGAATTAATATATTTATTAATTGAATTTAAAAATAAAAATAAAAATAAAAAATAAAGTTTAGTCCGTGAAAAAAAGTTTTAAAAATCATAACAAAAGAGTAACTTGTCATGGATGCAACTATTTCTTTATTACTCATAGGAAACAAAGGCCGTGGGGATGTAAAAAGTTTGGTTTTATATCTAAATTTATACCATCAGTGGAAGTCTTTAGTACAACTGGTATGGAATGTGCATATAGAAAAGAAAAGAATTAAAGATTATATATTTGTTTAGTTTAAAACTACAGGATAAATAAAATGGATAATAAAATGGAAGCTGTACAAGAAAGCATTAAATTAGCTTTAGATGCAGCAGATGCAGCAACTGATGTAACTTCGGAATACAATAAAGTTAAAAAAGCACATGAAAAATTGGAGGCTAAGGTGAAGCAAATACATAAATATACTACAATCGTATTTTTGTCGTCTATTATATCAGGTTTAGTTGTTATAAGTGTTAGCGCATTTTTATTTATGCAATCATCTGACAAATTGACTAATATGACTGAAACAAGTAGAGAAGCATTAGTGGTTTTTGCAGAAAACGTTGATGGTGTTAATGCTTCTTTGAAAAATTTAGATACAGCTATAAAAAAACAAGGAGACTTATTAGAGATTAACAAGAAATTGGTAGTTTCTCTTGATAAGATAGAAAAAAGAGTTCAAACATCTAATGAAAATACTGTTGCTGAATTACAATTAATTACAAACACACTTGTAAATGAGTTGAATAAAAATTCTCAAGCGAATATTAACAATAGTAAGGAACTTGTTTTAAACATTGAAAAGTTAAATAAATCTAATACCAAATCAATCTCTAAAGCTATTCAACAAATTAATAATAAAGCTATTTACAAAAAAATTGTTGCTAATCAAGCAATTCAAGCACAGCAAATTTCAAAGTTGGTAAAACAAAATAATAATGTATTAAGTAAAATTGCGGATAAAACTAGTAGAATTAAATATCCCTAATTCAATCTCGATATTGTGAGTAAGATACAATGAATGAAGAGAATGTAACTGAAAAGTTATTTTTACAAATCAAATCTATCCGAACTTCTTCAAACGCATTTGTTATGAAGATTAAAGAAGGTGATGTTATAATAGCCATTGATGGAGAAGTAATAAACAAAAGTTATGAAGATTTGTCCAAAGAATTAGGTGAAATTAAAGAAAAGAAAGTTATTACTTTATTAAGAGATGAAATTTTTTTTAATACTTTTGTTTATGGTCCTCTAGGTGTTATCTGTGAAAACATAACTTCAGATCAAAAGCCAGAATTAAAAAGTCTAAATATAAATGATCATTTTCAAAAAGATGAATTTTATACTTTATTTGAAGTTTTTAAAAAACGAGGAAATGTAGCCATTTTATTAAACACTATGCCCTCAATTCTTGCAAGTATCGCCCCACCATTGTGGATGTTACAAAATAGATTGTGGACTTACTTTTGTATTACAATAATATTTTATTTTTGTCTTTTTATGGTTTCTCCTTGGTTATTTTTTATTGGTTGGATTTTAAAATCTTGGTACGTTGGTAATAGTCAAATAGATCTTTTGAGATTTTTCTACAGATTAAATAACTACAGGCTAAGTTTGATTTTTTGTTCTAAAAATGAAAAAGAGGCTCAAGAAATAGCAAGAAAATTTGATGACAAAGTTGATTTTGATTATTCATATCTAGAGCCGGCAATCTCAGAAGATTAACTTTATTTACATTTCATTATATCAATAACTGTACCTTTATAAATTTCCTTTGAAAAAATTACATCTAGTATAGCCTCTGCAACTTTTTTAGGATTTTGAAGATCATTTTGATTTTCACCAGGCATTGCCTGTCTTCTCATTTTTGTATTAGTTTTTCCAGGATTGATTATTGAAATAGATAATTTATTATTTTTATTTTCCATAGCCCATATTTTAATCATATGTTGGAGTGCAGCTTTAGAAATTGAATAGGCACCCCAAAAAGGTCTTACTTCAAGTGCTACAGAAGATGACAAAAAAGATGCTTTTGCGTTTATACTGTTTTTTAATAATGGATCTAAAGAACGAATTAGTCTGTGATTACTAATTAAATTAATGTTCATGACCTCAATAAACTCATCATTACTTTGGTGATGTATGGGGCCTAAAGTACCAAGAATAGCTGCATTAGAAATTAAAATATCTAATTTTTTCCATCTATTAAATATTTCTAAACCTAATTTATCAATGCCAACTAAATCTTTCATGTTAAGCTCGACTAAAGTACATGAGCCTCCATATTCAAGAATTGTATTTTCAGTTTCTTCTAGATTAGATATAGATTTCCCAGTAATAATTGTATGGTAATTTTTTTTTGCAAGTTCTTTAGCTATTTCAGCTCCTATACCACTTCCAGCTCCAGTGATTAGTGCATTTTTTTTACATTTGTTCATCAACTTATTTATCTGTTAAGTTTCAAAATTTCAGAGACATCTATTGGGTATTCACCTGTAAAACAGTGATCGGTAAACTGTGGGGTATGAGAATTTCTCTCTTCACACCCCATTGCCTTATAAGTTCCCGTCAATGACAAAAAAAACAACGATTTTGCGCCCACTAATTTTGTTATATCCTTTAGTTTAGACTTAGATGCAATCAATTGGTTATAGTTTGGAGTATCAATTCCATAAAAATCTGGATGCATGATTGGAGGACATGAAATTCCTAAATGGACTTCTTTTGCCCCAGCTTCATAAACCATTTTTACAATTTTGCTTGCTGTAGTTCCTCTAACTATTGAATCATCAATTAATATAACCTTTTTATTTTCAATGCATGATCTATTGACACTATGTTTTAGTTTTACTCCAAATTGTCTAATATTTTGTGACGGTTCAATAAATGTACGGCCAACATAATGACTCCTAATTATACCTAGTTCAAATGGAATTGTTGATTTTTGTGAAAATCCAATAGCTGCTGATACACCAGAATCAGGTATTGGTACAACAACATCTGCATTTATATTATTTTCAATGGCCAACTGTTCGCCTAGAGCCTTTCTGTATGTATATACTGTTTTATTTCCTACTATACTATCAGGGCTTGCAAAATAAATTCTTTCAAATATACAGGGTCTTTCAGGAGATTTTTTGAAAGGTTTTATAGACTCCATTCCACTTTCAGTAATAACTACCATCTCACCATTTTCTACATCACGCACATACTTTGCTCCAATCATATCTAGAGCACAAGTTTCTGAAGCTAAAACTGGAGATCCTTCTTTATCACCTAATACTAATGGTCGAATTCCGAAAGGATCTCTTACCCCAATAAGTTTTTTATTTGTTAAAATTACAAGTGAATATGCCCCTTTTATTTGATGAAGTGTATCAATTAGCTTATCAATTATTTTTTTCTTTTGTGATCGCGCAACTAATTGGAGGATAATCTCAGTATCAGATGAAGTTTGAAAAATGGAACCACTTTCAACTAACTGTTTTTTTATTGAATAAGTATTTGTTAAATTACCATTATGTGCACATGCGAAGCCCCCGATAGCTAAATTCGCAAATAGTGGTTGAAGATTTTCAGGCTTTGATTCTCCAGTAGTAGAATATCTTACGTGTCCTATTGCTGTTTTACCTGGAAGCAAAGATAAAATATTCTTGTTATTAAAATTATCTCCAACTAAACCTTGTTTACGTACAGAATGAAAACTTTGACCATCAAAACTTACTATTCCAGCACCTTCTTGACCCCTATGTTGAAGAGAATGAAGTCCTAAGGTAGTTAGAACAGAAGCTTCATCAGTTCCAAATATTCCAAATACTCCGCATTCTTCTTTTAACTTGTCAGTTATTTTACAATACATTGTACTTTCCTAGACTACTATTGTAATTCTTTTGTTTTCTCATGATCTAATTTTAATTCTTTTTTATTGAAAATTTCTACTAACAATTCAGATGAAAAATTTATGTATTTGAATGCAAATGAATCAAGAAGAGTGTTTGGTAGTTTCTTATTGTTCCCGATTAGATATAAAAAACCTAAATAAAACAAAATAATCAGTAAAAAACCTCTAAAGGCCCCAAAAACAAACCCACAAATTTTGTCAAAAATTAATACTTCACTCATATCAAATTTAGGGGATAACCAACTCGAGATAATGCTAGTAATAATTAAAGTTGTTAAAAAAGGAAATCCAAAAGCAAGAACATCCACAATAATTTCCTGTGAGAGGTGATCTAACAATTTTACTTTAAATTTTTCAAATAAGTTAAACGTTACAATTAAAGATAAAATCCAAGAAATAATGCTAAATAATTCTTTTACAAAACCTCTAATTGTAGCAACAATGCATGAAGTTATTATAACTGCAAATACAAGTATATCGATTATATTAAAATATAAATTATTGAAGAATTCCATCACTCTCTATTATTTTTACTAATTAAATCCACCAGTTCACTCAACAAAGATAAATTGTTATAACTCATATCTTCATTAATTTTAACTTTTTGTTTTGTTGGGAGAATAATTTTATCAAAACCTAATTTTGAAGCCTCTTTTATTCTCAATTCAGGTTGAGTGACCTTTCTTATTTCTCCTGAAAGGCCAATTTCTCCAAAGAAAACACTTGTAAAAGATAATGGAATATTTCTAACAGATGAAATTATAGCTGCAGCTACCGCTAAATCTGCTGCAGGCTCTAATAATCTTATACCTCCTGCAACATTTAAAAATATGTCCATATTAGAGAGATGAATTTTACACCTTGCTTCTAAAACTGCACACAACATCGAAAGTCTAGAAATGTCCCAACCTACAAGCACCCTTCTAGGAGTTGCTAATGAGGAGTGGGTAACTAATGCTTGAATTTCAACTAATATTGGTCTGGTTCCTTCCAATCCTGCAAAAATTGCAGTTCCTGATATATTTTTCTGCCTATCAGACAAAAATATTGCAGAAGGGTTTACAATTTCTTTTAAACCACTGTTGAGCATCTCAAAAACTCCAATTTCATTATTTGAACCAAATCTATTTTTAAAACTTCTTAAAATCCTATATTGAAAATTATTATCACCTTCAAAGTATAAAACTGTATCGACCATATGTTCTAATACTTTTGGTCCTGCTATTGCACCATCTTTTGTTAAATGACCTATCAAAATTAGAATAGTGTTTGTTCTTTTTGCCGCTAATATTAATTCACTAGCACTTCCTCTAACTTGTGATAACGTGCCAGGTGAGCTGTCTAATTGTGGTAAATACATAGTTTGTATAGAATCGATTACTAAAATACATCTCTGTTTTTCTGAATTTATCGTTGTAGCAATATCAGATGCGTTTGTAACTGAAGCAAATTCTATATCATCATTTTTTACACCTAAGCGGTCAGCACGCATTTTTATTTGAGATAAACTTTCTTCTCCTGAAACATAAATGCATTTTTCTTCTAGTTTAGATAAATTTCCAACAAGTTGTAATAATAGAGTGGACTTTCCTATACCGGGATCTCCACCAATCAGAGTAACTGAACCTGGGACAAAACCACCCCCAATAACTCTATCCAACTCATTCAGATTAGTCTTTATTCGTGAATATTTATAATTTACATCACTCAGTTTTTCAAAGTTAATTTTTCTCCCACTTGATCTAGATAAAATACCTGAGGGTTTAGGATTATTATTTTCTAACAATGTATTCCACTGATTACATTGTTCACATTTACCAATCCATCTTGAATAAACACTTCCACAAGATTGACAAATAAATTGTTTTTTAGGTTTTATCATTTAAACAATATTTCAGAATTAATTGGTTTGATAAATTCTTGAATTTTTGTGTTTGCTGTCTGAAACATCTCTTTTGGAGTGCCTGACCATGAAATAGTTTGATTATCAATTAATATGACTTTATCTGCTATTCTACATACAGAAGCCATATCATGAGTAATTGTAATAGCGCTTCCACCAACCGTTTTTACGGCTGTTTTAATTAACTTGTCTATCAAACTCCCTGTCACTGGGTCTAATCCAGAAGTTGGTTCATCAAATAACAAAATCTTTGGATTTCCACATATAGCTCTTGCGATTGCAACTCTTTTTTGCATTCCTCCTGAAATTTCAGAAGGGTAAAGTTCTAAAATGCTAGGGTGAAGTCCTAACTGCTTTATAATTGAAAATGCTAATTTTTTTCCTTGTTTATTATTTATTTTTTCTTTATTTACTGTTTTGAAAATTATATTTTCCCAATTTCTAAGAGAATCAAATAATGCACCATGTTGAAAAGTAATCCCAAGATCTAGCAAAATTTTTTCTTTTAAATTTCTAGATAAGTTTACCATTTCTATATTATTAATTTTAATTGAACCTTTGTCAGGCTTTAACAAGCCGATTATATTTTTTAATAGTACAGATTTGCCAGAACCAGATGCTCCAATAATTGCTAAAGATTCTCCTTCAAGTAATTCAAAATTTATATTTTTTAGTATAACATTATTATTAAAACTTTTTGAGAGATCAGTTACTTTAATTACAATGTTTTTATCCAACTCTTTTTTCATCACTTAACCAAAAAATAATGCTGTTATTATATAAGTGCTTGTCAAAATCATTACCGATGAAACAACTACTGAAGAGGTTGTTGCAAAACCAACACCTTCAGCTCCTTTAGTAGCATTATATCCAAAATAGCAACTCACCATTGAGATTATCAAACCAAATATGGCTGCTTTTACAACCCCTTGAATAATATCAATTAATTGTAAATATTCTATTGTAGCATAAAGATATAAACTAGGATTAAAACTTAGTTTATAAATGGCTATTGTATAGCCTCCTAAAATCCCAATTGTATTTCCAACAAGAACTAAAAGAGGAACACAAACTAAGGATGCGATAATTTTAGGAGCTATTAAATATTGCATAGGTCTAGTTCCTAATGTTCCCAACGCGTCTATTTGTTCAGTAACTCTCATAGTAGCTATTTCTGCAGCCATTTTTGCTCCTATACGACCTGCTACCATTAAACCGGTCAATACTGGACCTAATTCCCTAGTAATTGAAGTTAAAACAACTCTAGCAACTGTGGTCTCGGAATTGAACTCAGTAAAACCGTTATAAGTTTGCAAAGCTAAAACCATACCTGAAAAAAAAGTGGTAAGGCCTACAACTGGTAATGAAAAATATCCTATGTCAATTATTTGTTGAAAAATTTTTTTAATATACCAAGGTGGTTTTAATATCCAATAGATAGCACCCGAAAAGAAAATGAAAAAATGTCCAATTTTTGCAATAAATTCGATGAAGCGGGTTCCTAATGTTCCTAGAAAATTTAAAAAAGAATTTAGCAAATTACAATACCTTAAAATTATATTAACTATAATTAATATTCTCTACAAATGCGCTCACCCATAAGTGTCAAAAGCTCATAACTAATAAGACCTATATTTTTCAGTATATATTCAAAGTTAGAATTTTCTAATAAACAAATATAATCACCTTCTTTTAGTTTCTTATTCTTGACATTTGTTATGTCTAATACAAAACTATCCATAGTAACATTTCCAACAATTTTGCACTTTTCATGACCAATAAAAAAAGAACTATTTCTTTTTAATAATCTTAACCATCCATCAGCATATCCAATTCCAATTGTAGCTAATATTGAATTTCTTTTCAAAATATCAATCCCACCATATGACACTGGTTCTCCAGCTTTTACATCTTTAATTTGAATGATGGGAGCAAAAAGTTTTACGGGTAATGTTAATTTTTCTGTTCCTAAATTAATACATTTACCAAAATTATCTATACCATATAACCCAATACCAGGCCTTGTTTGATCAAGGCAGAACTCAGATCCAAGTCTTATTCCGCAGCTATTTGCAAGACTTAATTTAATTGTTGGAAAATTTTTACCAAATTCTTTGACTTTATTTAATTGTATTAAATTTTTTTTATTTTCATTTTCTTGAGCATTAGCGAGATGGGACATTATGTATTCTAATTCAATATTGTCTAATATTACTTTATTCTTTATTAAAAATTCACTTTCTGTTTGATTCAAACCTAATCTATTCATACCAGTATCAATATTAAGTATTGCTTTGGTTTTTTGTTGTAGTGTAGTGTAGTTTTTAAACCTTTTCACTTGTTCAAGACTATTCAATATTGGAATTAAGTTATTTTCAGCATAAATTTTTTGATTACCCTCAAAATAACCTTCAAAAACAGCAACTGAGATTTGTTTTGAATTAAATTTTTCTCTCAGTTTCAATGCCTCATTAATATTTGCTACATAAAAATAACAGCACCCAGCTTCTAGTAATGCCTCAACTATTCTTAACATTCCCATACCGTATGCATCAGCTTTAACCACTGCTGCAGCTTTTCCTTTAGAGGCCTTATTTAGTGATTTCCAATTAGTTCTGATATCATCAAGGGAAATTTTTAGAGTAGGTTTCATAAAAAGACATTATACAAATTCATTTAATTTTGCTAATAGATTTGATCTGGTAATCTCTCATTTTGAGCTAAATCCATAAATCTTGTGAGTTTTGCCTCAAACTGTACTTGGATCACTCCTGTTGGACCATGGCGTTGTTTAGAAACTATTATTTCTGCCTTCCCTTCTGCAGCACTTCTTTTGTCCTGCCATCTCGCAAATCGTTCGTTAAAACTTTCTTGATTTTCATTATCCCTTTGATTAGGTTCATTCTTATCAAGATAATATTCTTCTCTGTATACAAACATCACTACATCCGCATCTTGCTCAATAGATCCAGATTCTCTTAAATCAGCTAGAATAGGTTTTTTGTCTTCTCTTTGTTCTACTGCTCTACTTAACTGAGATAAAGCTAAAATAGGTACATTCAATTCTTTTGCTAATGATTTAAGTCCTCTAGTAATATTTGATACCTCTTGAACTCTTCCTTGATATTCACTTGCCTTTGATGCCTGAATTAATTGTATGTAATCAATGATAATTAACCCTAATCCATTTGTTCTTTTTAACCTTCTTGCTCTTGAGGCAATTTGCCCAACTGATATTGCTGGTGTGTCATCAATAAAAAAAGGCAAACTGTGTATATTATTTTGTGTTTCAACTAGTTTTGAAAACTCTTTATCTTCAATGTCACCACTTCTTAATCTGTGAGAGTCAATAGATGATTGTTCTGCGAGTATTCTTTGAGCAAGTTGTTCAGCGGACATTTCTAGTGAAAATATTAATATAGCTTCATTTTTGTCTAATTTACTGCTTTTAGCAGCATTGAAACCAATATTTGTTGCTAAAGCTGTCTTTCCCATCGCAGGTCTTCCAGCCAATACAATTAAATCTGACTTATTCAAACCACTCAACTGGCGGTTAATTCCTGAGAAACCTGTATCAACACCAGACAATTTCCCTTTTCTATTATAAGAATCATTGATTTGCTTAGTTGTTTTAGTAAGTACTGTTTGAAAGTCTGTTGGTCCTGAATTAATTTGATCTTTTTCAGCTAGGTTATATAATTTTTCTTCAGTAATAGATATTTCTTGATCAGGGGAGGTTTCTAAAGTTGGATTTTTTGACCTATGAATTAAGTCATCAGCTATAATTATTAAAGATCTTCTTATATAACAACTACGTATCTCATCAGCATAAAATTTAGCTTTACTTAATGATAAAACGCCATCTCTTAAGTCTACAAGATATTTTTCAATATCTATGTCTATATTATGCTTATTGTCGTTGAGATAGTTTTTTAAAGTTAAAGGATCTGCTAAGCGACCATTCTCTATTAGAGATATACAACCATTAAAAATATTTGAGTGTAATGGGTCAAAAAAATAGTTTGAATTAAAGTTTGTCGGAAGATCTTCTAAAGTTTTATTATCAAAAAGAATGGAGCCTAAAAGACTTTGTTCTGCTTCTAAGTTTTGAGGCATTACGTTTTTATTTACAATTAAATCCTCAGAATTAATGTACCCATCAACTAAATTTTCAGCCATAATGTAATCTCCTGTAGAATACGGAGATTCATTTTTAATAATCTATTTATAAAAAACAAGTTTATAAATTTATTAATCTTCCTTATCCTTTGTTTTTGTAACTTTTCCTTTTATTTCTTCTTTTTCTAGATTTTTTGAACTATCTTTATCACTTTCGTTTGGTTCTGTTTTATCAGTTTTATTAATTTTGTTGGCATTATTTTTCTTATCAAAACGTTTTGCATCTTTTTGAGCTCTTTCGGATCTTATATCTCCACCAGTGATTTCTGTTGTAATGATTGCTTTACCAGTTTTTGATTGTTCTTTTGCTTCTTCTTTTGATCTTGCTATATTTAATTTAAATGTAAAGTTCACTTCGGGATGAAGTTTAATTGATACATCTTCATATGATAAAGATTTAAGAGTTTTATTTAAAATAACCTGAGATTTATTGACTGATAATCCAGAGCTGGTAATTTCTTGCGCAATATCTTTTGCAGAAACAGAGCCATACAACTGTCCTGACTCACTGGCAGCTCTGATAACTATAATTTCTTTAAAACTTATAGTTTTTGCTAAACTTTCAGCTTCTTTTTTCCTTTTTATATTATCACCTTCAAGTTGAGCTTTTTTATCTTCAAAAATTTTTATATTTTCTTTAGATGCAAATACAGCTTTGCCCTTTGGCAATAAAAAATTTCTTGCATATCCAGATTTTACAGTAACTAAATCACCAATTTGGCCTAATTTATCTACACGTTCCAATAAAATTACATTCATTTAAATCCCCCTGTTTAACCCACAACATAAGGCATTAAAGCTAAAAATCTAGCTCTTTTGATTGCTTTCGAAAGTTCTCTTTGTCTTTTAGATGAAACAGCAGAAATTCTGGATGGTATGATTTTACCTCTTTCAGACACATATTTTGTAAGAGTTTTCAGATCTTTGTAATCAATTTCTGGTGTATTAGGTGCTGCGAAAGGACAAGATTTTCTTCTTTTTTGGTTTGGTTTTCTCAGTGCTTCTCTTTTGATATTTAGTTTAGTCATATTAATATTCCTATATTATTCTTTTTCTGTTTCTGAATGACTTTCATCTGTAATTAAATCATTTTTTGAATTATCAGGTTTATTAGCAACTAGTGGGGAAGGTTTTTCATCAATATGTTTAATTTTTATGGTTAGAAATCTAATTATGTCTTCGTCTAATCTCATTAATCTTTCATATTCGAGAATAGCTTCAGGGGAACTATCAATATTTAAAAGAATATAATGACCTTTTCTATTTTTATTAATTTTATAAGCTAGATTTCTAAGACCCCAGGATTCTCTTTTTTTTATTTCACCCTTAAATGATTGAATAACTGATATGAATTTTTCCATCAGTGTTTCAAATTGACTAGGAGTTAGATCTTGTCTTCCTATTATTACACTTTCATACAGTGCCATTATAATCTCCTTATGGCTTTATGGGGTTACCCAGGTTATCCAACAAAAAACTTGCTGGCAAGGAGCACATATAATTAAATATATTTTATGCTAGTATTTTTTTTTATTTGTGGAACATATATGTTTATTAAAAATATGCAATAAATAATTATATTTTTTTAAAATTAATGAGGAAGAGAAATGAATTTCATCGTTTTCCCTGGGCAAGGGTCCCAAAAAATTGGAATGGGTAAGAAATTATCTGATAATTTTACGGAAGCAAAGGAGGTTTTTGAGGAGGTCAATGAAGCTTTAAAATTTAATTTAACAAAAATTATGTGGGAAGGATCAGAAAGTGATATTTCTCTAACTTCAAATGCACAGCCTGCTCTGATGGCATGTGGAGTTGCCGCCTTTAAAGTATTAAGTAAACTTAAAAATAAAAATGTTAAACAATTAGCAAATTTTGTCTGCGGTCACTCCCTCGGTGAATATACAGCTATGGCTGTTTCCGAAGTTTTTTCTCTGCAAAATTGTGCTGTTTTACTTAGATTAAGAGGAGAAGCTATGCAAAAAGCTGTACCTGTTGGGAAAGGTGCTATGGCGGCATTGATTGGAATCAACGTAATTCAAACATTAGAAATTATTGAAAAAGTCCAAGTTCATGGTATTTGTGATATTGGTAATGATAATGCAGATGGTCAAGTGGTAATAAGTGGTGATGAAGAAGCAGTTAAAAAGGCTATAGGGTTATCCAAAAAAAATGGTGTTAAGAGAGCTATTTTACTTCCAGTAAGTGCCCCTTTCCATTGTAGATTGATGGAGCCAGCGAAAAAAGTTATGGAAAAGGCCTTGAATGATATTGAATTCAACACCCCCTTAATACCTATAATTTCTAATATCAGCGCAACACCTGAAACAGATCCAATAATTTTAAGAAAAAATTTAATTAACCAAGTAACAGGTACTGTTAAATGGCGACAAACTATGGATTATGCTAAAAATATTGGTGTTAAAAAAATAACTGAATTAGGAAGTGGTAAAGTTCTTACTGGAATAGCAAAAAGAATGTTACCTAGCATTTCAGCAGAAAGTCTAGAAAATCCAGAAGATTTTAATAATATTCTTTAATTTTAAATGGAGAGATATAATGTTTGATTTAACAGATAAAGTTATTTTACTAACTGGTGCTTCTGGAGGTATTGGAAAATCTGTAGCAAGAAAAATGAAAAAAAGTGGAGCCAAAATAATACTTTCAGGTACTAAAAAAAATGTTCTTGACGACCTTTCAACAGAATTAGGAAATGATACTAAATCAATAGTAACTGATTTAAATTCAAAAGAAGATATTATAACCTTAGCTGAAGAAGCTGAGAGCTATTTTGGTCGCATTGATATTTTAGTCAATAATGCCGGTATAACATCAGACGGTCTTTTTATAAGAATGAGAGATGAAGATTGGGATAATGTTTTAAATGTTAACTTAACTGCAGGTATGAGACTTACTAGGCAAGTTATCAAAGGAATGTTAAAAAGAAGGTTTGGAAGGATAATTTTTATAAGTTCTATTGTGGGCTACACTGGGAATCCAGGTCAAGCTAATTACTCTGCTTCAAAATCAGCTTTAACAGGTCTAACAAAATCTATTGCATTAGAAGTGGCTGCACGAGGTATTACATGTAATCTTATTGCTCCTGGATTTATATCAACACCAATGACAGACAAACTTACAGAAGACCAAAAAAATAAAATAATTGTAAACATTCCTGTCAATCGATTAGGGCAAACAGATGATATATCTAACGGATGTATTTATCTTGCTAGTGATGAAGCTAGTTTTGTAACTGGTACTACTTTACATATCAATGGTGGTATGGGTATGTTTTAGTTTTTTTTACTATGAGTTCATAATATACTTGGCATGATTACATATTTATGTTACTCGAAATCAAAAATATTGTTTCCATTTTTACTTAAGGGGTATTTTAATGAGTGATATAGCTAGCAGAGTATCAAAAATTGTTGTCGAACATCTAGGAGTAGAAGAATCAAAAGTTGTTGATAGTGCTAGTTTTATAGATGATTTGGGTGCTGATAGCCTAGATACTGTAGAATTAGTTATGGCTTTTGAAGAAGAATTTGAATGTGAAATTCCTGATGATGCTGCTGAAAAAATTCAAACCGTTAAAGATGCGATAGACTTTATATCATCAAATAGTTAACATGCCTATAAGTTACTCGAGTTATAATTAGGAGTTTTTTATGCGTCGGGTCGTTGTTACTGGACTTGGTTTATTAACACCTTTAGGCTTAGGAATAGATGTTAATTGGAAAAGACTTGTTTCTGGAACTGTTGGTATTAATAAGATTAATAACTTCGATGTTTCAGATTTGCCTTGTAAAATTGCAGGTCAAATACCTACTAAAGATGATGACCATGAAGGTGGTCTAAATCTTGATGATTGGATAGAGCCAAGAGAATACAAGAGAATAGATAGATTCATAGCTTATGGGCTAATTTCAGCCACTCAAGCGATAGAAGACTCAGGTTGGAAACCACACAATGAAAATGAAAAAAATAGAACAGGGGTAATTCTTGGCTCCGGAATTGGAGGTCTAGAGACTATATCTAAAACCTCAGAAGTACTAAATTCAAAAGGTCCCAGAAAAATTAGTCCTTTTTTTATACCATCAGCGCTTATAAATCTGTTATCTGGACAAGTTAGTATCAAGTATGATTTTAAAGGGCCTAATCATTCTGTAGTAACAGCTTGTTCGACTGGAGCACATGCTATTGGAGACGCATCACGAATAATTCGTTATGGTGATGCAGATGTAATGATTGCGGGTGGAGCTGAAGCTGCTTGTTGTAGAATTGGCATGGCAGGTTTTGCTGCTGCAAAAGCATTAAGTACCAATTTTAATAATAATCCTGAATCTAGTTCTAGACCATGGGATCAGGAAAGAGACGGTTTTGTTATGGGTGAAGGTGCAGGTGTACTAGTTTTAGAAGAAAAAGAACATGCTATATCAAGAGGCGCAAAAATATACGCTGAAATTAAAGGTTATGGTATGTCAGGCGATGCTCATCACATTACTGCTCCTGCTGAAAATGGAGACGGTGGATTTAGAGCAATGTTATCAGCAATTAATGACGCAAATTTAAATAGTTGGGACTTAGATTATATTAATGCACACGGCACTTCTACTCCTCTAGGTGACATGATTGAGTTAAAAGCTATTAAAAGATTATTAAAACAAAAAATTGAAAATACTAGCATAAGCTCAACTAAATCTGCAACTGGACATTTGTTAGGTGCTGCAGGTGCAATTGAAACAATATATTCAATATTATCAATTATAAATCAAACTGTTCCTCCAACGAATAATTTGATAAACCCAGACAAAGATGCTGTTGGATATGATTTAGTTCCATTAGTTGCTAAAACTCGAGAAATTAAAAATGTACTTTCAAACTCTTTTGGTTTTGGGGGGACAAATGCAAGTCTAGTAATTGGTAGTTTAGAGTGATTTTAAAGAATAAGATTGTCCTCTCTTTAATTTTATTTTTTTTATTATTTTCTACACTTTATTATTTTATAAATAATATAAAAAATAGAACTGTTATTAATGAAGAAAAATATTATTTGTTAGAAAAAAATACAAGTCAAAAAAAAATTCTTTCTCAACTTAAATCTAAAGAAATCTATATTTCACATTTAAATTGGTTATTAGCATCATTATTTCATGAAAATTCATTTACACCAAAAGCTGGTGAATACATAATACCCAAAAATTTTTCTGTTTTTGAGATACAGAACTTGTTTCAAAAAGGTAAAACATTAACAAGAAATTTCACACTTGTTGAAGGATCTACAGCTCAAGAGTTAGAAAGAAAAATTCTTGATAATCCCTATTTAACAGGAGAAATTAAAAAATTAAAAGAGGGCATTTATAAACCTGACACATATTTTTTTAAATATGGTTATCCAAGAAATAGGTTATTAAAACGAATGAAAAAAGCCCAAGATGAAATTTTAAATAATGTTTGGAAAGAAAAACCAAAGAATTTTGTT
Source organism: uncultured SAR116 cluster alpha proteobacterium (assembly GCA_902619615.1). Taxonomy (GTDB): domain Bacteria; phylum Pseudomonadota; class Alphaproteobacteria; order Puniceispirillales; family Marisalimonadaceae; genus Marisalimonas. The sequence continues at coordinate 17,042 of CACNFD010000012.1, read as the reverse complement.
TTAAAAAACAAAAATGAATTATTGATACTTGCATCAATAATTCAGAAAGAGTCAAGTAAATTAGAAGATAGTAAACTAGTAGCAAGTGTTTTTATTAATCGTCTCAAAAACAAAATGAAACTCCAATCAGATGTTACACTTGCGTTTGGTTTTAAAGTTAACGGTCAGAAAATAACAAGAAAAATGTTGAATTCAAAGAATCCGTTTAACACATACCAATTTCTTGGTTTACCACCGACACCTATTTCTTATCCTGGTGAAAATGCACTAAATTCTCTAAAACAAATTAAAAAAACCGATTACTTATATTTTGTTAGTGATGGTAATGGTGGACATAGGTTTTCCAAAACTTATAATTCACATAAAAAAAATATTAAATTATGGAAAAATAAATAAATTAAGGATAAATAATGTCTGTTATTTATAACAAAGGTTTAGTTCTTGTCATTTCTTCTCCCTCTGGTGCTGGTAAAACAACTATCTGTAAAAAATTAATTTATGAGGTTGAAGGTTTAAATCTATCAGTCTCAGTTACTACACGTCAAAAAAGAAAAGATGAAATAGAAGGAAAGCATTATTTCTTTAAAAATGAAAAAGAATTTAATAAACTATTAGAACAAAATGAGTTTTTAGAGCATGCTAATGTTTTTGGGTTTTATTATGGAACATTAAAAAATGAAGTTTTGTCGAAGATAAATAATGGTAAGGATGTTATCGTCGATATTGATTGGCAGGGCACACGACAGATCGAAAAAAGTTTGCCTAATGATATTGTGAAGGTTTTCATTTTACCTCCTTCAATGAAAGAACTAGAAAACAGGCTCGGTAAAAGAGCTAGCGAAAACAAAGAAAATTTTATAAAAAGAATGTCTGAAGCAAAAAAAGAAATAAGTCATTATAAGGAATATGATTTTATTATAGTTAACGATGACTTGCAATTAGCTGTAGATCAAATAAAGTCAATTTTATTTTCTGAAAGACTTCGAAGAAATAGACAACTTGCATTAACAAAAACTTTAAAAGAACTTTTTTAAGAATTTAATTCCAATGATTTTTTTGCTATTTTACAAAATTCAATTATAGATAGATTTTCAGGTCTTAAATTTGGAGAAATATTTAATTCTTCTAATATTTTTTTACCATTAATATCCTTTAAACTTGATTTAAGCATTTTCCTTCTTTGACTAAAAGCTAAGTGGGTTATTTGTTCAAGAGATTCAAATGATACGTTACAAAGTGGTTTAGTATGCGGCTTTAATTGAATTACTGTTGATTTAATTTTAGGTCTAGGTATGAAAGCCTCTTTTGGAATATCAAATAATTTTGAACTTTGTGTCAACCAATTTGTTAAAATTGATAACCTTCCGTAATTTTTTGAACCAGGTTTTGCTACTATTCTGTCAGCCACTTCTTTTTGAAACATTAATGTGAGTAAATCAAATTTATCAATATATTTTAACCAATTTATTAACATTTTTGTTCCTATATTGTATGGAAGATTTGCTATTATTTGTCGTGGTGCTTTACCTAATTGCCAAATAGGGTAATGTAAAGCATCATCAATAATAATTTTTAATCTATCTTTATAAATTATTTTAAGATCAGTTAACATTTTTTCAGATTGAATATCTTTGTCAATTGCATATACAACGGCTGATTTATTTTTTAAAATGGATCTAGTTAAGCTACCTGGACCAGGGCCAATTTCTATAATTGTCGAAGCAAACTTTGTTGTTTCATTTACAATTTTATCAGTCAAATTTAAATCAAATATAAAATTTTGGCCTAAACCTCTATTAATCTTAACTTTATTATTTTTTAATGTTTCTTTAATACTAGGTAAAAAATGAATTTCGTCATGCATCTCTTTTATTAACACTCATCTCATAAGCAAGATTTATTGCTGAAATTAAACTTTCTGAATTAGCTATATTTTTTCCAGCTATATCAAATCCAGTACCATGGTCAGGTGATGTTCTTATAAAGTCTAGGCCTAATGTAACATTCACCCCATTATAAAAATTTAGAGTTTTTATCGGGATAAGGGCTTGGTCATGATACATACAGACAGCTAAATCATATTGTTTTCTTTTGTCCGATGAGAATGCTGTATCTGCTGATATAGGTCCTATGATATTAATATTATTGATTTTTTTTAGTTCATTTATAGCAGGTTTTATCACTTCTATTTCTTCATCACCAAAATCACCATTTTCACCTGCATGTGGATTCAATCCTGTAACTATTATACGAGGTTCTTTAATATTAAAAAAAGTCTTCAGATCATTAACAACAATTTTTATTTTAGTTTGAATAAGTTCTTTAGTTATTAATTTATAAACTTTTTTAAGAGGGACATGAATTGTTAAAGGGACAGTCCTTAGCCCATTAGTAACTAACATCATTACGGGATCTTTCTTTTGCACGGAAAGTGATGCAAGAAATTCAGTATGGCCTTCAAAATTAAATCCAGATTTGTGCATTGTGTACTTGTTAATGGGATTAGTTACAATTGCAGAAGCAATGCTATTAATACATGTATTTAATGCAGTAATTATAGAACATTTTACAAAAGAAAAATTTTTTTGGTCTGGCTTTCCCCATATAACTTTATTGGAAAGCTCTATTGGAATTACATTTATGCAATTTTTTTCGTAGTCGGTAAAATTGATTTTATCCTTAATTCGATTAATTGTTATATTACTTCCAAATAAATACTTAGATTTTTCAATCAAATTTGGATCTGTGACCACAATAACATTAATATTTTCATTTATTTTTTTAGTTTCGATAGCTTTTATTGTTATTTCTGTTGATATGCTAGCTGGGTCACCAGCTGTAACTAATATAACATTTTTAGACAAAATCATTTTATATTTTCAATAAGTGTAATATTGGCCTCGTTATTAAGACGCTTTAGTAATTTTTCACTATAAATTAAGAAATATTTATTCATAGCTATATTCTTTAATTTTTTATAGTCGATTTTATTTAATTCTGCTTTTCTACTATCACATTTTATGTAGGTGTATCCGTTATTTCCATAAAAAATTGGCATTGATGTTTCAAAAAAATTAATGTTATTTATAATTTTTTGTACTTTTGGATTTAAATCAGCAATCCTAGATTTTATTATTTTTAATTTTAATTTATATTTATTTTCTTTTTTCAAATTTTTTAATACTTCACAGTTATTTTTATTTAATAAAATACTATCTAGGTATTTTTTTGTTTTTTCATAGATTATATTTTGTTTTTGAAAATTTATTGGAAATTTTACTTGTGCTAGTAGTAGTTCGTTCTCACTCAGGCTTAACTTTCCATTAATTCGTTTAACCAAAATTTTAATTAATTTCATCTTGTCTTTTTCAATATAAGTATAGATATCTCCTTCTTTAATCGCATTTTTTTTTCTTTTTACAAAAACAGGTAAATTTTTAAAATTCTTCCATCCAATTTTACCTTTAAATTTAGAAGAACTACTTATAGAAATTTGTTTAGCAATATCTAAAAAGCTAATACCATTTTCTAGAGCAAAATTAATTTTTTTTAAAAGTTCAGAATTGTTTTTTTTAACTATTACAATCTCAGCTAAATCATATAAATCTTCATTTTGGGCTTTTTTATTCAACTCAAGTTTTTTATCAACATTTTTTCTTATCTTAGAAAATTGTTCTTTAAAGGTATTTTTAATTACTATACCCCATATAAGTTGAGTCTTGTATTTTTCTAATAAAACAGATTTTGGAATAGCAAATTTCTTGATAAACTCGTTTAATTTAAGTTTTGAATTTGAAAATTCAGCTAAAAGTAATTGGTTTGCTTTTTCTGAAACAATTGAACTTAAATTTTTATTTATTTTGTTACCAGCAGATATAATAATTTTTTCCTTAATAAGCGTTTTAAGAGATTGATTATAGTAATTTTTTAAACTGTCTTCGCTTATATTTTTGTCAATAGAGATAGAAATTAATTTTGCTCTATTTACTACGTCAACCTTTGTAATTGGTATTTTATTTACAATTGTAACAATATAGTTTTCATCACCAAACACATTCTTTACAACAGAGATACAAAAGAAAATAATAAAGAAAAAAAATTTAAAATTAAAAGAACCATCATTCATTTTCTATTTAACACCTGTTTTCTAAAAATTTTTAATTTCATCAATATCGCTTATCAAATAACAACCTGAAAATAATCCGATTAAGGTTGGCCCAAATCCAGCAAGTAGAGGAGGAATTTTTTCTGTAAAGCCTAAGGCAAAAATAAAATCTCCAATAAAATATAAACTAAAACCGACTATAAGTGTAAGTGAGACAATTCCAACTTCAACCTTTCTTTCACTACTCCTTAACATTAAGGATGCAGAAAGTAAAATCATTGATATAATTAGGAATGGCTGACATATCAATTTAAAAAAATAAACTAAGTGTTTGGAAATATTTAAACCATAAGATTTCATTTTTATTAAATAATATGGAAAATCGAGTAAAAAAATTTTTTCAGGTTTTTCAGTTACTACTTTGAGACGACTTGAATCAAAATCTATTAAATAATAGTGTTCTTTGAGATATAAAACCTGAGAGTTTCTATCAATAGATCGAACATCATATAGAAGTATTTTCTGGTGAGTAAATTTTCCTTTTTGAGCATGCAACCTTTTGTGAAAAATTTTATCCTTATTATACTCAAAAATATTTAGGTTATATAAGGTATTGTCATTTTCATTTATTTTATTTGCATTAATTATTAAATAATTTTGTTTAGATAATTGCTTAATCCATAATCCTTTAGTATCAAAAGAAAACCCTTGTACATTTACCTTGCCAAAAAATAATGTTTGTAAATTTTCATACTTTTTATTTAGCAAAGTCGAAAATGGACTTAAAATTGTTATTGAAAAAAAACCTAACAAAAAGAAAGATACTAATGTCGGCGAAAGAATTTTCCATAGTGATATTCCAGAAGATTTGGTTATTAAATAGTAATTTTTTTTTCTCCATTGATTAAAACAAGCGATCGAACCGATCAAAGCTGCAAAGGGTAAAATTTTTTGAATATTACCAACTATTTTTAATGATGCCATTCCAGCTAAATCAATTAAACTTGCTTTTTGTAGATGATTTACTCCTATCTTATTGGCAGATCTTCTAAATAATTCAATAAGATCAATAAAAAAAATTAAAATAATTAAAAATAATAAAGTATATAGGAAGAATTTAAATAAATCCTTAGTGAAATATTTGTAGAGAATTATTGGTTGATTAACAAATTTTAACAATACTATTATACCTTTTTAGCAAATTATTAAAGATTAAAAGATTTTTTTCTGTAATTAAGCAAAATAATACAGGCTATTAATATTAAGATTGGGAAAAAATACATTAAGGGTAAAAATATAATATTAGAATGAACAGCATTTTTTATTATTAAAACAAAACTCTGAATAATAACAAGAAGTCCAATTCCAGTTATTTTTCGATAAATTGAAAATTTTCGTGAAAAATTGTCCTTCAAAATAGTTACCATTACAATAAAAGAAAACACTAGAGGCATTAATGAAACAGTATTTCTACTATGTGCTTCAGCTAATAACTTTCCACTGTTTTCTTTTCCACTTTGGGATTTTTTTAATAGCTCAAAAAAATTATATTCGTTATACTCTACAACTCTTGCCTCTGATTTTTTATTTTTATTCTGCTTGATTTCAATATCATAACTTTTAAAGTTTAATATAGTTGACCTTCCTTGTAAGTCAGTTGAAATTCTTGTTCCGTTATTCATACTTAAAACTATGTTATCTTCATATTTTAAGATTCCTTTTGATGAAAAAATTTCTATAACAGTTGTTGGATCGCTTCTGTCTTGAATAAAAATTTCTTCTAATTCGTTAATTTTGTTCATTTTACTAATAAAAATTGTTTGATTTTTATTTATATCAATAAAGATATTATCTCTTATGATAAAATCTTGAGAATTGTTTCTGATCTCATTTTGCAAAATTTTAAAATTTTTATATGTTTTTGGCATGATGAAATGTGATATTATAAATAAAATTGCAGATGCTAATAGGGCTGCAAAAAAAGCAGGCTTGCTTAATTTTAAAGGACTTATACCAGCTGATTGCATTACTATAATTTCTTTATCATTTTGAAGTTTTAAATATGAAATCATACATCCTGCGAAAGTCCCAAATGGCAAAGCTATTAGAAGCCAACTTGGAAGACTGTATGCAGACAATGCAAAAAATTCAGAAAGTCCTGCACCTTTGTTGATTATTAATTTTATGATTTTAAAAGATTGAGTTAACCATATTATTCCTACAAAAACACATGTAGAGAGAAATAAATTTTTAAATGTCTGTTTAAATATATACCAAGATAAAATCATAAATATTTTTCTCAAAAATTATATTGAAATTTTTTTAAATATTTATAGTACTATAACTAAATTATATTATTACAATAGTCCTATTTGAATTTAAGGAAAAAAAATGTTGAATGATAAAAGATTCATAAAGTTTAAATCTGAAAAACATAGAGATAGTATTAAACTTAAAGATAATGAGATTAATGTCCTGTTTTATTCTGAGAAAAATATTTTGTTATCTGAAAATTTTAATTCACAAAAAGATTTATTAAATTTATTTAAAAAAATTATTAATGATGATCTATCAAATACAATTTTAGTAAGATCAGAAAAAGGAAACTTTCTTTTAGTAAAAAGAAAAACTTTAGATAAGGATTTAACACACAAATATTTAGAAGAGTTAGGTGGCAGAATTTATAATAAAATAAAATCTTTAGGTTCTTCCCAAGCAAAAATATATGAAAATAATATTTCTATTAATGAAAGACTAGCTCTAGGAATTTTACTAAGCTCATATAAATTCGAAAATTACAAAAAAAATAAATCAAAACAAATAAAAAAATTAAAAAATGTTGTTTTTGTTTGTAATGAACCTAATAAGCATTTAAAGAAAATTTCTGAAATGCAAAATCTTGCAAAAGGTGTGTTTACTGCTAGAGATCTAGTATGGCAACCACCAAATATTTTATATCCATCTTCATTCGCTGACGAATGTAAAAAATTAAAGAAAATAGGAGTTAATGTAACAATTTATAATGAGAAACAACTTCAAAAAATTGGAATGAATGCTTTGCTTGCGGTTGGTCGAGGATCAAGAAAAGATAGCCAGGTAGTTGTTATGGAATGGTCAGGTAAAAAAGACAATAAACCAATGGCATTCATAGGAAAGGGTGTCTGTTTTGACTCTGGTGGGCTTTCTTTGAAGCCATCCAAGTCAATGGAAGATATGAAATGGGATATGGGAGGCGCAGCAACTGTAACTGGCATTATAGAAGCTGCAGCGCTCTCAAAGTTAAAATATAATTTAATAGGCGTTATAGGTCTGGTTGAAAACATGCCAGATGGTGATGCACAAAGACCTGGAGATGTTGTTAAATCTTATTCTGGTCAAACTATAGAAGTTTTAAATACAGATGCTGAAGGTAGACTTGTATTAGCTGATATACTTTCATGGACTGAAAATAAATATAAGCCTAAATTTATGATTAATTTTGCAACTTTAACTGGGGCTATGATTGTAGCATTAGGAAATATTAGGGCTGGTTTGTTTTCAAATGATAAAGAATTATCTAAGGCTATTTTTAATTCAGGAGAAATTACAGGTGAAAAAGTTTGGGCAATGCCACTAGATGATGATTATGATCAATTGATAAAAACAGAAATTGCAGATATGAAAAATATTGGAGGCCCTGGTGCAGGATCAATAACAGCGGGATGTTTCTTAAAAAGACATATAGAAAAAACTCCATGGGCTCATTTAGATATAGCAGGAGTTACTTGGCAAAATAAATCGACACCTTCTATTCCATCCGGTGGTGTCGGATGGGGAGTTAGAATGTTATACCAATTAATAAAGCAATATTAATAATTAAATAAATATAAACATTTAAATAGATCTTGATTATTTTTATGAACCAATTTAATTAACCTTTATTTGGAGTACAAAAATGGCTGTTGAAAGAACATTATCAATAATTAAACCGGATGCTACTAAAAGAAATTTAACTGGTTTGATTAATGCAAAATTTGAAAATGCTGGCCTTAAAATCATTGCACAAAAAAGACTTCAATTGACTAGATCTATGGCAGAAAAATTTTATGAAATTCATAAAGATCGTCCTTTTTTTAATGATTTAGTGGATTTTATGATTTCAGGTCCTGTTATTGTTCAAGTATTGGAAGGAGATAACGCTGTAAAATTAAATAGGGATGTTATGGGAGCTACCAATCCAGACGACGCTGAAGAGGGTACTATAAGAAAAGAATTTGCTGAAAGTATTGAGGCAAACTCAGTTCATGGATCAGATAGTCTTCAAAATGCTCAAAATGAGATATCTTTCTTTTTTGCAAATATAGAGTTAGTTAATTAAATTAATGCTAAACTAGAAAAATGGCCATTAATGCAACAATAACTATGACAACAATTGTGCTGTATGTTGTAAATTTTAAAAAATTTTCATAAAATTGCTTATGTTCTTGAGTTTCTTTATCAGTTTTATTTACCATTTTTTTTTCCTATTTTTTTGTTGTAAAATATAACTTTAAATTTATTGTGCATCAATAAATGTATTCAAAACTTGATTTTCAAAAATTCCATCCATCAAAAACAACATTTTTTTCATAATTATTTTCAACCATAGATCCAATTATAAAAGCATTATAACCAATTTTATTAATATCATTTATTATTTCTTGAGCATCATTTTTATCTACAAAAATTAAAAAGCCAATTCCACAGTTAAAGGTTTTAGTTAATTCAAAAAGAGATATGTTTGCTTTATCTTTTAACCATTTAAAAAGAGGAGGAAGTTTGAAGTTGTTCATGTCAAACTTTAGAGTTAAGTTTTTGTTGAAAGCTCTTGGAGGATTGTCAATCAAACCACCACCTGTTATATGACTTATAGATTTAACTTTATAGTTCTTGTTTGCTGCCAAAAATGCATTTGTATATAGTATTGTAGGTTTCATTAAAATTTCAGCTAGTGTTAAGTTTTTTTCAAATTTAGGATTTTTAAATATATCTATAGAGTTGAGCTCTATTATTTTTCTTATTAGAGAAAAACCATTGGAATGAACTCCACTACTTGATAGACCTATTACAAGATCTCCTTTTTTAACAGAATTTTTTTTTAATACTTTGTTTCTTTCTACAGCTCCTACGCAAAACCCAGCAACATCAAAATCATTTTTTTTGTAATGTCCTGGCATCTCAGCTGTTTCACCTCCGATAAGGGCGCAACCTGATTGTTTGCATCCTTCAGCTATTCCACTTATAACCTCTACAGCAACATTTTTTTGCAAAATACCAGTAGCATAGTAATCCATAAAAAACAGAGGTTGCGCGCCATGTGCTAAAACATCATTAGCACACATGGCGACTAAATCTATACCAACATTAAAATAAGATTTAGTTTTAACAGCTAATTTCAATTTAGTTCCAACACCATCAGTGCTTGAGACAAGAATAGGATCTTTAAAGCCACATCTTTTTAAGTCAAACAATCCTCCAAAGCCCCCTAGCTTTCCTATTGAACCCTTATTAGAAGTAGTTTCACTAATTCGAGATATATCTGATATTAGTTTGTTACCTTTATCAATGTTTACGCCAGAGTCTTTGTAAGTAATCTCAAATTCATTTAATTTTTTTTGATTCTTCGACATATTTGTAATGTTTCTTAATTGTAAAGTTATTGTAAATTAGAATTATCTATAAAATTTATAATAAACAATATATATTGAAATTTGTATCTATATATCTACTGATATATCGATGTTGTAAGTACATATCAATTAAAAAATAGGAAAAATTTTTATGTCTTTCAAACACTTAAAAATTATATTTTTAATAACTTTAAATATTAATTTTTTTAGTTCAATAACTTTGGCATTTACTGATCAAGATTGCTTGAATTCTTCTTTTTACATAAAAAATATTAGTGTTGATTTAACAAACGATTCAATTAATGAAGCTAGATCTCAAGCTGAGTACAAAGCTAAATTAAATGGCTTTAAAAGATTAGCTAATAGATTGATAATAGAAGATAAAACAATAAAATTTGATAAAAAAGAAATACCTTCTCTTATTGATTATATAAAAATTAATAAAGAAGCTAATAGCGATAAAAGATATTTAGCTAATTTTGATGTTTGTTTTAATAGAAATTTAGTCATTAATTTTTTTAGAAATAACAAATTGCAATATGCAGAAACTTATAGAGAACCAATAGCTGTTTTACCAATCTTTAAAGGACCAAGAGGTTTTGTATTATGGGATGAAAGAGATAACTGGTATGTAAATTGGCAAAATAAATTAAAATTTGTTGATGGACTAGTGAAATTAAAACTTGCTAAAGGTAATTTTAGTTTAAATAGAATTCTAACAGCTAAAGTTCTATTAAGTTCTAATAAAGTACATATCAAAAATTTGATTAAAAACGAAAAGACCAATGCACTTATTATAGTTGTTGCAGAACCGATATTAATGACAAACGGTAACACCTATCTTAACACATATAGTAAATTATATAATAAAAGTGGACAATTGGAAACAACAATTTACAGGAACAAAATCCCTCTCAAGAAAACGTTATCATTCTATAATATCGACAAAACACTTTTAGAAAATGAGGTAAAAAAAATTATAAAATCCATCGAAATAAATTGGAAAAAAAACAATTTAATTGACACTAGGGTGCATAATGAAGTTGACCTAATAATTCCACTAAATTCTTTTAATTCGACTAAATTACAAAAAGAATTACTATTTAATGATAAATCTATTAGAGTGAATTCAACATTGGATTTTAAAGATAAAGGTTTTATAAAAATACAAAATGAAGTAATTTTTTATCATACAAAAACTAAAAATAGTTTTGATAATATTAAAAGAAGTTCTTTTAATTCTATAAAAAAATTAAAATATGATAAAAATATAAACGTAATACAAAAAAATATAAATGTTTGGCCATTAGTGATCCAAAAATTAGAAAAATTAGCTTTTGTTATTGAAGTAAAGATTGTTTCAATTACAAATTCTAAGGGAAGAATAATAGTCAAATTTATGGGTAATAAGAAAACTTTTTTTCAAGCTGCTTTCGAAAAAAATCTTAAATTTAAGGATTTAAATTCAAAACAATTTATTCTTGTGAACTAAAAAATAAGTTCTGTTTGAGGTGATGAAAATGTCAGGTTCAGCAAAAAAATTTATTGAAACTAATTTCAATGTTTGGATATTTTTATTTCTAATAATTTGTATTGTGATATATTTGTTTGAAGTTATTGTACCATTTTTTATAGCATTTATAATAGCTTATTTGACTAATCCGTTAAAAATCTACTTTGATAAACGTATTAACAAAACTCTCTCAAGTTTTTTATCTATAATTATTTTTGTGCTTTGTTTTTTATCAATAGTAATTTTAATTTTACCTATTATTATTCATCAAATACAAAATTTAATTTTATTGTTGCCAGGTTACTTAGTTGAAATTGAAAATTTTTTCAAAGAAATTAATACTAAATACTTATTTAGTGAAAAAATTAAAATAGTTGATTTCACAACTTTATTTAAACCGGTAGCTAGAAGCTTGCTTGATTCTGGTGATAATTTAATAAGTAATAGTATAGGATTTTTAAGTGGATTTTTTAATATAATTTTGATTGTAATTATTAGTTTTTATTTAAGTTTAGAATTTAATAAAATCAAAATTTTTATATATAGTTTTGCAGAAAAATCTCGTTTTACAGATTTCCCCCAATTAATTAAAGAAATTGATATAGTTTTGTCTAGATTTATACGAGGCCAAGGTCTTGTTTGTTTAACACTATGTATAATTTACAGTTTTGGATTATTCACAGTTGGTTTGAAATTTGGTATTTTATTAGGTATTTTTGCTGGCATAATATCATTTGTACCATATGTTGGCGCATTTTTAGGTGGAGGGTTAACTTTAATCCTAGGTTTTTCACAATTTGGATTTTCAACTCAATTAATTTTTATATCTTCAGTTTTTGTTTTTGGTCAATTATTTGAGAGTTACTATTTAACACCAAAATTAGTTGGAGAAGCAATAAAACTGAATCCAATTTGGATAATATTTGCTTTATTGACAGGTGCTTATTTATATGGATTTGTTGGGGTTTTAATTTCTCTTCCTGTGGCAGCAGTTCTTGGAGTGGTGGTAAGACATTATTTTACAAAAATATTTGAGTAATTTTTTAATGTCCAATAAATTAAGAAATATTAACAAAAGAGCTATTAATCAACAAATGGCTTTACCCCTTATTTTTAAAACAATTAAGAATAGGGAAAATTACCTTATTTCTGAATGCAATCAAGAAGCAATTAATTTAATTGAAAATTATTCATTTTGGCAAAATAGAAAAAAAACTAACTCTATTCCAGGAGCAATTATTTATGGTCCTAAAGGTTCAGGAAAAACACACTTAAGTTCAATTTTAAAAAAGAAAATTGACTGCGTTTATTTAACTTCTTTATCTAATGATTGCCTTGAGCAAGTGACTGAAGGTAAAAACTTTATATTAGATAACTTCATTCCAGGAAAGGTGTACCCATCAGAATTAGTAATGCATTTCATGAACCAGGTTACTTATAAAGAAGGTTCTATATTACTTTTGTCAAGGTTGTCACCTTTTGAAATGAATTGGAATCTTGATGACCTGAACTCAAGAATAAGAAGTTTAATATCAAGTGAAATAAAATTGCCAGATGATGTGCTTCTCTATTCATTTATAGTAAAATATTCAAATGAAAAAAATTTATTTATGAGTGATAAAAAACTTATATATATCTTGGAAAGACTAGATAGAAGTTTTGAAAGTGTGATAAAAGTAATTAATAGATTAGATACTTTTTCTCTAGAACTTAATGAAAAAGTAACTTATAAAAATATTAAAAAAATTTTAGATAATTTAAATTAAAACTAAAGTTCTATTTTTTTTATTTTATTATCTCTAATTGTAAATGCAATTTGTCCATTTAATAGTAATTTAACAAATTTACCAAAGATTTCGTTTCGCCATCCACTAAAAACTTTCAGATCTCCCTTTTCCCCATCAAGTATTAATCTTAATTCATCCGCATCTGTAATTAACTTTTCTGCTAAACCACTTTTTTGTGAACAATATGATAATAAAAGTTTTAACAAATCTAGACTTCCCTTATTTACATTTATTTTTTTTGAATGTTTAGGAATTTTAGGCCATTTATCTGGCTCAATTTTTTGAGAGCTTTTAATTATTTTTAAAATGTTGTTTAAATCATTATCTAAAAGAGTTTTAGGTATACCTCTTATCTTTTTGATTGAAAAAATGTCACTCGGGATTAGCTGGGATAAAGTTACTAAGATTTCATCTCTAACAAGTCTGTTTCTTGGTAAGTTTCTTTTTTTACACTCGATTTCTCTCCATTCGGCAAGATACTTTAATGTGTTTAAAACTTCTCTTTTAGGATTTTTAATTTTAATTTTTTGCCAAACTTCATTTGGATTTATATCATAAATTTTTTTATTTGTAAGATGTTGAAATTCTTTTTCAACCCATTTTGCTCTGTTAGTTTCTCTAATCATTTTTTTTATTAATGGAAAAATTTTGATTAAATAATTCACATCTGATAAGGCATAATGTAATTGTTTGTCTGTAAGTGGTCTCTGTAACCAATTAGAAAATTGACTCTCTTTGCTTATTGTCAACCCCAGAAATCTATTGACTAGCCCATCATAACTTACTTGATCTCCTAAACCACAAAACATTGCAGCTATTTGAGTGTCATAAATTGGTCTAGGAATTTTACCAGTTAAATTAAAAAAAATTTCTAAATCTTGTCTCCCAGCGTGGAAAACTTTCAAAATTTTTTCATTAGAAAGTATATCCCAGACTGGTTTCATATCTATTTCTGACAGTGGATCAATAACTGCGGAAAAGGATTCGCTTGCAATCTGGACTAGACATAATACAGGAAAATAAGTATTTTCTCTTATAAATTCAGTGTCAATAGCTAAAACTTTTTCTTTAATACATTTGTTACAAAATTTTTTTAATGTACTATTATCTTTAATAATATTTATTTTATTCATTTTACTATCTTGTTTTGAATTTTACGAGGGTGCTTTCTTAAATATTTAGATTTTAATGTAGAGGTTCAATTATGTCGATTAATAAGTATATTCATTTTTTAATTCTTCTTTCTATTTTTAACACTTATCCTACCTTAAGTGCACAACTTTTATCACATAAAGCAACTTATACTCTCAACATTCAAAATATTAGAGATAATAGTTTTTTAGAAGGAGGCAAGGGGCAAACATTTTTTGAAATTTTAGAAAATTGTAATGGATGGAATATAAAAGAAGATTATGTTCTTATTTATGAATTACCTAATAACAAGACATCAAATAGTTTTTCAAGTTATTCTACATTTGAAAATTTTTTAGGAACAAAGCATAGTTTTGAGTTAAATGAAAAAAGTCAATTCAGTGGTGAAAATTCATATCAAGGTTTTATTGAGAAAAATAAAAAAGAAATTTCTGGCTCTATCATTACTAGTTCCATTAAAAAATTAACTTTTAAGAAAGATATTTTATTTCCAATTGAACATTTATTAGAATTAATTAAAACAGCAAAAATTGGGGAGAAAATATTAACTAAAAAGGTATTTTTTGGAAATGAAGACGAAGAATTTATTAAAATTGTTTCGGCATTTATAGGTCAAATTAGAAACTCTACATTAGAAGAAATTGAATATTTAAAGGGTAAAAAGATTTGGCCAATTAAGGTTGCTTTTTATAAAGAAAAATCTAAACAAGAAAATCCAGAATATGAAATCTATTTAGAGATTGATGATACAGGTGTAGTACACTCATATAAGGTTGACTATGGAAGCTTTGAGATAAAAGCTTTACTAAAAAAATTTGAATTACTACCTAAAACAATATGTAAAAAGTAAAATTACTTAATTTTAGCTTCTTTAAACAATACATGTTTTCGAACTTTAGGATCATATTTTTTTAGCTCTAATTTTTCTGGCTTAGTTCTAGGGTTTTTTTTAGTAACATAAAAAAAACCTGTGTCAGCAGTACTTAATAATTTAATTTGCAATGTAGCTGGTTTTGCCATTATTTACTCCAATAAGTTTTGTCCTAAATTATTCTTTTTTTTTGTAAAGTCAAGTTTATGAAAATTTATTCTTTCTTTTATATTTATTTTTTGTTTTTCTATTTTTTGAGTCCCTTTTTATGTCGTCATGGAATTTCACTATTATACTTCCTGTTAAAGGTTCAACTTCTAAAATTTTAGCTTTAAATTTCATCCCAATTATAAACTTGTAACCGTTATCCACTCCATTAAGGATTTGTTTTGTTGGATCATAGTCATACCAATCATATGGTAAATTTCTTAAAGGTAGTAAAGAGTCAGCTATTCCATCTTCAATAGATACAAAAATTCCAAATTTATGAATTGAAATGACAGTACAATCAACTAACTCATTAATTTTTTCTTTAAACAACAAAGATATTAGTCTATCTATAGTTTTCCTTTCAGCGGCTACTGATTTACGTTCTGTGTTTGAGATATGTTCACTAATAATTTTGAATTTTTCATTATTATTTTTTGAAGTTGTTAAATTACTTTTTTTATTTTTGTTATTTATTATTTCAATAATTTGTCTATGGATGATCAAATCTGAATATCTCCTTATGGGAGAAGTAAAATGAACATAGTTTTTTAATGCCAAACCAAAGTGAGATTTATTTTCGTTATTATATTTAGCTTGAGACTGACTTCTTAAAATAGACTGATTTATCATATCATAATCAGCTGTTTCTTTTGTGTTAGCTAAAATTTTATTCATTAATATTGAATGTGGTACTTTCCCTATAAGTATATTAGCTAGGGGGATACCAATTATATCAATCAAACTTTTATATTTTTCTGGAGAAGGTGGCTCATGTACACGATATATTGCAGGGTAATTATATTTAATTATTTCTTCTGCAGCTGATACATTTGCAAGTATCATTAGTTCTTCAATAATTTTATTACTTGTTAGTCCATAAACTTTTTTGATTTGAATTGGCCACCCTAATTCATTAAATAAAATTTTTCTTTCTGGTAATTCAAGATTTAAAGCACCTCTTTTTTCCCTCAAAATTTCTAGGATCAAATACACATCATGTAACGATTTTATAACTTTTATGATTTCATTATCAAAAATCTCGTCTGTAGTCTTTTTGCTAATAACATCTTCAACCTGTTGATAAGTTAAACGTTTTTTAGAATTAATTACAGATTTAAAAAAAGAATGTGACTTCTTTTTTCCCTTTTCATCCAATATAATTTCTACTGTAAGGCATAATCTGTCTTCATTAGGTTTAAGAGAACATCTATCATTAGATAATTCTTCAGGAAGCATAGGTATAACAAAATTTGGAAGATATACTGAATTACCCCTAATTTTAGCTTCTTTGTCTAGAGCTGAATTTGATTTCACATAATAGGAAACATCAGCTATGGAAACTAAAACTCTCCATTCTTTTTTTTTGGTAACATATTCTGCATAAACTGCATCGTCAAAATCTTTGGCGTCATCTCCATCAATTGTAACTAGCGATAAGTCTCTTAAGTCAACACGACCATTCGTCTCAAAAGCATTTAGATTGCTAATTTCATTTTTGATTTCTTGATTGAAGCTGTTTTTTATACTGTATTCTCTTATTGCCAGGTAAGAATATACATTTGGATCGAGAACATTACCTATAACTTCTAATATTTCTGCAAAATCTTGATAATCAATTTTTTTAGATTTTTTGTTTTTATTAATTTTTAGTTTTTTTATTTTAAGTTTTTTTAAAACTTCAAAAGATGCTTTCTGAGCCTTTACTACATCACCTTTATTAATTTTTATATCATCAATTAGAATTGGCTGAATTTTT
>CACNFD010000011.1 GCA_902619615.1 uncultured SAR116 cluster alpha proteobacterium | reverse complement strand
CTAAAGTTGAAAAAACTGATACGCCTATTCCAATCCACCAAACTAGAGTGTAATCGCCCGTAGCATCATATAGCTTTCCGCCCATCCAAACACCAAGAAAACTTCCTAATTGATGTGATAAAAATACAATTCCATATAGAGTCCCCATGTAACGTAATCCATAAATATGAGCTATCAATCCACTGGTTAAAGGGACTGTAGCTAACCATAAAGAACCCATTAACAAAGAAAATAAAATCACTGATGTTGGAGTTATTGGCAATATAATAAAAATTAAACCAATAAATGCTCTTAAAGCATACACAATAGCTAACAAGAATTTTTTTGGGTATCTCTGGCCTAACCAACCAGCATAAATTGTTCCAAAAATATTGCTAAATGCAATTAATGCTATAGCAAATGCGCCTAAGCTTGAAGTTGTAGAAACTCCAAAACTATGTAAAAGGCTTGATGGATTTATACTACTACACATTTCAGTAACCATGGCAGGAAAATGAGCTGTTAAAAATGCTAGCTGGTAACCACAGGCAAAAAAACCAAAAAATATCATAGAAAAGCTAGGATCCTTGAAAGCATCACCTAATACTTTTTTTAAGCTTATTTTTATCTCTTTTTTTGAATATATAGGTGGAGATTTCAAAAAAGGAACTACCAAAATAACTGAAATAATTGACATTGAAAAAATTATAAAGACTTGTTGCCAACTATATAAATTTAAAAGAGCTTCAGCGATTGGGGCCCCTATCATTTGACCAACTGAACCAGCAGCAGTGACAATTCCTAAAGCCATTGATCTATTTTTTTCACTAGAGGTTCTACCAACTACAGCTAATATCATTCCCATGCCTGTTCCAGCTATTCCAAAACCTATGATCAGTTCCAAGAATTGATGTGTTAGTGGATCTTGTGCAATAGTTGATAATAGCAAGCCAATTACATAACAAAAGGCTCCTACTACTATCATTTTTCTATCACCAAACTTTTCGCCTAAAGCTCCAAAAATAGGAGCGCCAATTCCCCAGCCAAGGTTTTGAATTGCAATTGCCAAAGAAAACTCTACCCTTAACCATTGAAATTCTTGTTCAATTGGTATTTGAAATACTCCAAAACTTCCTCTTATTCCAAAAGTAATAATTATTATTAAGGAGCCAGCTATTAATACTGGAGTGATTAGAGAACTATTATAATTTTTCATAAATTAACTTGTTAAAGAATCCTATAATAATGTCAAACCTTTGTTTTTGACTATTCTCAAACTAATATCCCATAAAAGGTCAGCATCTTTTTGACTTTGAGCAAAAATTGAAGATTCCTTTATTTTGCTTTTATAAAAATATTTTCCAGTAATATTTTTAATTTTTTTATCAGTAGCTAAAAATACTAATGTTTCAGCACCTTCTTCTACTGATATTGCAAAGAAATTCATAAGAAATTTTATGGCTAGACTAGCAACACCACTATTGTTTTTTCCAAATTGGGTTTTAACAAAACCAGGATGAAGACAATTAACAGTTATTTTATTTTTCTTAGTTAACTCGCTCAATTTTTTAGTAAATAATATATTACATAATTTTGATTTTTTATAAGCAATCCAACCGTTATAATTTGATTTCATTTCTAAATTAGTAAAATCTAATTTCACACCTCTATGTGCACCGCTAGCTACATTAACTATTCTTCCTCCGGTTTTTATAACCTTATATTTTAATAATATATTTGTTAAAATGAAATATGACAGATGATTAAGTGCAAATGTTTTTTCTATTTTGTCCACACTCTCTTTTCTTGAAAAAAACAATGCACCAGCATTATTAATAAGAATATCAATTTTAAGTTTTCTTAATTTATCTGCTAACGATTTAATTTCTGAAATAGATGAAAGGTCGCATTTTATAAAACTAATATCGTTGTTGGATGTTTCTTTTATTAAATTTTTGACTGATGTTTTACCTTTTTGTTTGTTGCTACCAATTAAAATTATTTTGTTTTTAATCTCTTTACCTAAAACCTGAGCTGTTCTGTAGCCAAGTCCACTTGTGCCACCAGTAAGAACTATATTCATTTTTCCAAGCCTTTAATTATATTTTCTTTAATTTTTTGGAAGTTTTCAATTGGATTATTTTCATTTAATATCGCTGATATTACAGCTACACCAGAAACTCCTATTTTAAACAAATCACAAACATCATCTAATGAAATACCACCGATTGCAACTACTGGAAGACTTGTTTTATTAATGATTTCTTTTAATGTATTTGAACCAATTGGTTTTGATGCATCATTTTTTGAACCAGTAGGGAAAATAGGACCTACTCCAAGATAATTCACACAATTAGGTATGTTATCCATTTGATTTTCATTAGTAATTGATAAACCAATTTGAATATTGTCATCTATTAATTTTTTTGCTTCATTTGGATCTGTATCAGTTTGTCCAAGGTGGAGTATATCTATTAGACCTATGCAATTTGAAGCAACATTGACATTATCATTAATGCAAATTTTCATTTTAGTTTTAGATGTCGCTGATCTTAGATCTTTTATGAGTTCTATGATCTCGATATCTTTCATTGATTTTGCTCTCAATTGAAAGACATCAAGACCATTTTCTGATAGCTCACTAACTATTCTAATCAGTGCTTTTTCAGGTTTTTCATTTTTCAATATATGATGAGGAAATAAATTTTCAGGACCTGCTACAAAATAAGATTGAAGATTAGACATTTTTAATTTTTACATTACTTATGATTTCGTTTGAAGAAATATTATATAAATTATCTAATAAATTCATTCTTAAACTTCCTGGACCCCTAGAAACTTTACTAGCCATTTCTCCTGCTAAACCATAAATACCAATTATTGAAGCGGTTGAAAGAGCTTTATTTTCTCCAACTGCTATAGCTGCTCCAATTAAACAAGACAAAGCACAACCTGTTGCAGTTACTTTTGTCATCATCTCATGTCCACCCTCTACAGCATAGGTTGTTAAGCCATCAGTCACATAATCTGTTGCCCCAGTAACTGCTACTGTTATTTTATTTTTTTTAGCTATTGAAATTGCAGCATCTAGTGCATCATTAGAGTTTGAAGTTGAGTCCACTCCTTTACCTCCCCCAGATAGTCCTGCCACAGCCATAATTTCTGATCCATTGCCCCTTAATATTGTTGGTTTAAATTTAATAAGTTGCTCAACATTTTTGTTTCTAAAGCCACTAGCACCAGCACCAACCGGATCCAAAACCCAAGGAACATCATTCTCATTTGCATTCTTAGCTGCCTCCAATGCGCATTCTTGCCAATATGGATCAAATGTTCCTATATTAATTGTTAAGGCTCCACTAATCGCTTTACAGATTTGACTAAAATCTTTTGCTTCTTCTTTAGCGTGTGCCATTGCTGGAGATGCTCCAATTGAAAGTAAAGCGTTTGCAGCAATGTCCATAGAAACAAAATTTGAAAAATTCCATACTAATGGACCTTTATCTCTTATTTTTGTAAAAAGTTCTGAAGCATCTTTGGATAGTTCTTTAGACATATTTATTTCCTCATTTTTATAAATTACTATTTCATATTTTTTTATTGGGAATTTGTTTTAAATTTAAATTAGCAACTCCCTCCGCTGGTCTTAACCAGATCAGGTTTTAAGGGTTTATCTCTCAGCAAAAAATTTTGCACCCCTGGCATTGTTAGTTTAACATAATTTTATAAATTATTTAATTTCTTTTGTTTTTATTTTCGTATGAATTTAAATGCATTTAGATAATTTATAGAAATAGTAAAAGCATTTAAAATTCTGCATGAGGGTAATTGTGAAAAGAAAATTATTAGCAGTTGTTGCTGCAGACATGGTTGGGTTTTCAAGGTTAATTGAAGATGATGAAATTAATCTACTCTCAAGACAAAAAAATCAATTAAACACAATTATTAAACCAGAAATAGAAAATTATAATGGTGAAATAATTAAGACAACTGGAGACGGATTGTTAGCTATTTTCCCTAGTGCATTAGATGCTGTACAAAGTAGTATATCTATACAAAATGGAATTTATGAAAATGAATTAGAGAAAACCAATGATAAGAAAATTAGATACAGAATTGGAATCCATGTTGGTGATGTAGTTATGGATGATGGAGATATTTTTGGTAATACTGTTAATATTGCAAGTAGATTAGAGTCAATAGCAGATGCAGGAAATATTTGTATTACAAATGATGTTTATCAAAGTATCAAAAGTTTGAAATCTTTAATTATAGAAAATATAGGAGAGCAATTCTTAAAAAATATTTCTCAAAAAGTTCAAGTATATAAAATAAATATTTTAGAAGATGATATAAAGCTAATTCAAGAAAATCATTTGTTAACTGAGGCAAATCAGGAAATAAGATTTTGTAGTTCATCTGATGGAACTATTATTGCTTATGCAAGCATTGGGAATGGACCACCAATATTAAAAGCGCCAAATTTTATGAGTAGTCTAGAACATGATTGGAGAAATCCAGTTTGGACCCACATTTATAGGCATTTAGCAAAGGACCATACATTTTACAGATTTGACCAAAGAGGTAATGGTGTTTCAGACCTTAACCCTGAGAATATAAATTTTGATTGTTTTGTAGATGATATGAGTGCAGTAGTAGATGCAGCTAATATTGATAAATTCCCAATATTTGGAGTTTCTCAAGGATGTGCAGTTTCAATAGCTTATGCATATAATAATCCAGAAAAAGTTACTCATTTGATATTGTCTGGAGGTTTTGCGAGAGGAAGAGCAAAAAGAGGAACGGCTGATTTTGATCAAAAAATTGAATTAGAAAAAAATATGATTTTAAATGGATGGGAAAATGAAAATCCTGCATTTAGACAGTTTTTTACATCTACTATGATACCAGATGGAACGAAAGAACAAATGGATGCATTTAATAATGTAATGAAAATTTCTACTTCTGCAGAAAATGCTGTAAGAATTCAATCAGCTAATGACCAAATAGACGTTTCAGAATTATTACCATTATTAGACATTCCTACTTTAATTTTTCATAATATAAATGATGCAAGAGTTCCAATTTCAGAAGGTAAATTTATGGCTGCCAATATAAAAAATTCCAAATTTGTGCCATTAAATGGTAACAATCATGTAATTCTTGAAGGTGATGAGGGTTGGTCTATTTTTAAAGAGGAGTTAAAAAACTTCATTAAACAATAAACGCATTTTTTACATAATAGGAACAAATATGGATTTTAACTTAACAGAAGAACAAATATTATTTCAAAACTCCGTTAGAAGTCTTGCAGATAAATATTTAAAAAAGGATAATCTCAGACGCGCCCACGATCCTTTGTTTCCAAAAGATATTGCAAAGTTATTTTCTAAAAATGGTTTGATGGGAATAACACTTCCTGAGAAAGATGGAGGGCAGGGAGGTAAGTTAATGGATGCTGTTCTTGCAATAGAGCAAGTTGCATTAATTTGTCCAAGAAGCGCGGATGTGATACAAGCAGGAAGCTTTGGTCCTATAAGAACATTTGCAGAGTATGCATCTGATTACCAAAAAGAAAAATATTTAAAAAAATTATTAAATGGAGATATGGTAATTGGTTTAGGCATGACTGAGCCTAATGCTGGTTCAGCAGTAACTGACTTAGCAACAAAAGCTACACAAGATGGCAAAGGGTTTAGAGTTTCTGGAAGCAAAGTATTTACTAGTAATTCACCAGATGCTGATATTTTTTTAATTTATGTAAGATATCATGAAGGAATAAATGGAATAGGGTCAGTAATAATGGATACATCAATGCCAGGTTTTTCTAAAGGCAAATCATCAAAATATACTAATGGTGAAGAATGGTGTGCATTATATTTTGATAATGTTTATATTCCTGAAGAAAATGTTTTATTAGGACCTGGTGGATTTAAAAAACAAATTTCAGGATTTAATGCTGAAAGAATTGGAAACTCTGCTAGATCACTTGCGCTTGGTGAGTTTGCTTTTAATGTTGCTAAAGAATATGCCTTAACAAGAGATCAATTTGGAAAAAAAATTTGTGAATTTCAAGGCATTCAGTGGAAGTTTTCAGATATGAAAATTCAAATTGAAGCTGGCAGATTACTATTATACAGAGCTGCAATAAATGCAGATAGAGGTTTCCCCTCTTCAAAAGAAACATCAATTGCGAAAGCATTTTGTAATAAAGCAGGATTTGAAATTAGTAATGAGGCAATGCAAGTCATGGGCGGTGCCAGATATTCACAAGAGTCACTGGTTGAATATTGCTTCAGAAAATCTAGAGGATGGCAAATTGCAGGTGGATCAATTGAAATGATAAAAAATAGAATAGCCGAAGATATCTTTGAAAGGAGATTTTCTCAAAGGCCAAATAAATGATCTTTTAATTATGATAGATGTTTCTTTATCCCAATCTTTTTTTACCCCAAAATCAGTTGCAATAATAGGTGCTTCTGCTGACCCCAAAAAAACTGGTTCACGAGTACAAAGGTTTTTAGTATCGCATGGTTATAAAGGAAAAATATTTCCTGTAAATCCAAATAGGGAAGAAATTTTTGGATTAAAATGTTATCCAAATTTAAAATCAATTAATGAACAAGTTGATCATATTTTTGTTGCTGTTGATGGTAATAAAATTATTGAATGTATTAAAGATGCTATCTCAATAAAAGTTAGATGTGCTACGATTTTATCTGGAGGATTCAGTGAATCTGGATCTAAAGGAAATAACTTAGAAAAATATATTTTTAAAATAGCAAAAAAGGGTGATTTGAGAATATTAGGGCCCAATAGTATTGGTCTTATAAATATCTCAGATAATGTCATTCTAAGCGCAAATGCTATGCTTGAACTAAAAGATCTAAAGAAGGGAAGTGTTGGTGTGATTTCTCAGAGTGGAAGTCTTATCGGAGCCTTATTGGCTCATGGACACTCTCGAGGTATTGGTTTTTCTAAGTTAGTTTCTGTTGGAAATGAGTCAGATATCTCCGTTGGAGAAATTGGTAAAATGCTAGTAAATGATCCAAACACTGGAACCATAATATTATTTTTAGAAACATTAAGAAATAGTAATGAAGTAGCAGAGATGTCCAGAATAGCAAATGGGGCCGGTAAACAAATTATTTGTTACAAACTTGGAAAGTCTGAATTAGGTAAAGAATTAGCTAAATCTCATACAGGAGCAATTGCAGGAAATGATGATGCGTTCAATGCATTCATAAATTATCATGGTATTGCTAGAGTAGATATCTTTGAAACATTAATTGAAATTCCTAATTTATTTAAAAATAAGAAAAAACCTCAATCAAAACGAGTTGGTATAGTTACGACAACTGGTGGTGGCGGCGCTATGGTTGTAGAAAATTTATCAGACAGTGATATTGAAATAGTAGACCCTGGTTTATCAATACAGAAAATTATGCAAGAAAATAATATTGCATTTAACAATAATAAATTAGTTGACTTAACTATTGCTGGAACAAAACCAGAAATCGTTAGCGAAGTAATTGGTCTAATGATGCAAAATAAGAATTGCGATATAGTCGTGATGGTAGTTGGCTCATCTGCTAAATTTAGACCAGAACAAGCAGTGGAGCCTTTATTAAAATGGGCAAATTACCCAAAGCCCTTAGCTGTGTATGTGGCCCCTGATGCTCCAGAAGCACTAACCTTACTACATCAAAATAATATTGCTTGCTTTAGGACGCCTGAGTCTTGTGCAGAGAGTGTAAAGACCTTTTTAAATACTAAAAATCCAGTTAATCCAAAAATTTCAAAAAATAATTTAAGTAATATTTCAAAAAAATTAGAAAAAAATATATCTAAGAATTTATCTGAAGAAGAAGCATTAGAAATCTTTAAAGATATTGGTATTGAAATTGTAGATTACAAAGTAAGTATTAATGAAAAACAAGCTATAGAACACAGTTGCAAAATAGGTTTTCCTCTAGCAATGAAAGTTTTGTCAAGAAATATACATCATAAAACTGAAACTGGAGGTGTTAAATTAAATTTAAAAAATTTAAATGAGCTCAAAATCAGTTTTCAAGAATTATCTGATTTATTTCAGAAATTAAAAATAAACAGTAGTGACAAAAAATTTATTATTCAGAAAATGGAAAAAGGCATATCTGAAATAATTTTGGGTTATAGAGTTGACGAATTAGTTGGACCGATTGTTGTAATAGGTTCTGGTGGTGTTTTATCTGAGATATATAATGACAAATCAATAAGGTTGGCTCCAGTTGATATCACAGAAGCAAAAAAAATGATAAAGGAAGTTAAAAGTCTTATGATGATAACTGGATATAGGGGGCTTCCCAAAGCTGATATAAATATTATTGCTTCAGCAATAGTTAACATGTCTAAACTTGCCTTCGTCAAAAAAATTAAAGAAGCTGAGATTAATCCAGTTTTAGTTAAAAAAGAGAATGAGGGAATTGTAGCGGTAGATGGCCTTATTACATTAAATTGACTTTTTTTTAAGCAATTTTTTGTTAAAAAAAAAATATATTTACATGTCGAAGAATTTTTTTATCATAAATTAGTTTTAATGAGTTTTGAATGATAATAAATCATGGGGTAAGAGGATCAACGCCAAATCCAAGTCAAAATTATTTATTTTTTGGCGGGAATACTCCATGTGTAGAAATCAAAACTCAAAAATATCAGTTAATTTTCGATTGTGGTTCAGGATTTTCAAAAGTTAATTTTTCAAACGATCTTGAAACCATATTATTTATTTCACATTTCCATCACGACCATATTCAAGGACTAGCCTTTAATAATTATGATACTAAAATAAGTAAAAAAATTACTTTAACATCAGCTCATTCTGATAAAACTAATACCTTTAAACATTTAAGTACTTACTATAGTAATCCTTATTTTCCGGTAAATTTTATTGAAATTATTAATAAATTTGATTTTTTGGATTTTGAACAAGTTGTAAATAATTTTGAAGATTTAAATATAAGTTCTATTGATCTTAATCATCCTGGCAATTGCTCGGGATATAGTATTACGAGTAATAAAAAAAAGTTTTGTTATTTATTAGATAATGAATATGAAGATGTTCAAGAAAAAAAATTAATTGATTTTTGTGATAATTCAGAAACTATCATTTGGGATGGAATGTTTTTAGACAGTGAGTTATCAGATAAAAAGGGTTGGGGGCATTCAAGCATTGAACAGGGCATTACTTTAGCAGATAAAATTGATGTAAAAAACTTTCTTATTTCTCATCATTCACCATCCAGAGACGATCAAGAAATAAAAATTTTAGAAAAAACTATTAGTAATAATAAAGTCAAATTTGCATCTGAAAATGAGGTTATAGAGTTCTAATGGAAAAAACTAAATATAATCAAAATCAAAGTGTTTTTAAAGTTGGTGAACTTCCTGACAAGATGTACTTATTGGTCAAGGGATCTGTAGGGATTTTTTTACCAACGAACGAAACCAAAAAACCTAATTTTATAATTCAAGAGAATGAACTTTTTGGAGAAATGGGTGTTATAGAAAATGAACTTAGGATGGCTACGGCTAGGTGTTTAGTTGAAAGTGAAATTATTTCAATTACCAAAGATGAGTTTGATAAAAGAGTAAATAATTCTGATGTTTTCGTTAAAGGTTGTTTAAAAGCATTATCCTATAGATTAAGATCAGTAGAAAAAAAAATGTAATAATAATTTAAAGGAGTTTTTTAATGGAAATTAATATCAAATTAGCAGAAAGTTTAATTGATGCATTTGATAGTGAAGATACAGCGATCGTTCTGTGGGATAAAGATGATAATGTAATTTACAGAAATAAAAAAACTTCAGAAAGATGGATTAAATTAAAGTTAGACTTTGAAATAGGCCAGAATTTTTATGATAGAATAAAAAAAGTTGTTGATTTAGGTCTAATGACCGATGAAGAAATACATTCAAGAAGAAAAAATTATGAATTAGCAAAATCATCAGGTGTTTCTAAAGAATTTGTACTGAAAGGACCTACAGGTAGATGGGTTCAAGTAAAAGATACTCCAACATCTGAAGGAAACATACTTACATTGATGACAAATGTAACGCATATTGTTGAGCAAGATCTTGAGAGAAAAAGACTAGCTAATGCAATTGAAAATGTTCCTGTAATTATTCAATATTGGGATGAAAATGATAAATTAATATTTGCTAACGCAAAAGCTGACGAATTGCATGAACAATGGGACGTAAATTGCAAATTTACAAAAGGTCTAGCATATGAGGATATGGTAAGAGCCCAGCTTTCAAGCTCAATATTTAAAATTCCAGAAAATGAAACTATAGAAAGTGAAATAAAAAAAAGAAAAAAATATAGAAAAAATGTTGAATCAAATTACAGAGAAGTTTTTTTAGAGAATGGAAAAACTTGGTATGTTATAGATAAAAGATTAGATGACGGATCCTTTTTAAGTATTTTTAGTGAAATTACTGATTTAAAAGATAAAGAAGCACAATATAAACAGTTAGCTGACGCACTAGATAATCTTCCTATGGCAATGTTGTTCTGGGATAAAAATGACAAATTAATAACATCAAATAAACAAATCCGTAAAGAGCAGAGCAAATGGAAAATAGACTTAATTGATGGAATGAGTTGGGAGGAAATGTTTCATAAACAACTCAAAGCTGGTGTATATGATATTCCAATTAATAAAAACATAGATGATTTCATTAGAGAAAGATCAGAATTTAGAACAAAATTAACTTCTAAAAAAGACAGCAAAAGAGAAACTAAGTTAACTGATGGTAAAACATATTTTAGTAATGAAATACGGTTAAAGGACGGATCTATGCTAAGCGTATTTACTGATATTTCAGAGATAAAAAAACAAGAAGAAGAATTAATTAGATTAAGAGATGGCATTGAGACACTTCCAAATGGACTTATGTTTTGGGATTCAAATGATAAATTAATAGCCAGAAATAAAGCTGCTATTGATTTTGTAAAAGAATTTGGATTTGATTTAAAATTAGGTGTTAACAGATTTGATCATGTTCAACATATGCACAAAAAAAATATTATATCTCTTAAAAAAGGTATGAATAAAAAACAACAAATTCAGAAATCTAAAGAAAGTTGGGAAAATTTTAAAGGTACAAGAAGTCGTGAGTCAAACTTTAATAATGGGAAATCATTTTTATTTACTGAAACCAGACTAGAAGATAAAAGTACTATTTCGTTATGGTCAGATGTTACTGAAATAAAACAAGTTGAAGAAAGCCAGAAGCAACTTATTGACTCTATTGAAATCATCCCAAACATGTTGATGTTATGGGATAAAGAAAATCAATTGATTATGGCAAATAAAAAAGCCAGAGATATCCAAAAAAGAATGGGATTTGATTTAAAACCAGGTGTTTCTAGGTTTGACATGTTAGAGACGGGTTTAAAATCAGGGGCTTTACAAAATAACGAAGGTTTGACTGCAAAAGAGTGGGTTGAGAAAAGAAAAAAATCTATCATTAATTTAACCAATCAAGAAACTATCGAAACCGTGATTAATCTTCAAAAGAAAAAATTAGTCATTTTAGGTACTTCAACTCGACTTTACGATGGTGGAACTCTCCAAATTTGGACTGATATTACTGAAATAAGAGAAAAAGAAAGAGAAGTTGAAGAAAGTCAAAGACAAGTAAGAGAGGCTGAAGAAAAAATATCTAATGCTATAAATAGTATGCCACACGGAATTACAATGTGGGATAAAAATATGAAATTACTTATGATTAATGATTTTGCAAAAAAAACATGGAAGAAAGGTAACATAAATTTAAAAGTTGGTTCTAGTTATGAAGATTACATGCGTCAATCTAAGAATAATAAATATCTAATTTTTAATAATTCAATAGATGAAAAAGAATATTATAAAAATGCAATTGATAAACGAAAAAAATTTAAAGGTGTTTTTACAACAGAAACTCCACCTTTTTTTGATGGAACGATCTGGCAATCAACAGCAACTAGGTTGCCTGATGGAGGAGTATTTTCAATATTATCTAACATTACAGAAATAAAAAAAAGAGAAGAATCTTTAAAACAGTTAGGTGATGCCATAGAGATTACACCAAATGCAATACTTTTATGGGACAAAAATCATAAACTGATTATGGGTAACAAAGTTGCTCGAATGATTCAAAAAAAATTAGACTTTGATCTTAAGCCAGGAGTAGAAAGAAAAACTATGCTTGAGAACATTGACAAAAAAGGATTTCTTGTTGTTCCTGAAGGGTATAACAACGCAGATTATTTTAGGAAAAAAATTAATCAAGAAAAAACTACCGAAAAAAGTAGCTATGAAATGTCTTTTAGTGATGGAACAGTTTGGATCGCAACGGACACAAAGTTAGAGGATGGTGGTTTTCTTCAAGTATATTCTGACATAACGGAAATAAAAGATAAAGAAAAGCTTGTCGAAGAAGCTCAAGTTAAAGTAAGAGAAACTGAAAAAAGAATGACTGATGCTTTAAATAGTATGCCTCATGGAATAACAATGTGGGATAAAGACGACACCTTATTATTTGCTAATACCTTTGCCAAAGAAATACAAGGTGGTGCTGGTGTGAAATTTGATATTGGAGAAAAATTTGAGAATTATCTTCAGAAGCAAAGAAAACATAAATTTATGAAATTTAATAGTCCTGAAGAGGAACAAGAATATTTTGATAACGCTCTAGAAAACCGAAGAAAAATCAAAGGTGAAGTAACTTTTCAACCTCCACAATTTTATAATAATACGTATTGGAATGCCACTTTCAATCGTTTAAATGATGGAGGTCTATTTGCAATTTTTTCAAATATAACTGAATTAAAAAAACGTGAAGAAGAGTTAAATAAAACAATAACGCAATTAGATAAAGCAAAAGAAAAAGCAGATGCTGCCAATCAGACAAAAAGTCAATTTTTGGCAAATATGAGCCATGAATTAAGAACTCCTTTAAATGCTATAATTGGTCTGACAGAGATGTTAAAAGAAGACGCTGCAGATGATGGATTGGATGATTTTGAAGAGCCACTTGACAGAGTTTTTAATGCAGGAAAACATCTTTTAACACTTATAAATGATGTGTTAGATTTATCAAAAATTGAAGCTGGCCGAATTGAATTGTTCAATGAAACATTTGAACTAAAGCCAATAATGGATGAGGTTATTATGACTTCTAAACCTCTTGCTTCAAAAAATAACAACGAACTAATTTTAAATTTTGATAATAAGATAGATTTAATTACTGCTGACCAGACAAGAATTAAGCAAGTTATATTAAATTTAATTTCGAATGCTTGCAAGTTTACTGAAAAGGGTAAAGTAACTTTAGACGTAAAAAGAAAAAATAGAACCTATTTTAGAAATGGAAAAAAAATATCCTCAGGAGATTTAATCATTGTTAATGTTTCTGACACAGGCATTGGTATGACAGATGAACAAATGAGTCGTTTGTTTAACTCTTTTGTTCAAGCAGATAGTTCTACAACTAGAAAGTATGGTGGAACTGGCCTTGGTTTAACCATTTCTAAACAATTAGCAATACTGATGGGTGGAGATGTGGTTGTTAGAAGTGAACTTGGAAAAGGAACAACTTTCACAGCTTCATTCCTAGCTGATTATTTAAGCGCTCCGGATAATGTTAAAAAGAATAAAATTAAAGAAGGACCCTTAATTGAAAATGTAGTTTCAATAGAAAATCAAAATTCAAATAAAAATGGAAAAACAGTACTTATAATTGATGATGACCCTACTGTTAGTGAATTAATGAAGCGACACCTTCTAAAAGAAAAGTATAATGTTGTTGTTGCCCCAAATGGTAAAGAAGGAGTTAAATTAGCAAGAGAGATTTCTCCAGATGTAATAACATTAGATATACTTATGCCTGAAATGGATGGTTGGTCTGTTCTTAGAACTCTCAAAGCTGATCCTAAAGTTTCAGATATTCCAGTTATAATGGCATCCATTTTAGATGAAAAAAATAAAGGTTTTTCTCTGGGAGCAGCTGATTTTTTATCTAAGCCTGTTCAAAAAGATTACCTTATGAAGGCGATTAGAAATTTAATAGGTGATAAAGACAACTTAAAAATCTGTCTCATAGAAGATGATAACAGCCTTAGGTTTACAATTAGAGAAATCTTAGAAAAACAAAACGTAAAGATTATTGAAGCTGAAAATGGTAAAGTTGGTATATCAGTCCTGAAAAATGAGGAAATAAAACCGGATTTAATTTTATTGGATTTAATGATGCCAGTAATGAATGGTTTTGAGTTCTTGAAAGTAATAAGAGAAACAGAATTAAGCAATATACCAATATTAGTTTTAACTGGTGCTGACCTAAGTGAAGAAGAAAAGAAATTTTTATTAGGGGAGACACATAAAATTCTTCAAAAAAGTGATGACACTCTCTCAATTATTGTAAATGAAGTAGGCCAAGTAATAAAAGCTTCTTCAAGTAAAGGAGAATAATCGTGACTAAGATTTTGTACGTAGAAGATAATGAAGATAATGTCTATATGTTATCAAGGCGACTTAAGAGAAAGGGCTTTGAAATTGTCGTTGCTATTGATGGCGAACAAGGTGTAGAGATGGCATCTTCAGAAAAGCCTGATCTTATTTTAATGGATTTAAGTTTACCTAAAATGGATGGATGGACTGCTACAAAGCATATAAAAAGTAATAATGATTTGAAATCTATTCCAATTATTGCTCTATCAGCTCATGCTATGGAAGAACATAAACAAAGAGCTATTGATAGTGGATGTAATGATTACGATACTAAACCAGTAGATATTGAGAGACTTTTATCAAAAATTTCAGCTCAGCTAGGCGCTAAAAATGATTAATAAAGAGGATGCTAATATTCTGATTGTTGATGATATTGAAGATAATAGATATACACTCGAAAGAAGATTAAAGAGGGATGGCTATACTAATATTTTCTTAGCAGAGGGTGGTAAAACAGCACTTGAAATGGCTTCTGAAAACAAATTTGATTTGATTCTTTTAGATTTAATGATGCCAGATATGAGTGGTCTTGAGGTTTTAAAACATTTAAAAGGAGACCCACTTCAAAGATCAATTCCTGTAATTATGGTTACAGCTTCTGATGAAGTTGAAACTGCTGCTGAATGTATAATAAATGGAGCAGATGATTTTATTACTAAGCCATTTAATGGGACTCTTCTTAAAGCAAGGGTTGGGGCTAGTTTAGAGAAAAAAAGATTGAGAGATACAGAAGAAAGTTATTTAGACAGAGTTGAAACAGATAAAAAACGCTCACAGCAAATATTAAAAACTGTTATGCCCACCTCCGTTGCTAATGAATTACAGTCATCTGGTAAAGTTAGATCTAGAAGATATGATGATGTTGCAATTTTAATTTGTGACTTAGTTGGTTTTACTTCTTTTTGTGAAAAAAATGATCCTGAATTAGTAGTCGAAACCTTACAGGGTCTTGTAGAGAATTTTGAAAAAGCATTTGAAGATTTTGGCTTGGAAAAAATTAAAACTGTAGGAGATGCTATTGTTGCAGTTGCAGGTTTGTCCTCACATGCAATTTCTCCTGTAAAGTCTTGTGTAGATTGTTCTTATAAATTAAGAGAGATTGCAAATACCTTCTCAATGCCTTGGGATCTTCATCTTGGAATACACTCTGGTTCACTTGTTGCTGGAACAGTTGGAACAAAAACAGTTCAATTTGATATTTTGGGAAAAACAGTAAATATGGCATTCAATATATGTGACATGTCTGAGTCTAACCAAATTTTGATTTCTAGCGACGCCTGGATGACTGCAAGAAATGAAATCAAAGTAAAATCAATTGGATTAAAAAGATTGAAGAGTGGCCAAGATATTGAAATGTTAGAATGTGTCTAGGTTTACCACTCGTTT
Source organism: uncultured SAR116 cluster alpha proteobacterium (assembly GCA_902619615.1). Lineage (GTDB taxonomy): Bacteria > Pseudomonadota > Alphaproteobacteria > Puniceispirillales > Marisalimonadaceae > Marisalimonas. The sequence goes on along the minus strand of CACNFD010000011.1, from coordinate 50,356 downwards.
TCAAATTCTCGTGAAAATGAAAACATTTTTAGAGGGGTAGCTTCTCCTCTAGGAATTTTTGCAATTGGATTTAACTTAAATTCATCAATACCCCTGGCAAGTTGTGTTTCAAAAAATGGCCAAATTTTTAAATCACCTTTTACATTAGTTGGTGAAAACCTCATGGTTACTCCGCATCTTCTTCTTTCAGAGTTGTTCGCTTCCGATCCGTGTAAAAGAGCATCATTGTGGAGTGATATTTGCCCAGCTTTCAAATTAAGAGAAACTATTTTTGTTTCATCTAATTGATCAAATGATACTTCTTGGTCAAGAACTAAATTTTTAGCAGGATTTTTTTTGTGAACAAATCGTCCCATTTTATGACTTCCAGAAACTACTTTCATTGCACCATTTTCTTCATCTGTATCAAAAACTGCAAGCCATACTGTAACGGCATTAGATGGATTTAATGGCCAATATTGAGCATCTTGGTGCCATGGTACAACTGATCCATCTTTAGGCTCTTTACTAAAAAATTGACCTCCCCATTGAACAAAATTAGGACCTAATAAATCTTCTACATAATCTAAAATAGCTGGTGTTCTACATAGATCATGAAATTTTTTACTAGCTTTGTGCCACATGTTAGTTTTATTGATATCAATATCTGGAGGTAATTTTGAACTTAGTTCATCATACCAATTATGTAAGTCCTTAATGGCATTATCTGAGAACACTGGGAGACCTGTTACATATCCTTCTTTTTTATATTGTTCTTTTTCTTCATCTGAAAGCCTTCTAGCTTTCTGATTAATTTCAAACAAAATTCATCCCTCCCATTTTTCATTCGAAGCTTTTGACCATGCTTCTTTAAGTTTTTCAATATTGAAGTTCTCTTCTTTTGCCGCATCGATTAGGTGTTTTTCTTTTTTAGTCATGTGGTTAATGGCTTTTTTGATGATCGAAAGTGCTTGTTTTGGTATAACAACCGCTCCGTGCTGATCTGCATGAATTATTTCACCATCATTGACGTTAAGGCCGTGGATATTGACTGATGATTCAAATTCAACAACGTGAACATAAGCATGACTTGGACCAATTCCATTAGCTAAAACCTGATAATTTTTATTTATTGCGTCCAGATCTCTTAGTAATCCACTCGTTATTGTTCCTGCTAGTCCCAAACCTTTATGTAATGCTACATTGACCTCACCCCAAAATGATCCTGTAGGATTTGGCCAATCAAGGTCCTCGATCACACAGACTGGTGAAGCATCAGGATATTCTACAAATTTTTTACTTATATATTCATAATATTTTAATCGTATCGAAGTAGTTTCCTCAGGTGATAAAATAGGAGGATTAGAAGCCCTTATTTTAGCTGTTCTTGCTATTCCAACAATAGGCTCTAGTTTATTATTGGCTGAAATAAACGGATATTTTGTATAACCATCTGCAGACCTAGAACCTCTATATATATCAAGTGCATTAGAAATCGTTGGTGTGTCAAACTTCTTTAAAAAATTTATTAACTCATTATTTAACATAACTTTTACTCCCATTAATAATGTTAACTATTGAAAAATTTTTTTAAAAGAAAAATTTATTAATTCGATAAAATTTTTGACATGTAATGTGGATTTACTATTGCCTTTGATGCTCCTATAAGACCATTATTATTATTTTGTGTTAGCCATATAGGTACAGTCTTTACATAATCGTATCTTCTACCTTTATTTAAAAGATTTAACTTAAAATTACTTTTATTAAGAATAGACTGTAATTTTGGAGTTATCCCACCAGCTATTACTACACCACTTTGTGCCCCATTGATTAAAATAACACTGGAGACAATTGTGCCAAAAATACTAAAAAATAATTTTATAGTCTCGAATGCTTTAGGTTCACCTTTCATAGCATTTTCACCAATAATTGGAGCTTTTAAATTCTCAAAAGGACTTTTTTGTTTAAAACAAATAAATTCATATATTTCTTCAATACCAGAACCGCTTACTATTCGTTCATTAGAGACATGATCATATTTTTTTCTTAGATGCTGAAGCAGTTCTATCTCAAGATCAGAATTTGGGGCGAAAGAAGAATGACCTCCTTCACCTTCTATAGCTAAAGGATAATTACTAATATTTAAAAGAGTACAAACACCCAATCCAGTTCCAGGACCTGTAACAAGGAGTGGAGCGTTTTTTATTGGAGTTCCACTTTTAATAGTTTTTAGATCATAATCACTTAGTAATTTATTGTTTAAGATTTTGTTTTCAGATATATCTTTATAAAAAGATGCCAGACTTAGACACTGAGCAACAAAATCATTAACAAAAATTAGTTTATTTAAATTAAAATATTTTAAAAATTCTGATTGCCTAAAATTCCAGTGGTTATTTGTAAATTTAATATCATTTTTCTTTGTGGTGCTAGCAACTGCAATTGACATATTTTCGATGTCTAAATTATTTTTTTGTTGATAATGCTCTATAGCATCATAAATGTTTTCAAAATCAGAACATTTTAAATAAGCAAAATTAGTAAGATCTCCATTATTTTTTATTTGGTAAGCAAACCTTGCATTTGTTCCACCTATATCTGCAACTAATAATTTCATGCTATTCTCAAAATATATTGTTCAACAATTTAAAATAGTCTGTAAAGATAGTTTTATAAACAAATTTTTATTATCAAAAGGTTTAATTAGATGAATTTTATTTTTTATATTTTACTATTTAGTCTATTTCCATTTATTGTCCATTCTCAAGTTAAATTAGAAAAAATATCTCCCAAAATTTCAAATTTATGGGGTATAGCTATTATAAATAAAGATGAAATTCTGGTAACTCAACGTTCTGGAAATCTTTACAGGTTAAATGTGTTTAACAAAAATATATCAAAAATTGAAGGTGCGCCTAAAGTCTATAATTCGGGTCAAGGTGGATTACTTGATATAGCTTTTGAAAAAGAGAATAACGTTCAAAGAGTTTATTTATGTCTTAGCAAAGTCATAGCTAGCAATCAATCATCAACAGCTATCTATAGCTATAACTTTAAAAATGATAAATTAACTAATAAAAAAGTTATGTTTATATCAAATAAAACATCATCAAGTGGAAGACATTTTGGTTGCAGGCTTGCAATTAAAAATGAATTTATTTTTGCTACTTTAGGTGATAGGGGAGCTAGAGAAGACAGTCAAAATAGTAAAAATCATTCTGGTTCAATCATTAAAATATTAAAAAATGGAAACCAATATAATAATAAGGCATTTATAAATTCACTTCCTGAAATTTATTCTTTAGGACACCGAAACCCACAAGGACTTAGCTTTGATTTGTCCAAAAATATCTTGTGGGCTCATGAACATGGGCCACAAGGAGGAGATGAATTAAATATAGTATTAAAAGGAAAAAACTATGGTTGGCCTAAAGTCACTTTTGGTAAAGAATATGGTTCGGGTAGAAAGATTGGAATGGGAACTTCACTTCCAGGTTATGAAGATCCTAAATATGTTTGGGTGCCGTCAATTGCTCCATCTGGGATGATTGTTTACGGAGGAAATATGTTCCCAAAATTTAAAAATAAAATTATTTTAGGATCTTTAAAATATAAAAGATTACACATTTTATCCTTAAAAGATGAAAAAGTAGTTGATGAAAAAATTTTTTTAGAAAACAAGATTGGAAGAATTCGTGATATAGAAGAAATATCAGATGGGTCTTTAATAATTATAAATGATGAGTATGATGGTGGTGTTTACAGGCTCTATAAATAATCAAAAAATATATTTTAGTTAACAAAAAAGCATAGCCAAAATAGATGGAGAATTAGATGATTAAATTTTATTACAACACAAGTCCAAATCCAATGAAAATAGCTTTGTGTTTAGAAGAAATGGATTTGTCATATGAAGCAATTCCAATAGATACTAGAAAAGGTGACCAACATTCGCCATCATATTTATCTATTAATCCAAATGCTAAAGCTCCTGCAATTGAAGATGATGGACATGTTATTTTTGATAGCAACGCAATATTATTATATTTAGCAGAAAAATATGGAAAATTTATAACTAAAAATAACCCTAAAAATAGAGCTGATCTTTTATCATGGTTAATGTTTGTCGCTACAGGTATAGGACCTTATTCAGGCCAATCTGTTCATTTCCAACACATGGCACCACAAAAATTAGACTATGCGATTAATAGATATCTTTTTGAAGCCGAAAGACATTATAACATATTAGACGACCGTTTATCTCAGAACCAGTATATGTTAGGCGACACCTACACCATAGTTGATATGTGTGTGTGGGGTTGGGCACGTATGTTACCTAAGGTGATAGGTGAAGGTGAGTTAGAAAAAAGAACAAATTTAAATAGATTAATGACAGAGATAAATAGCAGAGAAGCTGCTAAAAAGGCACTCAACATTACCAAAACAAATAATCATAACTTTAAGGTTGAAATAGACGCAGAAGCAAGTAGACATCTATTTCCTTCTAACGAAAGGCTTAAAAACTGAGTTAAGGTCTAATTTCAAAAACAGAATTGAGAGGGTGATCAGTTTCAATTCTCTTCACTGTTTTGAAACCAACTAAATCACAATATTCTTTAACTTTTGACTCTGGTAAACCAACAGTTCCAAGACCTGCGCCATTGTTTGCAAGCGAAGTTGTCATACAAAAATGCAGACTCATAGCGTACATAAAAGGTACCATAGGACCTTCATTATCAGCAGGATCATCTTCACACTTAATATCCATGAGGACAAAAATACCATCATCTTTAACTGCTTTTCTAATTGTTTTCATCCCTTCTAATGGATCAATCATATCGTGAATAAGATCAAAACAAGCAACAAAATCAAATTTTTCCGTTAATGGATTAGATACATCCCACTGCATGAATTTTAAATTATCCTTAACTCCAGCTTCTAAAGCAATTTTTTGAGCTCTTTCAATATTAGGTTCAAATAAATCAAAACCAAAAAACTGACTTTTGGGAAACTTCTTCGCCATCTCTATTGTGGATCTTCCTGAACCACAACCAAAGTCAGCAAATGTTACTGAACCTGATTCTAATCTTGATTTCAGCTCAGGCATTTTATCAACCCAATCTGTTACTAAAAAATGCCTATATCTAGTACATCCTGTTTGATCGATACCGTTCCAAAAACCTTGGTCAATTTTATCATAATTAATGCCACCCCCGTTTTTAAAAGAATTTAAAAGTTCATGGTAGGGTAATAATGAGCTATTTAATATTTCAATAAGACCTTTTTGCGAAAATTTTCCGCCTTCTTCAACAAGTACAGGAATAAATTCTTTATTTAGTGATATCTTTCTGCTTACTTTGTCAAAATCAAGGTAGCCTAATGAAAACATACCTAGACCCCATTCCCTAAGATATCTTTCATCAAGTTTCGTTCTTTCTGCTAATTCCTGGCTAGTAGCTGCTCCGTTTTGAGCAAGGTCTTTGAAAATCCCTAAATCAACACCAATAGCACAAAGGCGAATTCCTACAGCACCTCTGGCATCGCCAATTAATTTTTTTATTAAGTCTTTTTGAATTAAATTTTGGTCATCCATTACAATATTCTCCTCAATTTAAAATTATATAAGTAAAAAAAAAAATGTAAAATCTTACAATTGGTATGTTTTTTGAAATAAACATAGTTCTTTTAATAATTTGTATTTTAAAATTATTTAATTAGTATTTTAGGGTAATTTCAATATTAGGGAAAGCCAATGCGAGATTGGGATACAAGAATAAATACTTTAAAATCTGATATTCAAGCTGCTCGTGAAAAATATGTTATTCCTTTCATGAAATCTCAGCCTAAACCTGCTCCACCACAAAAGGAAGTGTCTCAAACTTCTTCTGTAAATTCTGAAGAAAGTAAAGTTGAAACTAAAGTCGAAGCTACAACTGAAAAATTATATGAGAATAAGAATCCAACATCTTCATTAGATTTAATAGAAAAGACTAATGAAGCTAAGAATGAAACTAACTTAGGCTTAACAGAAGAGATAACAAATAAAATTGATAATGCTTTGGAACAAAAGAAATCTGATAATGAAGAGGCTCCAACTCTAAATGTTGAGGAAGCAGTTGCATCAGCAGAAGAAGCACCAACTGTAAATGTTGAAGAAGCAGTTGCATCAGCAGAAGAAGCACCAACTGTAAATGTTGAAGAAGCAGTTGCGTCAACTGAAGAGGCTCCAATTGAGAATAAAGAAGAAAATGTTGACACTAATCAAACTAAAAAAACCGAACTTGATCTTCTAGAGGAACGAGACGAAGATAGTCTTACCGAAGAAGAAGAAGACAGAATGTATGAGTTGAGAAGATTAAGAGCACAAAAAAGAATTAACGACGAAGTTAGAGAAGAAGAACAAGCTGAATTCAAAAAAGCCGATGAAGAAATCGCTCATTTAAAAACATTATTAAAACCTAAGAAGAAAAAGTTACCAAAAGGATATGTAGAATAATATTAGATCTATCTAACTTTTTTATTCTTCATTCTCCGCCATTTCCAAGGTGCTATAAATTTTCCTGACCACATACCAGCATCGTTTAATTTGGCGATTGCTTCGTCCTTAACATATTTTTTTGAATATTTTCGGTAAGCTAGTGCCCATCCCCTTTTTACCATTAATGAGTTAATATCATTTTCATCTACATAACATATCGAAATAGATCTTTTGTATCTGTCTTTTGTTTTTTTAATACATGATATTTTTCTTGACCCAATTATTTTTTCAAGTTCTAACTTTGCTCTAATTCCACATGAATATGTATGTCCATAATTGTCAGTACAAGTTTGTTTTATTTCTGGCGTGTCAATACCATAAAATCTAATTTTTTCAGAGTTAAGTATTATTGTATCGCCATCAATTATTTTTAATGATGAGCTAGCATTTAAAACTTTTGAAAAAGCTAATGTATTAATTAATAAAATAAAAAAAAATATTTTAAACATTTAAAAGTTCTTTATTTAAAATTGTTTTTGTTTTCCAATGGGAAGGTTCTAATCCTTGAATTTTAGATTTGAAAGTAGCTATTTGCTTACCTAACAAACATCCAAGGTAAATATTTTTAAGATCAGAACCACCAAAGGCAATGCTTGAAATATTTTTAAGCTTTCTACTTACTATATTATCAAGGTGTTTTCTTTCTAAAATTCCTTTTTGATATGCTTTTTCTACATATGATATGTGCTCTTCGTTACTATCGTCTAAAATGATCTTCTTTTTTCCATTTTTATCAATATGAATTAATTTATTACTAACTATACAAGTCACCCAAATTCCTTCATCAATATCAAAAGCAAAACCATCAGGAAACTCTCCTACATCAAATTCAGCAACTATTGCTTTATTAATTAAATTCCCGTCAGAAGTAATATCAAATTTTGACATACAACGTGAAAAGGTTTCATTTACGTATAATTGGTTTGAAAAAGGATGGACGATACATTCATTTGTAAATCCTAAATTATCAGCTACAACCCTAGGTTTTTTTTCGTCAATGAGTATTATAAATCCATCTTTCCAATTTGGTTTACATCCTAAAATCCGTGGAATAAGCCTTGTACTTACTGTAACCCAAATTCTTCCAGTATGGTCAATGTGAACATAATTTGTAGGTGGCAAAGGTTCATTATCTATTTCTAATAAAAATGGAATAAGTTCACCATTATTGTAAAGTCTGTATACACCACCTGTATCTTCACCTAGATGTGTTAAGAGCCATCCTCCATTTGGATGAATTGCTATACCATTTGGTTTTGGTTGAAAATTACCTTTTGCTAGAATTGTTTTTTGATCTCCATTTTTAGTAATTAAGGTTATACCACCTCTCCAATCTGCAATGTGTAAGGTTTCATCTTTGTCAACTAGCACACATTCTGGTCTTACTAGATTATTACCTATGAATTTTACTTCCTCTAAAATCTTCATATATTCAACTATTGTTCATGTTTGTTCCTGCCAATGAACTTATAGTCCCAGAAACAGGTATCATTGATCGTAATTGTAATGCCCAAGTTCCATTTCTAAAGGTAGATACCCAAATTCCTTTAGCTGAACCATAACTTTTTTTATTGATTAATCTTCTATTAAACTCTACTTCACATTGAACTGTTTTATCGGATTTATTTATAATTTTACATTTGTCTAAAGTTGAAAAACTCCAATTTTCAACATTACGCATTGTGTCAAGTTGTACTTTTAATGATTTCCAGAAATCTTCGCCATTTTTATAAATTACAGGTTCATTTCCATTTGAGTGAACGTAATGAGGGAAATGTAAGTTTGTTATGATGTTATTCTTTTCTGCTGTATTAAAAGCGTCAATAAATTTATAAAGACATGAAACCCCTGAATGTTCATTTTTCATTTTTTATTTCCTTTAACTACTATTTAGCAAATTTAATTTTAAATATAAAATTATCGTCTAAGTGGAGTGTCTAAATTAACCTCTTGATTTCTTTTTTGTTCTCTTAAAAAAATATAAACACCAGCGCTCATAACAATTATTACACCTGCAATGGTTCTAATAGTTGGTATATCGTCAAATAGAAAATACCCTATAATTATAGACCAAATTATCAATGAATATTCAAATATAGATGTTATCGAAGTAGAATAATTACTATATGCTTTAAAAACACAGGTGAATGCAATTGAAGCTAAAATACCCATTAAAACAATATACTGCCATGTATAATCAAAATTACTAAACCATTCTCTAAAAATAAATTTGACTGTGGGGTCACTAAAATTATCAAATTGGCCCGAACCAAGGAAAAAATACATAAATAAACATAAAATAAGGGTTATAATATAAAAGTAAAATAATTGAGTATAAGTATCATCTTTATCCGACGTTATTTTAGTAATAGTCATAGATAAAGCATAAAAAAATGCACATAATAACGGTAATAAATTTTTAAAATCAAAATTTGAAAAATTTGGATTTAAGATAATATAAACCCCTATAAATCCAAAAAAAATTGCTAGCCATCTTCTGTAACCGATATTTTCTCTTAAAAGAGTTTTAGCAAAAATTGACATAAAAAAAGGAGTTGAAAAATATAAGGCTGTTGCTACAGCAAGAGACAAATAGGTTAGTGATATAAAAAACATGCTAAAAGCTAAAAAATGAAGAACCACTCTTATCAATGACAAAACAGGGTAGCGCGTAATAAATATTATTTTTTTTTTATAAATAAGTAGAAACACAGCAGATAATGTTGCTGCAACGAAAGTTCGTCCAAAATAAATTTCATATAATGAGACTTTTTGAAAGATAAATTTTAGTATGGAATCATGAACAGAAAATGTTGCCATAGCAACTATGATATAGATTATTCCAATAGTATTGTTAGTACTCATTAAATTGTTACCATTTCAATCCTAAAAGTTTATAACTGCCAATTTATAGGTTCAATATTTTTTTGTTTAAGATAATTATTTGTTTTTGAAAAAGGTTTAGAACCAAAAAACCCATTATGAGCGGAAAATGGTGAGGGGTGAGCACTTTCAAGAAGTAAGTGATTGTTTTTATCAATAAAATTACACTTTTCCTGAGCTTTTTTTCCCCATAAGATAAATACAACATTATTTCTTTTTTTATTAATCACTCTCAAAACTGAGTCTGTAAATTTTTCCCATCCCTTACCTTGGTGTGAGCCAGGCATGCCTTTTTCAACAGTTAAACTATTGTTAAGCATCAAAACGCCCTGATGAGCCCAATTTTGCAAATCACCATTTTGTGGAGAAGTTATACGAAGGTCATCAAATAATTCTTTAAAAATATTTTGAAGAGAGGGTGGAATTTTTTTAAATTTTTCTACTGAAAAGCTTAAACCATTTGCTTGACCTTCACCGTGATAAGGATCTTGTCCAACAATTACAACCTTAACTTTATTGAGAGGGGTTAAATTAAAAGCGTTGAAAATTTTATTCATAGGTGGATAAATTCTTTTACCTAACAAAATTTGTTGCTTAAGAAATGATCTAAGATCTGACATATATGGAGCAGTGAATTCCTCGTTAAGTTCAATTTTCCAACTTTCATGTATTTTTGCATTAGACAATTTGTATTGCTATCCAATTTTAAACTTTGTTATATTTTTATATTTTATCTAACATGCCAATGTTCATTAAGTGGTCTAGCGCTATTAAGTTCTCCATAGCCAGCGCCAGTAGTTCCAGTTGGGTTTGGTCCAAAATATCTAGGATCTTTCAACTCATTACTAGGTTGAAATCGAATGTCACAAGTTAAGCGTATTTTTTTATCATTAGCATAATTTTCAAAAGTGCCATGAACAGTATACATCCCAAAAATAAGTGCGTCTCCTGGATTAAATTGAGTAGTTAAAATTTTTGTATTTCTATCTTGAGCAAAAGTTATTGGGTTTGTGTCTATCGTAGCTTTCATATGTTTATGAATGTCTACGTCAAATCCTTTATATTTGGCTTTAATATCTGAAAATTTGTGAGACCCTTCAATTATAAATAACGGACCTTTATCGATAGTTATATCTGTAAAAACAAGCCAACATGTGAGTACCTTTTGAGTTTTTCTTGTGAAAAAACCTGCATCACAATGCATATGGGTGAATTTTCCTCCTGATACTGCTCTTAAAAAAATAAAATCAAAGCCAATTGAAGAAATGCCGAATATTCTGGAAAAAACACTTTTTAAATTATTTCCATTTGTAATTTTTCTTAATGATTTTGTATTACTTACGTTTTCCCAAAAAACTCCTCTGTTTTTATGTAATTCATCTCTTTTTGATCTGCCTGACCAAATACCTTCAGTAAATGGATCCTCTAGCTCATCTACATTTTTTAATTTTTCAAAAATATCACTTTGAGCTTTAGTAACATCATTTTTTTCAATAACGTTTCTAAGCAAAAGATAACCATTATCATTTAGTGATTGTCTTAATTTTTGATCAGTTGCATTTTTAAGATTAGTTTCTTTTAATTCACCTAAAAGGGAATTAGGTACTTTTACCCCGTTAATTAAAGCTTCCATTGAGATAAACCTTATATAATAGCCTTTCGTCTGGTTTAATCTATCAACTAAATATTATTGTGTCATTGATATTAGTATTTTTATCTTGAGTTTATAATTTCAATAAAGCTATCATTAATGTGAATTTATATTAGAAAAATCATTGATAGTCAGTTCTATAAAAACAAAATTAATATCAGTACCATTTTCTGATCCTCCTCAAACAGGCTTTTTAACACTTGAAAAAATAGATCTCTTAATTGTTCAGGTGGAAACTAAAGACGGGGTTATTGGAACTGGTCATCTTCATCCTTTAGCAGGCGGGTTAAAAACTTTGGAAATGTGTATAAATGAGATGTTAAAACCACTTATTATTGGTGAAAGTATAGTTAATATTGAAGCCTTATGGAATAAAATGTGGAATGCTACTTTCATACAAGGAAGGATGGGAATAACTGTTATGGCAATGTCAGCACTAGATATTGCTTTATGGGATTGTTATGGAAGAACAAAAGAAATGCCTCTCTGGAAAATATGGAAAGGAAATCAAAAACCTTTACCGGTTTATGGATCAGGTTGTTACAGAGGCCTAGGTCATGATGGAATGATACAAAAAGCAAAAAAATATGTTGGGCAAGGATTTAAGTCTATAAAAATGCAGGTTGCACATTGTTTTACTAATGACGAAGACATTGTCAATGTAAGGGATATGCTAGACGAACTGGGTAAAGATATTGGAATTATGATTGATGTTAATCAAGGTTGGACGGTAGAAGAAACTATTAAAGTATGCCCGAAGATTGAAAGTTATGAACCTGAGTGGCTTGAGGAACCAATTATGGCAGACGATTTTGATGGTTATGATAAAGTATGTAATGCAACACCAATTCCAATAGTAACGGGTGAAAATAATTTTACGCATCATGACTTATTACCATTAATGAGAGGAAAAAAAATAACAATTCTACAACCGGACATAATGCGAGGAGGTTATACAAATTTGATTTATAGCTCAAAACTAGCAAATAAATATGGAATTACAATTGCACCGCATATGTTTCCAGAACTTTCAATACATATTGTTGCTTCTATTCAAAACCCTTCATGGCTTGAGTATATGGGTTGGTATGATCATCTTTGGAAAGAGCCACTTCTTCCTAAAAATGGAACATTAACACCGACGTCACGTCATGGCCATGGTATGGATTTTAAAACAGAAATTGGTATTTCTTAATTAAAGTAATTTTTTGATATATTATAGAAATTGAAGTTTAATAAGAATTATTTATTTGAGAGAGGCAAGAATGAAATTTAAAATTACAAGGGCTAAAGAAAACAAATTTGAATCTGGATTACGTGGTTTTTTTTCATATAAGAATTTAGGTATTGAAGAAGCAACCTCTGGTGATTTTGGAGCCAATGTTATTAGAGCAATAGAAGGTAAACACGCTAATGGGGAATGGCATTATCATAAATTGAAATTTCAGATGGTTTATATTTTAAAAGGGAGTGTAGAGTTTGAATACAAAGGTGAGGGAATATTCACTTTAAATGAAGGTGATGTGGTTTATCAGCCACCAGAGATACATCATAGAGAAATCAAACACTCTGATGACCTTGAATTGATAGAAATAACAAGTCCTGCTGTGTTTGAAACTATCTCATTATCCAAAATAATTAATTGATTGAATTGGTAATGAGTGAAGAGGTTGCTGAAATTTTCTCTAAACATATTTTTTCATCGAGATATGAAGATTTAAGTGAAAAAACAATTAAACAATTAAAAGTTTTTTTATTAGATGCTGTTGGTGTTGGAATTGCGGGAAGTACAGGTTTAAAATTAAACGAACTTAAGAAAATTGCACACACATGGTCTAAGGGTGAAAATTGTACTGTGCTTGGAACATGGGATAAATATTCAAGGGACGCTACTACACTTATTAATGCATATCAAATACACTGTCTTGAATTTGACTGTATTCATGAAGGAGCAGTTGTTCACCCTATGGCAGCTATTTTAAGTTCTTTACTCGCTCATTGTGAAGAAATAAATAATTCAGGGCATTATACAAATGGGAAAGAATTTTTAATATCTCTAGCATTAGGTGTTGATATTGCTTCATTTTTAGGTATTTGTGCTCGGGGGGAATTAAAATTTTTTAGACCTGCCACAGCAAGTGGTTTTGGTGCTGTTGCAGCTTTATCAAAAATACAAAAATTTTCTATGGAGGAAATTCATAATGCTTTGGGTATTATGTATTCTCAAACATGTGGAAATATGCAATCCCATGTTGAGGGTGTACCAATTCTAGGACTTCAAGTTGGTTTTAATGCAAAAGCAGCTCTAGCTTCCATGGACCTTACAAAAGCTGGTTTCCCTGGTCCTAAAAGAGTTTTTAATGGAGAACATGGTTACTTCAAATTAATAGAAAATGATGACTATGAAATGACTTATCTCCAAGAGAATATTGGCAAAGTTTGGATGATTGATCAATTAGCTCATAAACCTTTTCCAAGTGGAAGACTAACTCATGGGTTAGTCCACGCTATAAAAGATTTAAAATTAAAATATGGGTTAAATAAAGACGACATTGAATCAATTGAATGTTTTGTTCCACCTGGAGTCTACAAATTAGTAGCAAGACCAATAATTGATAATCTTACAACAAATTATTCAAAGTTATGTGCTAAATTTGTTGGTGCTAGTTTCATGATAAATGATCATTTAAATATTGAAACTTTTACAGAAAAAAATATCTGAATAATAAAGATACATTAAATTTTGCTAAAAAAATTACAATGATTAAGAATGACAAATTAGATCAAAAAGTCCTTACACCTCAAAAATTTATTATTACTCTTGTTAATGAAAGTAAAATTGAAATTAACCTTGATCATGTTTATGGTCACCCAAAAGCACCTTTGTCTGAAAAAGAATATTTAGAAAAATTTTCAAAATGTTGTTTTTCCTCAACAAAAAAGGTTGATCAAAATCAAGTTAAACGAATGATAGATTTTATATTTGATCTAGAAAACAAAGAAAATGTTATAGATTTTTTCAAAACAATTTAATTTTGATTTAAACTAGCTAATTTTTCTACCATTTTAAATAGTACAGAGGTACCTTTGGAAATATCTGAAATTTCTGCATATTCCTCGGGACAGTGACTTAAACCGTCTTTACATGGAACAAAAATCATCGATGCAGGAGCAACTCTTGATAAATGAGCTGTATCATGACCAGCCCCGCTATCCATAATAATATTTGAGAAACCATAATCATCAGAAGATTCTTTAAATAACTTTATAAGCTCTTTATCCATTTCAACATAAGGTGCAAAAGCAATGTTTTTCATTTCAATCTTACATGGACCACTTTGATTCATTTTATTAATTTGTTTTTCTAATTCCGTTATATATTGTTCTCTCGAACTTTTACTTGAGGCTCTTAAATCAATAGTCATCTCAACTTTGCCTGGAATAATTGCTGCAGCATTCGGGTGAACATTTATTTTACCAATAGTTGAAACGAAATGTTGATTACTTTCTTTTGATAATCTCAAAGCTAACTCATTCACAAAAGTGATAATTTCTGAAGAAGTTACAAGAGCATCAGCCCTTTGATCCATTAATATAGTTCCACTATGACCCGCTTGACCATTTATCTCGACACTAAACCTAGAAATACTCGGAATGGACCTGACAACACCTATATCAATTTTTTTCTGCTCTAAAACTTTACCTTGTTCAATATGTAATTCTAAACATGCAACAATATTTTTAATAATAGTAAATGGTTTTGTAAGTAATTTAGAGTTTCCACCAATCTTGTCTATTTCGTCTTTTAGAATTTCCCCCGACGAATTGCCCCTGAACAAGATATCTTTATTTAAAGCACCTATCATACCTCGTGTTCCAATGCATGAAATACTCCAATCATTTAATTCTTCACCAAGGTAGTCATACACTGCAAGATTAAATGGTAAGTTGATGTCGTTTTCTTTAATATGTTTTACAACACATAAAGCAGCCACAACTCCAGCTATACCATCATATCTTCCACCTGAAGGCACAGTATCAATGTGTGATCCAATAATTACAATTTTATCAGTATCAGTTTTTGAATTTAAAAGTCCAATCAAGTTTCCAGCATCATCTGTAGACACTTCCAAACCAAGTTTTTGATATTCATTTTTTAACCAAGATCTTGCTTCATAAAACTTTTTACTAAAGACAATTCTTGTATATGGATTGTCTTGATCAGTCATCTTTTCTAAAGCGTCAATTTTTTGTTTTATGAATGATGTGTACAATTGGTCATTATAATTCATTAAATACTAATCCTGAAATTATTATTTTAAAATACTAACTTGGCAAAAATTATCTTCAATATAAATTATATATAAACATATATATTCTAAAAATTCGATTTGATTTATTCAATGTATTATAATATTTCAAAGAATAAATTAAATAATTTAAATTAAAGAACAACATTAAAAATGTTTCATAAAACTAAAGCTTATCTTGTTCACGTCTTAACTGGACTAGGAATTTTTCTAAGTTTTTTTTCAATAATATCAATTCTAAGTGAAAATTTACTTTTTGCTCTAATATTTCTTCTGATTGCTCTATTTATTGACGTAGTAGATGGTAGCCTTGCAAGACAATTTGAAGTTAAGAAACATGTCCCTAATTTAGATGGCAGAATGTTAGATAGTATAATTGATTTTATAAATTTTGTATTTATTCCATGTATAATTCTATATGAGTTTGATTATTTACCTGAGCCCTTTAATATTATTTTACCATTATTAATTTTAGGTGTCTCAATTTATTCTTTTTCAAGTATAAAAGTTTACACAAAAGAACATTTATATGTTGGGTTTCCTTCTATTTGGAATGTTTTAATTATTTACCTTACTATATTAAGTTTAAGTGATATGGAAAATTTATATGTATTAGTTTTTTTTCTTATTTTAAAAATTATACCAATAAAAGTGCTTCATCCTATGAGATATGAAAATCATAAAATTAAAAACATAATTATAGTTTTGTTCTTAATTCCTACTACATTTGTACTTCTCTTGAACTCATTAAACATCCAATTTTTAATAGAATTAAAGTCTTATTTTTTATTTATGTGGTATCTTTTCAACCTTTACTTTATTATTTTGACTATAATAATTAATATAAAATTCTCCACCTACAAAAATTTTTTAAAATGAAAAATATAAATAGACATGTTATTCATCTATGTGGATCTCCAACAAACGATTTTTTTTTTAATCTTTCTTTAATATACTCAAAAAATATTTTACTACCTCCAAGTTGGGAGCAATCATTTATCAAAGTTGATCCAAAAAAAAATTTTTATTTTATGAAAAATTCTAATTGGAAATTAGTAAAATTTAATCAATTGATAAATATTATTCCTCCAAAATCTCTTATTGTTCCACATTTATTTTGTTATGACGGAATGACAAAGTATAGAAATTATTTTGAAAATAATCTTGGTTTGCCTCTTGTTGGCTCTACAGGCAAAATAATGACCTTATCGATTAATAAAGACAAGACTAAAAAATTAGTTAAAAAGGCTGGTGTTAGAGTTCCTAACGGTTTATTAATCAAAAACAATCAAATACCAAAACTTAAATTTCCTGTCATTTTAAAACCAAATTTTCAAGATAATTCTACTGGAGTAAGATTGATTTATAAAAAAGACCAGTATAGAGATACAGTTACTTTTTTACAAAGAAAGTATGGTGATATTTTAGCTGAAGAATATATACCAGGTCGTGAAATCAGAGTAGCTGTAATAGAACATGACAGTGAATTTTATGTTCCTGAGATGATTGAGTATCCAGTAAGCGAGACTAATCCGATTAGGAAAATTGAAGATAAACTGGACATAAAAAATAATGATGTCCCATATCAACAAGCTTCGAATACTTTGTTAGAAACAATATGTCCAGCTGTAGTGGATGATAAACTTAAAAATAAAATTATTTCTTCTGCAATTTTAGCTCATAAATCTATTGGAGCACGTCATTACTCACTTTTTGATTTTAGAATTGATAAACGTACAAATGAGCCAATTTTTCTTGAAGCTGGTCTTTTTTGGTCATTTAGCAAAGCAAGTATGATCTCAAAAATGTTATTAGCAGGGGGACAAGACTTAGTAAAAATTATAGATAAAGTGTGGAGTGATGCATTAGTCAACTTTTAAAATTTTAGATTTACTATTAGAGATTGATAAAATTTTTAAAAACAAATTAGTTTATAATTACCCTTTGACGGCACCCTGTACAAGACCACTTACAATCTTTTTTTGAAAAAACATTACCAAAAAAAACAAGGGGACTGTTGCAGAAATAACTGCTGCTACTGCAAACATTATGTTTCCTTCTGTATAAGTGGTCCCTAAAAAAGCAGCAATTTTAGGTATCATTGTTCTATTTTCGTCTGATAGTAGAAGTGATGTTACTGCAAAGTCATTGTATGCAAGTAAAAAACTAAATAGTCCTGCAGTTATAACGCCAGGCCACATAACAGGAATTATAACATACCTGAATGCCTGAAATTGTGTGCACCCATCGATTTTAGCACTCTCGTCAAGTTCTTTTGGTATTTTTAGAAAAAAAGAATACAACATCCAAAGAGTAAAAGGTTGGTTAATTGCAACAAGAACTATTATTGTAGTGGGCAATATACCCCAAATGTTCCATTCAAAAAAGGCTGGCAAATAACCTGCCACAAGTGTTATTGGAGGCATAGCCCTGAAGATTAAAGCAACAATTAGTAACCAAAACGTATATTTATAGTTAGATCTTGAAAGAGCATAAGCTCCTAAAGTTCCTATTGTAAGTGAAGTTGTCACTACAAAAAAACATACTATTGCAGAATTTAAAACAGATCTCCAAAATTCTTCTTGGACCCATGCACCTATATAACCTGCTCCTGTAAAATTAGTTTCGTAGGTTTCAAAGGTGTTTTTGCCAACAACTGCATTATACCAATTAGAAATAGAAAAAAAATCAAGCTCTACTTTAAAAGAACCCCAAAATGTCCACATGAAAGGAAAAGATGCAAGTGTCAACCATAAAAATATAAGTAAATATATGGATATATTTTTTATTTTAAAATATTTGATCATTTTTTGAAATAAAAATCCTTCCATGTTCGTATTAAAATTGGCAACAATAAAATACTTATACCTAAGATTGTTAAAATTGAGCTCGAAGCCGCTGAGGAAAGTTGGCGAGTTTCACCTCCAAGATCATTAAAAATTATCCAACTAAGTGAAGTTGCATGAGCTTCTGCATTGAAGCCAACTATTGGTTCAAACACTCTAAAATTGTCCATAAGCTGTATTAAAGTTACAAACGTTATTAAAGGTATCAAGTGAGGTAAAGTAATGTATATTATTTCTTGAAATTTGCTTGCGCCGTCAATTCTTGCAGATTCAATTTGATCTTTTGGAACTGTCTGCAAACCAGCATAAAAGACTATAAACGAAAAAGGAATTGCATGCCAAACTCCATAAACTATTAGCATTATCCATGTGAGCAATGTTGAAGCCTTAAGTGAGAGGAAAGGGTCGTTAAACATCCATTGGATGAGGGTTCCAATAATTCCTCTTGAGTCAATCATCCAAAATAAAATTATAGACCCTATAAGAGGTGTTACAATCATAGGTAATAAGGAAAAAAAAATAACCATTCCTCGTAATTTTTGATTAATATTATTAACCGCCAAAGCAATCAAAAATCCTAATATAAGCATTATTGGAGTTACAGTGAATGTAAAAGTAAGTGTAAAAAAAAGAGCTTTGTAGAATGGCAAATCGTATAAAGAGGTTAAAAATTGTGATATGCTATCATTATTTTGCCAAAGTTTATTTACATTTTTTATTGCTAGGTGACCTCTATCAAAATAAATTTCTAAACCGACAAACTTTCCTAGTGGTTCGTTTCTTTTTAATTTGTTAATTGCATCATGATCTAAAGTTGTCACTTTTTTACAACCAAAGGGGTCACAATTTTCTGTGGTAATTAGTATCTTATCATGTGGTGTGTGAATAGATTGTAATACAGTTGATATTATTGGCAAAAAAATAAAAACAAACATTGCCAAAAATGTGGGAAGTATAAACCAAAAGAAAGTTTTATGTTTCATTAAATATAATCAAAATATTTAAACCTATAATTTAAGGTAGTTAATGTTACAAGAAGCCTTTCTCTTTTGCAGCTGCTCGATAAGCATCTTCAATATCTGATAAGGTTTTTTTTGCATCTTCTTTATTTTGCATAAAATCTGCTAATTCTGCACCTATAGCAGAATGCATTAGACCAATGTAAGGGAGCATTGGGTATGGTTTTGTTTTCATTTCAACTGCAGAAAAAACTCCACGTGCAGTGTTTGTAGGGGTGTAACCATCTATAAGCCATACCGCTTCATTTTTCACATTTTCATCTTTAATAATTAAAGGATCAATAGCATGAATCATAGCCTTGAATGTTGCTTCGGCTTCTTTATCATTAATATTCTTTGCTATAGTCCAACCATCCCAAAAAAGTGTAGATGCAGGAATTGTACCTCCTCCTACAGTTAGTGGACCTGAAATATCTGTCCCATTCTTAATTTCGTCAGTAACACCTTCAGCATTTGTAAGGGTTGCAACTCTGCTTCCCCACATATTCATCATGATAACATTACCAGCACGAAATTCTGCAGTAGTTGTATTACTATCATGAGTTAAAAAATCTGGGTTCATGAATTCAGATAGTGATTTCATCATGTTTAGTGCATTAATACCAGCGTCAGAATTTACATTAGGTTCAGCTGTATTTTCTTTAAAGTGTTTGCCTCCATATCCTATAAACATGTTATTAAATTCTTGTGCTAAATTCCAACCTGCTTTGTAAGCACCACCTATTGGGTAATTAGAAAGTCCCGCTTCTCGAATTTTTTTTGCTGCTAAAAGCATTTCTTCGTAAGTTTTTGGTGTCGATAAATTTAACTTTTCTAAAATATCCTTTCTATAAATCAAATGTTGAGCATTAGCCATAAAAGCTACGGCCATTACCTTTCCATTTATTGTTATTAATTGCTTTGTTTTTAGTTTATTACCATAACTTTTAACTAAATTATCTAAGGGTCTTATCAAATCATTATTTAATAAAGGAATAATTGAAGTGTTTGCCACAATTGCTGATGTGTATTCCGCTGGTTCACTACTCATTCCAGCTACATTTATTTTTTGATGATCAGCTGTCAAGTTAGTTTTAACAACTGCACCAACACAATTTTTTACACCTTTTCCTATTGTTTGAATAGCAGGAAACTCATTTCCAATAATACTAACTCTAGCCTCTATATTGCACTTCCCGTCAACATCACTTTTCAACGCTACATTAATTTGATCTTTAGAAAAAAAGTAAATACCACCAGCAGCTAAGATTAATATTATTATAAAAAAAATTGGTTTATTTGACATTTTTACTCCCACTGTTAAATAAACATCATTGATGTTTCAAGATTTGAAGATTACTTAAATTGACGTGTATGTTTTTTTAACATATTTAATTAATTTTTATAAGACTAAATTTAAACGTTTTCCATTCTTAAAATCAAAAAGATGACATTTTTTTATAGGTATTTTTACTGAAATATAGTCACCAATGTTTGCTCTAAAATTGTTAGACGCTTTTACGTGTATTAAATTATTTTTTAATTTAAATGTAACTAATGTGACATCTCCGAGATGTTCGATTGAATATATAGATCCACTGAAATTTCCATTTTCCTCAATTCTCGCATCTTCAGCTCTAAATCCTAAAATATATTTTCCGTCTTTCATTTTTAATTTGGAGAGTTGAAAATCATTATTAGTAATATTTTGATTTTTTAAATTAATATCCACAAGATTCATCGCAGGATTACCTATAAAAGAAGCTACAAAGGTATTTAGTGGATTATTGTAAATTTCTTGGGGGGGAGCAACTTGTTGAATTTTTCCATTATTCATAACAACAACTCTGTCCGCAAGTGTCATGGCTTCAACTTGATCATGTGTTACATAAACTGTGGTAATTTTAAGTTCATTTTGTAGATGCTTAATTTGTGCTCTTGTTGATACTCTTAATTTTGCGTCTAGGTTTGACAAAGGTTCGTCCATTAAAAAAAGATTTGGAGTTCTAACAAGTGCTCTTGCTAGCGCAACACGTTGCTTTTGTCCGCCTGATAATTCTGCTGGTTTCCTATTCATAAAATCTTTTAATTCTAACATATTTAGAGCATTCATTATTAAATTTTCATGTAACGAACTTTCTATTTTTCTTATTTTCAATGGAAACCTTACATTTTCATATACAGTCATGTTTGGATAAAGACCGTAGGATTGAAAAACCATTGAAACATCTCTGTCTTTAGGTTCTAAATTATTCACAATAATATCATTGATTTTAATAGTTCCTGAAGTTATTTCTTCCAGACCTGCTATCATTCTCATTGTTGTAGTTTTACCACATCCAGATGGGCCGAGTAGAACCAAAAACTCTTCATCCTTTATAGTCAAATCAAAGTTATCTACTGCAACGAAATTTCCCCATACTTTTGAAATATTATTTAATTCAACTTTAGCCATTTCTAAAGTTAATTTTTTTCAAAAAAATTTCTAACATCTTCAAAAATGTTTGACGAAACTTTTTCACTGTTATTATAAACTGCATACTCACCAGGAAAGAAAATAGTTTTAATGTTAGCAGATCTCGCAGATTGAACACTGCTTAATGTGTCTTCTATTGCTAACGTTTTTGATTTTTTTGACTTCAGTTCACTAATAGCATAGTCATAAATGTCTGGGTAAGGTTTTCTTCTTTTAGAGTGTTTATCATAAGTAATAATATCAAATTTATCAAAGTTAATATGTTTAGACAAATTATTCTTAATTATATCAATCGTCTCTTTGGAAGTAGTTGTAATAAAACCTATCTTGATTTTATTATCTTTTGAGAATTTGATCACATCTACCACGCCTGATCTTGGTTTTAAATTCTTTATACAATATTCATTAAAATATTTTATTTTTAAATTATAAATTTCCATTATTTCGATCTTTGAAAGATTAGACTTTGAATATTTTTTTATTCTTTTAATACCTCCTGGTTTTTGAATCATATTGATATAATTGCCAACGTTCCAATACCAGTCTAATCCAAATTTTTGAAAAGCTTTATTAAATGCTTTTCGTTGTATTTCTGAAGTTTCAACAATACTTCCTATTGAACCAAAAAAAATTGTAGTCATAAAAATAATTCCATAGTTTTATAAAATAATTAGCTGAATATAATATAAATTTTATAAAATTTTAGTAAAAAATTTGAATATCAAATATATACCAAAAAATTATTTCATTTAAAAATTTTCTTTTCAAAAATTATGATTATTTACCTTATTATAAAAGGATTAGACACAGAAGTTTTTTCGGCTATCCAAACAGACTTTGTTTGTAAAAATTCTTTAATGGATTCTTGTCCACTTTCTCTTCCTCTGCCTGATCTTTTATAACCACCAAATGGAGACATAAAACTTACAGCTCTATAAGTGTTAACCCAAACTGTACCAGCCCTGAGTGCATCAGACATTCTTAAGGCTCTTCCAATGTCATTAGTCCAAACGCCGGCAGCTAATCCAAAAATTACATCATTTCCAATTTTGATAGCTTCATCTTCATCTTTAAAACGAATTATAGATAATACCGGTCCAAAAACTTCTTCTTGTGCTATTCTCATATCATTATTAACGTCGGTAAAAATTGTTGGTTCTACAAATCTATTACCTTTTACATCTGTGCCAGAATATGCTTTACCACCTAAAAGACACTTTGCTCCCTCAGATTTTGCAATATCAATGTAGCTCATTATTTTTTCAAATTGCGGTTTAGTTGTTACAGGGCCAACATGAGTGTCTAAAGACATAGGGTCTCCAATTTTTGCCTCACTCGCAACCTTTACAAGTCTTTCAACAAACTTCTCATATATTGAATCTTGAACTAAAAGTCGAGATCCAGCTATACATGTTTGGCCTGTTGCAGCAAATATTCCTGAAATTACACCCATAATAGCTGCCTCAAAATCAGCATCCTCAAAAACAATATTAGGTGATTTTCCACCTAATTCTAAAGATACAGGCATTATTTTTTTTGCGGCAGTTTCATAAATTTTCTGTCCAGAAATATCTGATCCTGTAAATGCAATTTTTGAAATATTTTTATGTTCGACAAGTGGTTGTCCGACTTCAACACCCATGCCTGTAACGCAATTAACAACACCGTCAGGAAAACCTGCTTCTGATATTAATTTCATAAACTCTAAAGTAGAAGCTGATGTAAATTCGGAAGGTTTTACTACAGCAGTATTGCCAGCTGCAAGTGCAGGAGCAAGTTTCCAAGATAAAAGTAATAAAGGTGAATTCCATGCCGTTATCATACCAACAACACCAAACGGCTCATATTTTGTAAAGTTGAAAATACCAGGTTTGTCTGACGGTAACACAGCTCCTTCAACTTTATCAGCTAGTCCGCCAAAATATCTATACCATTCTGCAAGATATTTAGTTTGTGCTCCCATTTCTGCTATAAGTTTTCCGTTATCTTGAACTTCAATTTCTCCTAATTTCTGAGCATCTCGTTCTACAAGTTCTGCTAATCGAACTAATAATTTACCTCTTTCGGTTGGTTTTGTTTTGGACCAGTTATTTTCAAAAACTTCTTTTGCAACATTTACAGCTATATCAACATCATAAGCATTACCTTTTGCAATCTCAGCCCATTTTTCACATGTATACGGATTCTCAGTTTCAAAATATTCACCACCATTTGGTAACATTTCTTTTCCATTAACAAAATGGTTGTATTTTTTCATATTTATTCATCCCCAAAATTAAAATTAATTAGTTCAAAACTTAAGTAAAAAGTTTTCTAACAAAAGAAAATAATGAACTAAATCCTTGTTAATCAATTTTTCATTAGATTTGTGACCCTCTGAACCTGTCCCCGGACCAATATTAATAATGTTAACATCATCTTCAGCAAAATATCTACCATCGCTTACTCCAATAGAGGGTAAAAATTTAGATTTTTGTCCAGTTATCAGTTCTTTGGATTTTGATAATTCCCTAAGGTAAATATTTGATTTATTCGACTTAAAAGGATTAGTGCCTGTAAGAAATTTCACTTTTGCTGATTTATCAACTTTAAGGATAAATTTTTTAATTTCATTAAAAGCTTTTTTTACATCTTCTTTATGAGTAATTCTTCTATCAACTACTATTCTTGTTTTTGATGGGACGACGTTCACATTTTCTCCACCAGATACGATACCAACGTTAATCGTGGATTTATGAGTTCCAATGTTATATTTTTTTAAATGTTTTTTAAAATTTAAATTTAATTCATTAATTATTTTTGCAGATTTTTGAATAGCATTAATGCCCTTGTGGGGTTCACCAGCATGTGAAGTTTTACCAGAAACATTTATCTCTAACCAAAAGACACCTCTTTCTTCAATTACGAAATTATTATTAGTTGGGGCACCTAAAATTAGGGTATGAGGTTTTATAACTTTTAGTTTTTTTAAATATTTCGTGCCATCAGGTCCTAGATTTTCTTCATCAGTAACAAATGTAAAATCTATATTTTCTTTGATATTTGGAAAAAGTCTTTTAAAATTTTTTGCTAAATATAAATGAACTGCTGCACTTCCTTTACAATTAACTGCTCCTAGCCCGAATGAATAATTTTTTTCTACTTTTAAATCAAAAGGGTTTGTTTTCCATTCACTTGATATTGGTCTGACAGTATCAATATGAGAATTAAAAACTATTGATTTTTTTGGTCCTTTATAATTCGAAACACAAATATTTATTTTTTCTTTATCAACACCATATGATTTTATTCGTAATCCACTGTTTTTAAGATATGAGGTCACAAACTTCGCAAAAACTTTACTACTTCCAGGAGGATAACATGTATCAATTTCAATAATTTGTTTAAGTAGATCTAATAATTCTTTTTGTATATTATTTTTCATTTTAAATTCTAAAAAGCTTTTTTGAGTTAGTTTTAATCATATAATCAATTTCTTCCATTGTGAACCCTAATTCATGGACTTGTTTTATAAATTGATAAAACCCTAAATGTGGTTTGGGAAGAATAGAAACACCACAGTCACTTGACAAAATAACATTTTTTGGATCAGCAGCTTCAATTAAATCTTTTAAAGTTTTGAATGTCAGTCCTTTAATTTTATGCCTCTCATCGTCAACATGTGTAAGTGGAACCTCAGTGGCTTTAGAAACAAAAAAATAAGAAAATTCAAAGTAAACATTATGGATTTTTAATTTTTCTATTGTTGTTTTATTAAAATTATTTGAAGGAACTAAAATTTTTTCTACTCCTAGACTTTTAGCCGCTTTTACTAAAGTTAAAGTTTCTTTCGGTGATAAATGCCCTGTATTTAAAACTACATTTTTATTTGCAATTAACTCTAAAATCTTCAATGTTTCATTTGTAGGGCCACTATCGGGTACATAAAAACAAGCTTCAATATAATCTGATTTTCTTTTTTCTTGATTTGCAATATATCTTGTGTGGTGGGTTGGAAATGAAATAAATTTTGCTCCATCATTTTCAAAATAACTATATTCTAATGAAATCTTAGCATTCTCATAATTAACACCTCCTGCGGGAGGTTCCATAATGAGACCACCAAAAATTTTTAGATTTAAATTTGGAAAATTTTTTTTAACTAATGATGCATAACCAGATGTATTAGAAAAATTATCCATTAGACCTATCGCATACATTTTATTTTTTTCAGCGAACTTAATTACTTCAAAAATATCCGTGCTTCTTTTATTTATATGTGGACAACAATGAATATGAATATCAGTAGAATTTTCAAGAAATGAATACATCATTTTTCTTTAAGTATTTTACTTACAAAATCTAATGTTCTTTTTTCTTTTGGCTTTTCAAAAATATTTTTTGGATTATTTATTTCTATAATTGATCCTTCATCCATGAAAACCACTCTGCTAGAGACTTCTTTAACAAAACTCATTTCATGAGAAACAATCAACATAGTCATACCTTCAGATGCAAGTAATCTTATTGAATCTAAAACTTCCTTTACTAACTCTGGGTCTAATGCTGACGTAATTTCGTCTAAAAGTAAAATTTGTGGGTTTAAACATAATGCTCTAGCAATAGCGACTCTTTGTTGTTGTCCTCCTGAAAGTTCGTCTGGATAAGATTTTAATTTATCTTTTAATCCTACTTTCTCTAGGAGGGTAATAGCCTGTTCATTAACTTCTTTGGGATTTCTTTTTTGGATTTTAGTAGGTGCAATACAAACATTTTTTAAGACATTCATATTTTGAAATAAATTATATTGCTGAAAAACAATTGCTATTTGTTCTCGAACCGTTCTTAGGTCTGATTGATTCTTAAAGTTAACTAAATTTCCATTCAAATACATCTTACCAGATTTTGGAATTAATAGTCCTACTAGCATTTTTAAAAGACTGCTTTTGCCTGATCCAGATGGACCGATTAAACTAACGATCTCACCTTTACTTACACTTAGTTTAATGTTTTTTAGTACATGAAGTTTTTCGTAAAAAGCATTAATTGATTTAATTTCTATTTGAGGCAAGTTTTTTCTCCATATACTTTCCAAATCTATCTAAAGGAAATGAAAGAATAAAATATAAAATTAAAATTGTTCCAAATGATAATAAAGGAGAAAAACCTTTGTTATTTAGTATTTTAGCTGCAAATGTAAGCTCCATTACTCCAATCTGTGATGCAAGAGCAGTATCTTTAATAAACATTATAAAAAATCCAAATGCTGGAGGAAGGATGACTTTCCAAGCTTGAGGAAATATTACTTCCCTTAAAGTTTGATAATACGTGAAGTTCATTGCTGTTGCAGCATCCCACTGCGTTTGGTTAATTGACTCAATACCACTCCTAATTATTTCGCCTATATATGCTGTAGCAATTATGCAGACAGTAATTGTTGCTATGAGAAATAAATCATCTGAAATTTTTATTATTTGAAAAACATAAAAAAATAATAATAGAGATACTAAAAAAGGTACTCTTCTAAAAATTTCAGTATAAATGATTATAAATATTCTAAGAGGGAGTAAATAAAAAGATTTTGTTTTCCTAAAAATAGCTAATAATCCGCCAACACTAAAACCAACTAAACAACCTATAGCAGTTAGCAAAAAAGTTACACCCATGGCTTTAGCTAAAAAAATTACATTCCAAATTGTAAAAAAATTAGGTATTTCTTCAATTAATCTTTCCATTATTGAATAATCCTTATTTTTGCTTTGAAAAAATATCTTCCTATAACTGCTAGTAAAAATGTAGCTATAAAAGTGATAACAATATATATAAGAGCTGTTATAGAAAATATTTCCACTGATCGAAATGTTTCAGAATTGATATTGAATGCTCTTCCTGTTAATTCTTCAACACCAAATATTGCTGCCATTGAAGTTCCTAATGTCATAATAATATAATGATTAGATAGAGGCGGAAACAGAACCCTCATTATATGTGGTAAAATCACATATTTTACTTGTTGAACGAGACTAAAATTTAGAGTTTTTGCTGCATCCAATTCATTTTGCCTAATAGACAAAAACCCAGCCCTCTGGATTTCACATAAATATGCTGCGGCATTTAAAGTCATTCCAAGTAGAACTGCTATGTAAGGAGATAACAAAATTCCAAATTCAGGTAATGCAAAAAATAAAAAGTATATTTGGACGAGCTGTGGAGTGTTTGTAAAGAAAGTAACGTAACAAATTACAATTTTATTTGAAATATTATTACCAAAGGTTCTGATTGTAGCTAATATTAAGCCAAAAAACATTCCACCAAAAAAAGCCAAAATAGCGATTTGTAAACTAATCCAAGCACCTTTAATAAGATAAGGAAGAAACTCTAAAACTTGTGTATAAACTAATGTATAACCCATGCTTTACCCTCTACTATTTTTTACAATAGAGGGTAAAATAATTTTTGAAAATAGATTAGAAATAAGGTTGTGGTTGTACACTGTGAATTTGACGTATTCCAAACCATTTTTCCCAAGTCTCATCAACAAAATCTGCTCTATGAAGTGTATATAGAGCAACATTTAACCATTGTTGAAGGGATGCGTTACCTTTTTTAACTCCAATGCCACAATACCAAGTATCAATTGCTTTATCTACAACTTGCCATTTAACATCTTTATATTTATTCATGTGTTCACCGAGAAAATCAACAACATCTACAATAGCATCGGCTCTTCCTTGAGCAATAGCTCTCATTGCGTCAGGATAGTTATCGAATAAAGTAATTTTTGCTTTAGTTAGATTTTTCTTTGCCCATCCAGCTGGCATTGAGCCTCTAACCTGAGCAAGTTTAACATCCTCTCTATTCATATCCATTACAGCAGCAAAAGGTTTTTTACTAGTTGTAAGTGCTCCAAAAACCTCTGTGTGAACTGGTACAGTATAATCAACTATTTTTTGTCTCTTATAATTTCTTGTAAGAGCACCCATTACAATATCAATTTTTCCAGTTGCAACAAATGGTATTCTGTCTGGGGAACCAACTTTAACGAGTTCCAATTTAACACCTAACATTTCAGCCAATCTTGCCATTATGTCAGCATCAAAACCTACTAAATTATTTTTATCATCATATTTAGCAAGTGGTGGTAAGCCAGGGTTAACACCGCCTTTGAGAACTCCTGATTTTAAAATCTCATCTAAAGATCGGGCTTGTGTAACAGCTGAAATTGAGATGAAAATCAATAGAGTTGCAATTGTTTTGAATAATTTTAAAAACATTATGACCTCCTTTTTAGTTAATACATTAATATCGTTAGATAAATTATAATATAATGATAGAATTTTATTCAATAAAATAATTAATTGCCTAAATTTGTGTAAATCATGTATTACTGCCTAATCAATTTGCAGATATTTTTAATGATGATGACTATATTGTAATATTAAAAATAAAATTTTAAAAAGTTTGTTAAAAGTTATTTATTAAAAGATAGAAGTTAAAAAGTGGATTTAAGAGTTTCAAATTATTTTGATAGAAGCAAAAAGGTTATTATTAGTGTAAATAATAAAAAAATTGAAGCTTATGAGGGTGAATGTCTCGCTTTAGTTTTATTTGTAAATAATATAAAAAAATTAAGATTGTCGCCCAAAAAAAAGCAAAGCAGGGGTATCTTTTGTTTGATGGGCTCTTGTCAAGAATGTGTAGTACTTATAGATGATAAAAAAGTTATTTCGTGTAATATTTTTATTAAAGACGGGATGAAAATAAAAGTTGGCGATTTTGATAAATAATAGAAAATATGATGTAATTGTTATTGGTGCTGGACCTAGTGGTGTGAGTTCAGCGGTAAACTGCGCAAAAAAAGGACTTAAGGTTTTAATAGTAGACTTAAATTCTAACACAGGTGGTCAGATTTATAGAGCACCTCCTAAAACATACAAAAGTATCTCAAAAAAGCTTAAAGAAAACGAAATTCAAAAACAGCTTTCTAATGAGATCAAAAAATTTAAAATTGAAACGGCATATAATCATACAGTCTGGCAAGTTTCTCCAGGGTTTAAAGTAAATGCATTTAATGAAACTTCTACAATACAATGGCAATCAAAATCGTTAATTATAGCAACTGGAACCTACGAAAAAATTATACCGTTTGAAGGATGGACGATCCCAGGAGTTATAGGGCTTGCGGCTTGTACCATTATTCTTAAAGCGCACCATTTTATTCCAAGTAAAAAAATTGTTTTGGCTGGTAATGGACCTCTTTTGATGTTGGTTGCATACTATGTAATTCAATTCGGTGGTAAAATAGATGCAATAGTAGATACAAGTAGTAAAATAGATTGGATTAAATCTAGTTTTTCTCTAATGACAAATCCAAAAAATTTTAGAGATGGTATAAAATGGGTTTTTAAAATTTTTCTCAATAGAATTCCTGTTTACTCAAATTCTACAATTGAAAAAGCTTTTGAAGTAGATGAAGGTATAAAATTAAAAATAAGAAATTTAAAAACTGGAAAGGCTAAGAACATAATTTCAGAAACAATTGCCATTGGCCACGGCTTAATACCAAGCACGGATATTACTAGATTATTAAGGGCTGAACATATTTATGATGAGCAAAAGGGTGGCTGGATAGCAAAAGTTGATCGATTTTTGAGATCTTCAGTTAGAGGTGTTTATTTGGCTGGCGATGGTGCAGGAATTTCTGGAGCCCTGGCAGCAAGTGACAAGGGTTTACTTGCTAGCTCAACTCTATTATATGACGAAAAAATTATTTCACAAAAAGAATTTGATCAAAATACTTACAAAATTTTAAAGAAATTAGATAAATATGAAGTATTTTCTAAAGCTATCTCTAAATTAAATTCTACTCCTAAAAAAATAATTGAAAATATAGATAATGGTACAGTCATTTGCAGGTGTGAGGATATTACAAAAAGTGAAATTTTAAGAGCGGTTGATCAAGGAGCTAGAGATATTAATCAAATTAAATCTTGGACTAGACTTGGTATGGGACCTTGCCAAGGTAGGACTTGTCAATATGCTGCTTCAAAAATAGTTGCGGAATATCTAAATTATGAAATTGATAATTTAGGTTATTTAACTGGACGATCTCCTATTAGGCCGGTTCCACTTGACAGAGTGTTAGGTGATTTTGATTATGAAAAAATAACAAAAGTAGAAGCGGCTCCTCTATAAAAATGACAGAAACTGATGTAGCAATAATAGGCGGTGGTATTAATGGTGGTTCTACAGGTTTAGAACTTGCTAAAAATGGTCTAAACGTAACTATTATAGACAAAAATTTTATTTGCAGAGGTGCTTCAGGTGTTAATGCTGGAACATTGACAATGCATATGACAAGAGCACAATTAATACCTTATGCCAAAAAAGGTTGGGAGCTCTGGATGAATACAAGTGAGTGGTTATCAAAAGAAATAGACGTTGAAAAGAAAAATGGACTTTGTTTAGCCTTCACAGAAGATGAAGAAAAACTTTTGATTGAAAGATCCAAGATACGAAAGTATTATGGAGCAGACATAAGTATTATATCGATAAAAGAAGCACAACGAATTGATCCTAACATAAATTCTAGCATTAAATGCGCAGCTTTTTGTGAAATGGATGGTTACGTAAGTGCTAATCAAACGGGTAATGCCTATTCAAAAGCTCTAAAAGAAAATAAAGTAAAAATTTTAGAAAATTATGATGTTTCTAAAATTGATTATCATAAAAATAAATATGTAATTATTTTCAAAAATGGTGAAAAACTTACCGCTTCAAGTATAATACTAGCGACGGGAGTGAATTTAGAGAAAACACTAAAGTTATTACAAATAAATATTAAAATTAAATGCCTTCCACAACAATTAATAGTAAGTGAGAGAATGCCAAAAATTATGGATACAGTCATTACTGTTGCTAATGGAAAATTATCACTTAAACAGTTCAAAAATGGCACAGTATTAATTGGTGGTGGTTGGCCAGGGATTGGAAATATTGAAGATAATTATACAGAAACAAAACCTGAAAATTTAATTGGTAACATGATGTTGGCATGTCATGCAATCCCAAGATTAAAAAGTTCTAGAGTAGCAAGAGTATGGTTAGGTCTAGAAGCTGAGACTGATGATGCAATGCCTATTATTGGAGAAATACCAAACTATGAAAATGCTTACGTAATCGGTTCAATTCATTCAGGATACACAAGTGGTCCTTACATGGGCAAATTACTAGCTGAAAAGATTTTAGGCAAAGATATAGATTTGAGCTTATTTGATATTAAAAGGTTTTTATAAATGAATAGTAAATTTAAAGGAATATATGCTGCTAATATTGTGCCTTTAAAAACAGATAAATCCATAGATGCAGAAAATTTAGCTAAACATGTCAGGGATATTTCAAATGTAAAAGGTATTAAGGGTTTATTAGTAAATGGACATGCTAGTGAAAATTTCATTCTAAGTGCCAATGAACAATTGCAAATTTTAAAAATTATAAAACAAAGCATAAAAAAAGAATCATCAATAATTTCAGGTGTTAATTTTGAAGATCCACAAAAAGCTGCTCGTATTGCAAAAGAAATGCAAGAAAGTGGAGCAAATGCAATATTGATATTTCCTCCTTTTTCTTGGTCACAAGGAATAAGCACTAAAATGATTTATGAACATCATAAAATTATATCAGAAGCAGTTCAGGGACCAATATTTATATATCAATCTAGCGTAAACTCTGGCCATCTTTCATATACAAAAGAAACCCTAAGCGAACTAATGAATTTAAAAAACATAATTGGGATAAAAGAAGGAAGTTGGAATACGAACAGCTACATAGAAAACTATAAATTTTTAAAAAGTATTAATCAAAATTTTTTAGTAATGGCATCTGGTGATGAGCATATCTACCCATGTTTCAAATATAACAGTGACGGATCACAAGTTAGTTTGGCTGCAATAGTTCCCGAAAAAATTGTTGAATTAATTACTAATATTCAAAGTAAAAATTTTGATTTAGCCAAGGATTTAGATAAAAAGTTATTAATTTTAGCACAAAATATTTATGGTAAATATCCACCAAGTTTTGCAACAGCTCGTATCAAGTATTGTTTGAAGGTTTTAGGAAAAATACCTAGGGATACTATGAGATCATCAATTTCACTTGATGATAAAGAAAAATTACAACTAGAAAATTCCTTAAAATCAATTGGCATGAAAATTTGAAATTTTCACCAGGTTGTATTTGTGAGGCAACTTACTTAAATATAATTTATGAAAATTTTATATAAACTAATTTTGATAACTTTTTTATAATTACAAATAAGATTATATGTTTCTTTTAGACTTTTGACATTAGTTTATAAATTGTTACAAATTTAAAGTACTAACTTACAGGAACAAAATGGATAGTATAATTCAAGCTCAAGGCATACATCATATCACCTTAAATGGAGCTGACAAAAAAACCTCAATAGATTTTTGGCAAAATATACTTGGAATGAAATTTATTTTTGAACAGCCAAATTTAGATGACTTAAATACAAATCATTTATACTTTGACTGTGGGGACGGAACTACTGTAACAGTTTTTACTAATGAAAATTTAATACCAGATAAAAATAAATTAAAAAATGAATGTGGAGGCGTCCATCACGTTGCTTTCTGGGTGAGTCAAAGCACTATTAGAATAGCTGAGAAAAACTTAAGTGATAATGGTTTTCCAAATACTGGTATCAAAGATAGAGGGTTTATGGATTCACTTTATTTTAGGGAACCATTAGGTTTACTTATTGAACTAGCAAGTTATAAATTCGATCCACCTATAGGATTTACTCATGCTAATGTTTTAGAAGAAGCACATAAATTAAGAATTAAAAGAAAAGCCCTAAATATTCAAGATGAAGACATTGCAAGTGCTATAAAAAAACTGAGACAAAAATAATTGAATTTATGAAAAATAAAAGATGTTGAACGATCTATTAAAATTTTTTGATAATTTTTCCAAGAATAGAAACACAAGGGAAAAAGTTATCATAAAAACTTTTGCAAAAGATGATGTTGATCTAGATTATGCAAATAGATGGAATGCTCCACTTTTTAAAAAAAAAGTTAAAACAAAGAATATGTTAATAATAAATTCTTTTTTGATTTGCTTAATAATATTTTTAATTTTCAAATAAACATGCAAAAAATTTTAATTATAATTGGAATAATTTTATTAATAATAGGTCTATTATATCCTTACATCAAAAAACTTGGTTTAGGACAACTACCAGGTGATATATTATTTAAAACTGGTAATTCTACTTTTTTCTTTCCTGTGATGACCTGCTTAATAATTAGTATTATTTTAACAATAATTTTTAATCTGTTTAAATAATTAGGATAACCTAATATCAAGGTTTAACAGTTTTTAGTTTTTCATCAATCCACGAGGTGATTCCACCTTTTGCGTTATATATAACATTATCAAATTTTTTATCCATCATCTCAGCAATTATCTTAGTTCTTCTGCCTGTTCGGCAAATTAAAATAATAGGTTCCCCTTCATTTATTTTTAAACGTAATTGGCTATACCACTCATCTAAATTATAATTTCCCTTTTTATCAAAAAAAGTTAACAAAATACTGTTAGGAACAACTCCAGTTTGATCCCATTCAGAACTTCTTCTTATATCTACAATTGGAATATTTTTTTTAGATAATTCTTTAATTTGTTCATTATTAACATTTACAATTTCAGCAAATGCAGTTTTGATAGTTAACAAAAAAAAGATATAACTTAAGCAAATTCTAATTAACATCCTTCTTGACTTTCCATAATAAATAATACTTAACTAACACAACCAATTAATAATTAAAATCAAGCATATTGATTGATCTACTAGAGGTTCTTTTCATATTGACTTTATTAAAATAATTTTCGTGCTCTTTTTCAAACTTTTTTATTTCTTCAATGCTTTTTTCAAAAGCTTCTTGGTCCTTATATTCAAAAATTGAGGATAATGCAAACCCTCCAGCTTTATTCCATATTTGGTTAACCCTCCAGCGAATTAATCCATGTTTTTTTAATTTCTTGTAGAATTCATCTCCATGTTTTTCCATAAGGTGAAGAAAAGACTCCATTTCAATTTCAGTAGAAAAATCATTAAAGGTATAACTAATTAATTTTGCATCAGTCATATTTGTAAAGTTTCCTCTAATAAAGATTTAATATTTTAATAAAATTAAATTTTTTTATTTTATCCTGATGCAAATGTTTCGCCAGCATGACTGCTAATCATAACATTATCAAATTCTTCAGAAGCTTGTTCTCTAACACTTGCAATTTTTTCTGCAGCTTCTTTTGCTACTGCTCCATTTGGCCATTCTGTTATAACCATAAATTTTAACTCTTCAGTCTTACACATTTTTACTGAATTCGCGCCTAGTGATAATATCATAGGGACATATTTTTCTGTTGCTTTTGCTTCATCTTCTTTGTTCCAAGTTTTTGCTTCCCAATGGGATACTGTAAAAAATGACATTTTATAACCTTTCAAATCTAGAATTTCTTATAATTTAAGATTAGATATTTGAATTTGAAAAATAAAGTCAATAATCTTATTTATTCAATTCTTTTAAAAAATGCTTAATTTTATCGTAAATTTTAAATTCATAGAGATTGTTATGACCTGCATCACTTACAAATATAGCTTTTTTGGTTTCTGGTGCAGATTTAAAAACTTTTTTCCCAAAATTGATACTAATTACATTATCCTTTTCACCATGAATAACTAGTAATGGAGATTTAATATTTTTTATTATACTGATTATATCAAACCGATCTAATACAAGTAATTTAGCAGGAAGATACCAATAATGACGAGATGCAACATCAGCAATTGATGTGTATGGAGCTTCTAGTATTGTTGCTTCAAATGTGTATTGTGTTGAAAATTTTACAGCCAAGCCACATCCTAAAGACTCTCCATATAAAATAGTTTTATTTTTAGGTATGTTTTGTTCAGATAAGAAATTTATAGCTGCTTGTCCATCTTTATAAAAACCATTCTCTGATGGTTTTCCAGAATTTTCACCATAACCTCGATACTCAACTAAAAATAATCCATATCCTTCTTCTAGAAATGGTCTGAATTTTTCAACTCTGTGTCCAACATGACCTGCATTACCATGAAATACCATTATGATACTTTTTTCATTGCTAGATGGTCTCTTAAATAAAGACTTAAGTACGTATCCATCAGAAGTTATAAATTCAATTTTTTTTAATCCTGTTTCAGCGTAATAAGATTGATCTATTTTTTCCTTAGAAGGAAGATATAATAGAGATCTTTGAAAAATAAACATTATCAAAATGATAACTAAATAAAAACATATGGCATAAATTATTAATGTTTTTAAGCTTGTCATTTAATTTCTTTACTAAAATTTATCAATAAAAATTTAATCAAAATTAAAGCCATATTTTTTAAAAATATTTTTAAAACTATTTGTGTAGTTTTGAAATTCTTCTTTTTCTAAATTAAAAGTTTTTTTATTGCACTTGAGAGTTTGTTGTGATTCTCTTATTTCGTCTCTTTTTGCATTGCTAAAATCATAATAATAAGCGGTATTATCAGGTTTTATAACTATCTTGTAATCATTTAACTTATCACCACCCCACATAAATGTATTATCAATGCCATTTACTTCATGAAATGCTGGAAACATTTCTTCATTTGCTTCCAGGGTTAATGCACCTACAGAAATATCACCGGATTTATAATTTGGAAAATATCCAACATTCAAAACTGGTTTTAAAAGAAAAAAAGTTCCACATTCCCATTCAACAAATTTAATTAGATGAATATTTAAGTTAGAGTTTATTTTGCTTTTTTTTAAATTTTGATTTCTTAAAGATTTTTTTGTTTTTTCTGATTTAACTATACTGACAATCTTATTTGAAGCATTTGTAACTCTATCTGATATTGACGATATATTTTCATTAGCCTTGCATGCAAACAATGTAAAAGATAAGAATATTACGAAGTAAATTTTCATTTTTTTAAATTATCATTTTTAACCAGGTTACTCAAAATTTTATTGTATCATTTTCCTTTTCCAATATGGGCGATACCTTCAATTTCTACATATATATCAGGTGTTGCTAGTTTTGAAACTTCTACTAATGAACATGCTGGAAAATTACCTCTAAAAAATTCTGATCTTGCCTTCCAGACCTGTTTGTTGTTTTCAATCCGAGTAACAAAAATTGTCAGTTTGGTAAAGTCCGCCATCTTGCCTCCCGCTGCCTCAATCAAAGCTTTATGTTTCTGGAAAATAATTTTAGTTTGTTCATATTCATCTTTCCCATCAATTGTTACTCCATCATCGTTTCGCGACGTCAAACCGGCGATATATGCAATACCGTCGCACACTATACAGTTTGACCACAGTTTAGGTGCCGGTTCTTTTACCTTAGGACTGGTATAACGTGTAATCATTTTGAAAACCTTTCATTTTGGAGCATAATAATTAATCACTTACTCTCATGATTAAATTCTTTATCTACAGGTACTTTTAGTCCATTTAGTAAATGGTTTGTTCTTCCTGCAAGCGATACGATTGATAAGAACTCAGCATATTGTTTATCAGTCATACCTTTCGATCTTGCTGCAGCAGTGTGAGAATGTATACAATACTCACAGCTATTAGCGATAGAAACAGCTGCATAGATTAGTTCTTTTGTTAAAGGATCAAGATGACTTGGTTTTGCCATTATTTCCTTAACGTCACGCCAAGTAGCTTCAAGTAATTCAGTATCAAATGCAAGATAATACCATAAATTATTTATAAAATCACTTTTACGTGTGGCACGAATATCGTCAAAAACAGCTTTAATTCTAGGGTTTGTTTCCGGATCCTGAGATGGTGTTATAGTGGACATAAGTTGACCTTTCTTTAAAAAAATTCAATTGTAGATTACGATAGATTAATATCGATTTAATTTAAAATTTAATAGGAATAAAATGACTACAAATGTTGCTATTATTGGGTTAGGTATAATGGGAACTCGAATGCTTCAACATATGAGAAAACATCAAGAATTTAATCCTATTTATTTATGGGACCCTAACCCCGCTTCTTGTGAAAAAGCTAAAAAACAAGATAGTGAAGCTAAAATTATGAAAAATGCTGATGAAGCTATAGAAATGGCTGATTTGGTTTATTTAGCTTGTCCTCCTTCAGTAAGAGAGACATATGCTTTGAAAACAGTAGAGATGGGTAAAACCCTTTTTCTGGAAAAACCTTTTGGTGTAAATATTCAAGATAGCAAAAACTTTATAGAAAAACTTCAAAATTATGATGTTCCTATAGCTGTTAATTTCACACAAGCAGCAGGTATAGCTTTGAAAGATTTGTTGGATAGCAAAAATAATGGTGAGATGGGCGAAATGCTTGGTGTTGACATTATAGTTACATATTCTTCTTGGCCACGTCAGTGGCAAAAAGAAGCCGATTGGCTAAGATTCAAAAAAGAAGGTGGTATGACAAGAGAGGTAATATCTCATTTTCTTTTTTTTACTGAACGTGTAGTAGGGCCTCTTAAAGTAATGTGGGCCCACACTTCTTATCCAGCAGATCCACTTTTATGTGAAACAGCTGTACTAGCTAAACTTGAAAATAAGGATGGTTTGCCAGTAAACATATTAGCAAGTGTTGGTGGAGTTCAACCTGATCGGCAGGAATTTACCATTAAAGGCTCAAAAAAAAGTAGAAAAGTAGCAGAATTTTATAAAGATTCAGTATCAATGGGCGACAACTTTATTCCTCTAAGGGAAGAACCCAATGATCCACGAGCTGTGAGCTTAAAGGCACAACTTGATCATTTAGAACTTAAAATAAATAATAAGCCAAATAATTTAGCGACAATAGATGAGGCATTCAGAGTACAAAAATTAGTAGAAGAAATTTTGTCAAAAACATAAATCAATCAAAAACTTTGTGAGGCTTAACATGAAAAAATTTTTGATTTTAATTTTCTTTATTTGCATTAGTTTTAATACAAAAGCAAATGTTAGAACGCTAGAAATTGGTTCGCTTTATTATCAATGTAAACCATATCAGGACGTGAATTTTAACTTTGAAAAACTTTCTCAATCTGATCAAATTAAAGCGATGTTATGTAGAACTACGTTAATTGGAGTAGTTAATACTGGCTATAACTTGTGTCAATCATTAAAGTGGTATTATAAAAATGCTAATAATGAATCAAAAAATATTTTAATAGATTTATCATCTTGGTATGCTAATGAACAAGTTGAAAGTGAAAATATACTAATTATGGGCTTTAATGAGTGGGCTGAAAAAAATCAGCATCTTTGGAAAGAATTTGTAACAGGAGTTCCTTTTAAAAGAGATTATATGGCCAAAAA
Organism: uncultured SAR116 cluster alpha proteobacterium; assembly: GCA_902619615.1. GTDB lineage: Bacteria > Pseudomonadota > Alphaproteobacteria > Puniceispirillales > Marisalimonadaceae > Marisalimonas. The sequence continues at coordinate 11,283 of CACNFD010000011.1, read as the reverse complement.
TTATTATTGTAATTTGAAATAAAACTTATTCAAAATAAGGTTGATGAATGAAACATGAAATGAATGAAGGTCGCCCTAAGTCGTGGGATAAGACAAAACGTGTTTATGAGATATTATACCCAAATGGTAAAAAGGAAATATGGAAAGATATTACAGCTCGTGAGTGTCTTACAAAATATGAAAATATGGACCCACATGGCAATGAACTTAAATTAAGAGAAATAGAAGGAAAAGAATTACAATTACTTAAGGTAATGGAAAACAACAAATAGATAAATCTTGCAGTGAATTAATAAATATATTTTTCGAGATTAACCAACGAATTGCTTATGATTTTAAATATAATCTCTTAAAATAAATAATCCTCAAAACAATATAGCACACCAAATTAGAACTCTTTTTTGTTTATATGACATATGATAAACTTAAATTATTGAGTCTTATTAAACAATGAAATTTATATGAAAATATCCTTTTGATTATTTTAATAATTTTTTCAAATCCTATATTTAGTGAAGAAAGAGATGTGTTTAATTGCTCTTCTAAAGTTGGTTTGGGCATTGATTTGCTTAATAATATTTATTCCTATAAAGATCAGGGAATAAAAGAAAATTTTAAGATAAAATTAAATAACAAAGAAATAATTTATGTGTCAGGAAAATTCAGAAGAAACTATAAAATAATTAGTAAGAGAACTAAACCTAATGGAAGTGTGATATTGGTATCTCATTATATTAATAAAGATTACTATGGTGGATACATGCTCACATTATCAATTAATTATGAAAGTAAAGAATATTTATACTCATCTGCAATGATGGGCGCAGGTGAAATTCTTGAAGGACCAGTTGGTAGTCGTGGTAGTTGTAATAAATTTTAAAGAATTTTGAATTTATGGCGGAGGCAACCTCCTCATTATTTCAACTTAATCATCTGATTTAGTAAGATTTTATATAATAATAATTTTTTAGTCTACATCTTGTTTATTAAAATTTTATATATTTATCCTTACTTCTTTTAATTTTTCAATAGAAATGAATCCTATATTTATTAGCATTATGAGTTAACTTAATAATAACTTGAATGTTATTCTAGGCTTTATAGTATAAACCAAGATTAATAATTCCTGTGTTTACAGTGACTTTACAAGAAAATCTATCTTCGTAATCTTTGTTGAAGTTTTTTATGTCAGATAAATGCTTTTTCAAGTTTTCTTGGTTATCCAAAGTAAAAATGCCTAATCCCTTACCAGGAGTTAAATGAAAAGTTTTAAATTCTAAAAGTCCATATTAATGTTTTGGGGTCAAAATTATCGGTCATAAATTGTTGACCTACGTGCATCCATTTAGAATTTGAATATCTAACACTACACACAATACAAAACACACATGTCTACAACATCATATATTTAAGCTACTATGCTATTTACTAATAAATAAAATTCAATTGATAAATTAATTTTATATGGCGACTTTTTTGAAAAAATCTTGAATGTCTTTTATTAGAGAAGAGGGTTGCTCAAGAGCTGCAAAGTGTCCACCTTTTTTCATTTCAGTCCAATGCACTAGATTAAAAAGCCTTTCTACATACGACTTAGGAGGCCATGTTAAAAACTCTTTTGGATAAACAGCACATCCAGTTGGAACCTCTACCATTCTTCCTTCCTTAGAGAGTATTCGTCCTCCTTCTTTGACTCTACCATAATAAATCCAAGATGATGTATTGAATGATTTAGTTAGGATATAGATCATAATATTAGTCAATAAATCGTCTTTTTGGTATGTCAAATCTAGACTTCCATCTTTTAAATCAGACCAATGGTAAAATTTTTCTACTATCCAAGCAGCCACACCTACAGGGCTCTCCATCATGGCGTAACTAAGTGTTTGAGGTTTTGTGCTTTGTATTGCAAAATATCCACTTTGAGAGAAATAATCTATATTAAATTGCTTATCCCAACTTTTTTCTTCCTCTGTTTTTGGTCCATCTATATGTCTTGCGGGAAGCATATTAATATGAATAGCTTTACAATTTTTTGAGTGATCAAAACCAAGCCATGTAGAGATTGCGCTACCCCAATCACCTCCTTGAGCAACATATCTTTCATAACCAAGATTTTTGGTCATAAGCTTATTAAAAATCTCAGCAATTTTTCTTGGTCCAATTGGATTAGCTGGTTTACCTGAAAATGCAAAACCAGGAATAGAGGGAGCGATAATATCAAAGCAAATTTCGTCTTTATTTCCATATTTTTCTGGTTCACAAAGTGGTTCAATAATATCCAGAAATTCAACTATTGAGCCGGGCCATCCATGAATTAAAATTAACGGAATAGCCTTTGGGGAAGAAGATTTTTTAAAAATGAAATGAATATCAATATCATCTACTTTTGTTTTATAATTAGACTGTTGATTTAATCTGAGCTCTTGAGATTCCCAGTCATATTTCTTAGTCCAATAATCAGCTAAATTCTTCATGTAATCTATATTTGTTCCAAAAGACCATCCGCCTTCTTTTGGCATTTCATGCCATGGAAACATTTCAACTTTTTCTTTGATTTCCAATATTATTTGCTTGGGATAAGATATATTAAAAGGTTCTATTTTCATTTTAAAATAATAAAAGTCAGATAAAAATTAATTAAAATATATAAAAAGAATAAATCAGAAAATTAAATTGGTCTAATTAAATTTTTTTAGGTAACGAAGTGAGTGAAAATAAAAGTGTAAATAATAAAATTATATTTAGTATTTTTTATATGTTGGCGGCCTCTGCATTTATTGGTGGAACTGCAGTTGTTGCTAAAATATTAGGAAAAGAATATTTTGGAGAGCCATTGAGTCCATTCCAAATAAGCCAATCAAGATTCTTATATGGCTTTATTTTTGTATTAATATTCACTTTATTTAATAAAATTAAAATTGAGTCACCAAATCCAAAACTACATCTCGTAAGGACATCTTTGGGATGGATAGGTGCAACAATCTTATTTGGTTCATCTAGTCTTATTCCAGTGAATGATGCAGTTGCTCTTAACTTTTCAAATCCAGTCTTTGCAATGATATTTTCAATAATAATATTAAAAGAAAAATATTTTTCATATAGGTGGATCGCAATTATAATTACATTTACAGGTGCTTTAATTTTAATTAGGCCTGATTTTTCTAATCTATACGTTGAACCAGTAGCATTAGTCTCAATTTTTGGAGCAATTTGTTTGGGCTTAGAGACGATTTTTATAAAACTTTTAACTAAGTACGAAAAGAATACACAAATTTTACTAATAAATAATTTCATTGGACTAATTTTATCATCATTAATAGTTATTTTTTTCTGGCAAACACCAACTTTTTTACAATTATTATTTTGCATTCTTATAGGATTTCTTATGATATGTGCACAAATCTGTTTTTTAATGGCTCTTAGGAGTAATCAGTTGAACTTTGTTATACCTTTTTTTTACAGCACTCTAATTTTTGTTTTGTTGTATGATTATTTAATCTTCAGAGAGTTACCTGATTTTTTAAGTCTTTCCGGCTCATTATTAATTATGATTGGAGGAGTATATTTGTTTTTAAAAGAAACGAATAAGGATATTTCATGACATCAAATATAAAATTTTTAATTTATTCGTGTTCTCCACCCTTATCATTAGGGTCTAATTCTATTCTTTTTCCATCAACGTATATTGCTCGACTTCTACTAGGTGTATAGTAACTACCAAAAAATTTGGGTTTTCTTCGTGCAGTTTCAAAAGTTATTACAGTAACTGCAACTGCACTCAATAAAATCAGATGTGCAATTATTGTTATCCCAAAAATCCACATGCTTGTAAAATACATAGAAAATACAATACACCACATCCATGCTAAGACCTGCATTATCATATGTCTTACATTAGTGTCTGGGATATTCTTAAGAGGATTTTTGTTATGATTCATAACAATATTCCAAGTATCATAAATAATTTTTTGCATATTTAATATCTTAAATATTTATTTTATTGAATCAATCATTACTAATATGCAAATATAAAAAAAAGCAAATATAAAGACTGGTGTCGCATTTGATATTTGTTTATTACTTTTTTGCACAGGCTTTTCCCAATCTGTAGGCATGTGATCTCTATCCCATGCTTCACGTCTTGTATCTTTTTTACGTTGATCTAAATGTATATTTCTTGGGTCTACTCTGTAATCTTCTTTCATATTTTAAAAATTTCCCTTCATATTTTGCAGTAACTACCGTATTGCCTGAACCAGTGTAAAAAAAGAACCTCCTCATAATTTTATTTTAATCATCTCTGATTTAATAAGATTTTATAGATTAATAAGTTTTCAGTCCACAAATTAGTCTACAAAGTTAGTTACGTTTAGATGATTTATAATGAAATGGCTTAGCAATTGTAATTATGCTTTATAGATATTTATTGGAAGGTAAAAGTTTTTATGATTCTGAAAATCTTGTTTCCAATGATAAAGATTTAAAAGATAGTTGGATTAAATCACAGAAGGCTGAGTTAAAACCAGATGGATATATATATAATGTTATTTTTTCTGCATTGCATTTTATAAAAGAAGACAAAACACTTGCAGATGCAATAAAGTTTTATGGAAAAGCTAATTAATGTTCAATAATTTTTAGTGTTATAAAAAAATTTCTGCTCATGTCTTAATTTTATTTGTTTTTTTTAACCTCAAAATTAATAAGTATAAAATTGGTAAGACAAATAGTGCAGTTGCAAAAATATTAATTTCGTAGTTTGAATACCCTGTAACTTTTCCACCAGGAAGAGCCATTAATATACCTGAAAACCCAAGCATAATCCTTATTGGCCATTCCAAGTGTTTTGATTTTTTCAGATCGCCAATTCCAATTAGATATCCCTGTAATGAACTTGAAATAAGAATAATACCAATTATTGCAGAAAAGAAGACAGTCAAAATATCATATATTGAACCTCTTCCAATTAATGCTGGATTAAGAACAAAAAAGAAGGGAATAAAGTAAATAACACTTCCTAATTTCATAGCTTCTACACCAGTTCTGATTCCATTTGCACCAGCAACTGATGCAGCAGCAAATGCACCAATAGCCACAGGTGGGGTTATAAAAGATATCATGCCCCAATATAACATAAACAAATGAACAGCTACTTTATCTAAGCCACTACCTGTTAATGCAGGAGCAAGAGTTACTGCAAGAAACAAATAAGCAGCTGTTACTGTCATACCAATACCTAGTATGAAACTAGTAAGTGCACCCATGATAAGAAGAATGAATATAGAATCACCTGCAAAATTTACCAGCGCGTATGTAATAGTACCAATTTTACCAGTAAAAGTTAGTGAACCAATTATTAGACCAATTGCCACTAGAATGCCTGCAAGTTCTGCAAATAATCTGCCAACACTTTCAATAAAATGAATTAATTTATCGTAATTCCATCTATGAATTTTAACGATTTGATTAATTATTAATAACGTGGCGGTGGCATAGTATGGGGCTTGTGCTTCTCTTTGCATGTAAAGTAACATTAAAATTAACATTACAAACACAAATATAAAATACCAACCTTCTTTTAAAACCTTTTTTATAGATGGAAGTTCTTTTGCAGGTAAACCTTTAAGATGATTTCTTGCTGCATATGCATCTATTTGCATAAAAAGACCAAAATAATACAATATAGATGGAAAAGCGGCTGCAATAATAATCTCAGAGTATGGAACCTCTAAAAAAGTTGCCATAACAAAAGCAGTTGCTCCCATAACTGGTGGCATTAGCACACCACCTGTAGATGCACATGCCTCTACACCTGCAGCATAAGACGATTTGAAACCAGTTTTCTTCATTGCGGGGATTGAGAGGACACCAGTAGTCAAAACATTTGTAATCACACTCCCACTCATTGACCCCATCAGACCAGAAGAAAAAATTGAAACTTTTGCAGGCCCACCTCTTCTAGTACCTAAAAGTGCAAATGCTAAATTTAAAAAAAAGGATCCACCTCCTGTGTGTTGAAGTGCTACTCCAAAAATTAAAAAACCAACTACCAGGGTTGCAAAAGCAGTCATTGGTATACCCATGATACTTTCTGTACCAAAAATATGGAATGTGGCAGTAGTATCCCATGGTTGCGCTGGTGCGTTCAAAAATCCAGGAAAAAAAGTTGAAATTGCTGGATAAACAGAAATAATTAGACAAATTATAAAAATAGCATTTCCACCAGCTCTCCTGCTAGCTTCCAAAACTAAGCCCCACAAAATAAATGCCATTATTTTTGCATGAGTTGGTGCAAGATATTCCCAACCCTCTTCTAATATTAATGATCCACTAAAACAAAAGTAGCTTGCAATTATAAAAGTTGAGGCAGCAAAAATTATATCATACCAGGGTATTTTGTTTCCTTTTCTAGGAGTTGGATTATATATTATAAACGGTAAAGGTAGTAATAAAGCAATCATAGCATAAAGATACTCAGTATCTAGTAACACGTATGTTCCTAAAAAATTCCCAACACCGAACAACATGTAAATTGAAATCATAGTGGATAAAATGGAGGCAAACCTTAAAATATAATTAGACACTATATTAGGAGCTCTATTTCTAATCATGGAAACTTCTACTTGATTTTTGGACATAATAAATTCCAATTTTTGATAAGGTGAAACTTAGTTTCACCTTATCAGATTTATTTTTTAATTATATGCATTTGGCATACCAGCAGCTTTTAAAGCAGATGCTCTATTTTCAAGCCATTTTTTCTTAAAAGCGTCACCGGATAAATTACCCTTTAGAGTTTTCTGCCAAGCTTTAGCTAGGACATCCTGTCTTTTTATTAAGTTTGCGTTATGTTTGTCATGCTTTGATGTCCAAACACCTTTCTTTTTATAATACTTAACTGCTCCAGGATGATATGGAAAAATCCAACTAAAATTTTGATTAGACAATTGATATCCGTCCATTCCTGGTCCAGAATCTTTAAATTGATCATAATTTTCCATAACTGCTTCAGTCAGATGATATGATAAGTCTTCAGATGTTTTTTCCATTGTAACAAAAATTGGATAAGGATAATTCATGCCTTCAAAAGATTTATTATTATCGGAAGATCCTACAAAGTTTGTTACAACTGCTTTAGCAAAATGAGGGGCTACAGCTATTGCTCTTTTCCAACCTGCTTCATCGTTATGTGGCATTGGTGGGAAGAAAAGACCTCTAGGTGAAGCATTTGTTTTATTAAAAATACTACTTACAGAAGAACCCATACTTGCATCTGCTTGACCATTTATAACCGCATTAGCAGATGCTCCATAACCAGAAACCTCTACTTTAATAACATCATCCCATGTCAAGCCACCAAACGCTAAAAAACCTGCCATGTTCCCATTAAGAGCTGGAGATCCTTTTACCCAAGTAACTCTTTTCCCTTTCAGATCAGCCATTGTTTTAATGTTTGCATCCTTGGCTGTAGCAACTGTTTGACCATTTCTTCCAATATTATTGAACATATTGTAAACTTTCATTGGCCCCCATTTTTTGTCTGCAAACATAAACACGCCCTCTTGCGCAAATAAACTTGCTATTCCACATGCGCAGATTTCAGCTTGTCCAGCTTTCAAAGGAACCATTCTTGAAACATCATTTTTCCCAGGTATAATCCTTAGGTCAGTACCATAATTTTTTTTAAGCATTTGCCCAATTCCCACAGATTGAGCATAACCTGATGAAGTAGTTCCATAAGCAGTCCAAGCAATATTTTTTGGAAGGTCTCCGGCAATAACATTGGATATGCTGAACAGAGAAACTACAGAAATTGAAAACAATTTTGAAAATATGTTTTCCATATTTAATTCTCCCTTATTTTTTAGTGTTAGTTATAAGCCTAAGGATTTTAAAATTTTTTTCTATTAATAAAAATTTTTTTTTACATAATATATTAATTTAATTGATCTTTTTTAAGTAACAAATTCTATATAAATACCTAATTAATTACTTAAAATAAAATAAAGAAGCATATTTAATGTCAATTTAGTAATTTTATTCAGAATTTTGCTAAAAATTAATTAGCTTTTTTATCTCCAACTTTTAGTCATTTTACCTTTATCTTTGAAGTCTACAATTGAAAAAGTTTTTTCTACTAAAGTGTAATCATTATATCCTAATCTAGCGATTACCTTCATTTTCAAGATGTCTACTATGCCTTCGTCAGTGATGAATTCGTCTTTTATATGAATACCAATAACTTGTCCAAATACAACATTGTGTAACCCTCCTTTTCCTGGAAGTTGGACAGTTTGATGATATTTACATTCAAAATGAACTGGAGATTCAGCAACTCTTTTAGGTTTTACGTTTATTGAATCTATAGCTGTTAAACCAGTTTTTTCTAATTCGTCTGTATTAGGTTCCATTATCCAACTAGTGTCATTCATTTGTTGACGTGTGTCCCATGTACTCATATTAACAACAAATTCGCCAGTTTCTTCAGCATTTAAAACACTATCTTTTTTACTTCCATCTGCACGATTTCCAGCTGAAAACATTACAAATGGAGGATTATAAGAAAGCCCATTAAAATAACTATAAGGTGCAAGATTTCCTATTCCCTTTTTATTCACTGTACTAATCCATCCAATTGGGCGAGGAATTGTAAGGGCTTTGAAAGGATTGTAGGGTAAACCATGGTCATTTTTACTAGTATCATAATACATTTGGTAACTCACTTTTTTTAAAAAAATTTAATTAATTTTTAAGATTAAATATAAATTATAAAGTTACAAACAAAAATGAATTACAAATACAACAGTAACCTATTATTGAACCTTGGTCTGCTTTCGATGGACTACGGTCAATGCGCCGAACACCCCTTTATCTTTAACTAATGATGATTGGGGAAGGGTAAAGTAACCCCATGAGCGGGTTTTATGATTAATATTATATTTTTGTTGTGGGTAAAATTGTGGGTAAATATATATTTAAATTATATATAGTAAAATCACATATTTATGTATATTAAATGGCGGAGGGACCATCTACCACATTTGATCAGAAGCCTCAGACAATGAATATTTTAAAGATTTTTAAAAAAAATAATAAAATACAATTTATGAACATATACAATTTGCACATTTTATTGTTTAATCAAATTTTTAGATATAATAGATTTCTATAGGTAATCAATATTGAAGATATTTAGTTTTATTTTTAACTTTATATTTAAAGAAAAACTAATAGCGTTTCAAATTTGTGCTTGTTCTTTTTTAATTAACATTTTTGCTCTAGCTTTTTCTTTTTTTATCATACTAGTTTATGATAAGGTTATTGGTAATTCTTCGATTACAACTTTATATACTCTGACAACAGGGATTATTCTTATTTTAATTTTTGATTTAATCTCGAAAAGATTAAAATCTATTTCAATAGCAAATGTAAAAGAAAATTTTGATAAAAAATTTGGAGAGAAAATCTTCGAAACTTTTTTTGAAAGCTCAAGACCATCAAATTTAGTTTTGAATGATCAACCTAATTTGATAAAAAAAAATGAAAATTTTCGTGAAATTCTTATAGTAGGTATTCCTATTCTTTTCGTTGATATACCCTTTTTAGTATTGTTTATAACTATAATCTATCTTTTAGCTGGAAATTTATTTCTTATACCATTTTTAGCATCTATTTTGATAATTTTTACATTAATTATAATAGCAAGAAAAAGACATAATCAGAGATCAGAGGTAGAAACTACCCTCAACAAAAAATTTTCAACTTATAATCAGATATTTTTTAATTTTTTAAATTTAAGGTTTTTACCTGGTATTAATATTTTTAAAAAAAAGTGGATTAGCCAAAATAATAATGAAAGTAAAAATTCAACAAAACTCTTTAATTCATCGACAATAATAACTGATATTATACAAATCAGCTCTCAAATGTGCCAAATCTTAACTGTTTTTTTTGGATCAATAATGGTTCTTAATGGTAGTTTAGGATTTGGAATTTTATTTGGATGCATTATTTTAACGGGTCGCGCACTTGTTCCATTAGGAAATTTATCAAGACTAGTAAGTGGTAGTCAAGCGGCATATGAAGGTTTTGATGTTATAAATGAAATTATGTCACTAAAAGATAAAAATCAAACAACTCAATTAAATCATATAAAATCGGTTGGGCTTTTAAAAATTAGTTTTAATTTAGAAGAAAAGATAATATTAAAAAATATTAATTTACAATTTTTTAACAAAACTAAAGTTGGAATTATCGGACAAGTAGGAAGTGGAAAAACTTCATTATTGAACTGTATATCAGGCAAATTAAAACCTAAAAAGGGTGATATAACTTATAATGATATTAATCAGAGACATATTTCCGATCAAGAATTAGGAAATAAAATTGGATTTTTAGAACAGTTTCCAATTATGTTTGATGGTACTGTTATAGAAAATATTCTTATTGGATCTAAAGATCAAAATGAAAAATCTTTAAATGAAGTCATAAATAAATTAAGTAAATACGGCCTCTTTGATATCATCAAAAATGACTTAAATTTACGTCTAGTATCTAATGGAATGAATATTTCTGGGGGACAAAGAAAAGTAATTGGTCTTGCAAGAGCATTAATCAATAATCCTGAAGTCGTACTTTTTGACGAACCCACAAACTCATTTGATGGACATTTAGAAAATCAATTCACTCATTTTATAAAAAATGAACTTAATGATAACATTGTTATTATTTCATCCCATCGAGCTGACATATTAAAATCTTTAGATAGAATAATAATAATAAAAGATGGAACTATAGTAGATGATAAACCAAAAGATGAAATTTTAAAAAATGTCCAAGTGAGATAATTTTATGTCTAGGTTATATATTATTGGTTTAATTTTTTTTATTTTATGCACTTCAATTTTATGGTCAACTATATATAAAATTGAAGATGTAGTTAAAAGTAATGGAATAGTTTCTACTAAAACTGAAATTATTGTCATCAAATCGTCAAAAGACGGAATAATCAAAAATTTGAATTTTAAAAAAAATGAAGCAATTAAGAAAGGGGATGTTTTTTTAAGCTATGATGTATCTGAAGAAACTTTACTTTTAAATAAACTCGAAGATAGACAAAATTTTTTGTTAGCTGAAAACAGCAGATTAAATGCAGAAATCAATAAAACAAAATTAATATTTTCAGAACAAGTTCCAGAATTTGTAAGATTAAAAGAAAAAGCAGTACTTGATAGCATAATTAGTGAAGAAAAAGAGAAACGAATTTATTTTAAAAATGAA
>CACNFD010000010.1 GCA_902619615.1 uncultured SAR116 cluster alpha proteobacterium | reverse complement strand
TTTTTTAAATATTTATTTTGGTTTAGATGCCTCATTGGTTGTAGACGGAAGTTTTGAAGCCGCTGAGAAATTAATTGGGGATCTAAAATGATATCAATTGAAAATTTTATATTAATCACAATTTTATCACCTCTAATTGTTTGTGTTTTAACTCCATTTATTTCAAAAAGTACAATTTTAAGAGATTGCTTAGGACCAATTGGTGGTGTGATTAGTTCTTGGGGTGCATTTAATATTATGAGATCAGCACTTATTAATCAAAGCACTAATTTAGAAATTATTAAAATTGCTGAAGGAATATCAATTAGTTTTGAAATCACACCCTTAGGAACTATTTTTGGACTAGTCGCTTCATTTTTATGGATTTTTGCAGCTATCTATTCAGTTGGCTACATGAGAGGAAATAGAGAAAAAAATCAAACAAGATTTTATACATTTTATGCGATGGCTATTCATGCCGCTTTATGTATTGCCTATGCTGGTGACTTATTAACTTTGTTCATATTTTATGAAATTCTTACATTTTCAACATATCCTTTAGTTACTCATAAGCAAAATGAAATGGCTCAAAAAGCTGGTCGATTATACATGTCCATATTGGTTGGATCTTCTGTCATATTACTTCTTCCAGCAATTATATGGGTTTGGGTCGCAACAGGTTCTCTTGAAATGTCCGAAAATGGTGTTTTAGAAGGTAAAATAGATTTAGTTTATGCTCCACTATTGTTAGCAATGTTTGTTTTTGGAATTGGAAAAGCAGCACTAATACCAATTCATAAATGGCTCCCTGCTGCAATGGTTGCTCCCACTCCTGTATCTGCCCTTTTACACGCTGTAGCAGTTGTAAAAGCGGGTGTATTTACAATGTTAATAGTGCTCACAAATGTTTTTGGAATAGATTTTTTAGCTAAAACAGGTGCATCAGAATGGTTAATTTGGTTAGCATCATTTACTCTTCTAGCAACAAGTATAATAGCTATTTACAAAGATGATTTAAAAGCAAGGCTAGCATTCTCAACAATTAGTCAACTTTCTTATATTACTTTAGGTGGAGCGTTGGCTACTTCAATGGCAACACAAGGCGCCACTTTACACATTATAACACATGCTACAGGTAAAATTTCATTATTTTTTGTAGCAGGAGCTTTGTATGTTGGAGCAAAAATTACAAAAATTTCAGACTTAAATGGTCACGGCTTAAGTGCCCCTCTAATTTTTCTTGCTTTTTTTATTGGTTCACTTTCAATAATTGGCGTTCCTCCAATGGCAGGTTCTTGGAGTAAATTCTACTTAATGTTAGGTGCAGCTGACAGTGGTTATGTAGTTGTTATAGCTGTTTTTTGTATATCTACTATGCTAAATGCATTTTATTTATTGGAAATCCCAGCAAGAGCATTCTTTTTTGAAAAAGAAAGAGAAATTAATTTTAAAATACCAAAACTTATTTTAATACCAACTATAACAACTTCTTTGTTAACTATTTTATTATTCTTTTTTATAGAACCATTTCAAAGTCTAACTTCTATGATAGTGAGCAAGATATGAGATTTTTAATTGAAAAATTTGGTAAGATAAACATTTCAGTGCTCTTTCTCTGTATTATATTTCTAATTTTAGAATTAATTGGACATAGGCATGGAGAAACTTCATTAGAAGATATATTATTCTTTCCGGCTATTTTTGGTTTCTTATCATGTATAATTATATTTGGAATTGCTATTAGTTTACGTTTGTTGTTAATGAAAGATGAAGATTATTATGATGAATAATTTTCCTCCAGGTTTTGTGATGATAATTGGGGCATTATTAATACCCTTTTTGCCACATATCATAAGACAAATTTATATGTTAGTTTTGATCCTAATATCAGCTTATGCCTTAACATTAGGATTTGGTACACATACCAAAATTACTCTAATGGATATTGAGTTCATATTATTTCAATCAGATCCGTTAACACTTCCATTTGCAATCATCTTTCATGTGGCCGCTGTATTAAATGTCATGTATGGGGCTCATGTAAAACACTGGAACCAGCATATGGCAATCATGAGTTATAGTGGGGCAGCTATTGCTGCTGTTCATGCTGGTGACTTATTGACTTTATTTGTGTGGTGGGAAGCAACAGCAATTACTTCAGTTTTTTTAATTCTTGCTGGTAAAACAAAAAGAGCATATGGAGCAGCTTTCAGATATCTAATTTTCCAAATTGGTTCTGGAATGTTTTTATTAGCAGGAGCAATTTTATTAATGTCTGAAAATGGTAATGCAGAATTTAAAAATTTTGATATTAATTCCTTATATGGTCAGTTAATTTTTATAGCTTTTGGAATAAAAGCAGCTTTTCCACTTTTAAATGGTTGGCTACAGGATTCTTACCCCGAAGCTTCAGAGATAGGTACGGTTGCGCTTTCTTCGTTTACAACAAAGTTAGCTGTTTTTTGTTTTGCAAAATCTTTTGCCGGCACTGAGATTCTAATCTTAATTGGCGCAATTATGACGTTTTACCCCATGTTCTTTGCAATTATTGAAAATGATTTGCGAAGAGTTTTAACTTATTGTTTAAATAGTCAACTTGGTTTTATGATTGTTGCTATAGGAATTGGTACAGAATTAGCTATAAATGGAGCTGTAGCTCATGCGATAGTCCATATTCTTTATAAGGGATTGCTTTTTATGGGTATGGGAGCAGTTTTATATAGAACAGGAACTTGCAAAGCTTCTGAATTAGGTGGTCTCTTTAAATATATGCCAATTACCGCTATATGTACAATTATAGGTGCTGTTTCTCTATCTGCTTTTCCTCTATTCAGTGGTTTTGTTTCGAAAACCTTAATATTGTCATCACTAGGTAAGGAAGGTCTAGTTTTCTTCTACTTTATGCTTTTATTTTCTTCTGCCGGTGTATTAATATATTCGGGTATAAGAGTTCCTTTCTTTGCTTTTTTTGCTAATAAAAGTAATATTGAATCAAAAGAAGCTCCCTTGAATATGATAATAACCATGATTTCTGCATCAATTCTTTGCATATTAATTGGTGTTTTACCGTCTTACTTTTATAATTTTTTACCTTATCAAATTCATTATCAACCTTATGACTTTAGTCATATAGTAGGACAGATGCAGCTTTTAGTATTTTCTGCATTAGCATTTATATTTTTATGGCATTTTAAAATCTATCCTTCCGAAATCAATTCAACTATTCTAAATAGTGATTGGATATTTAGAAAAATGATACCTGGAGTTTGTTTGCCTTTATTAGATCTTGTGAATAAATTAAATCAAAAACTTTATAAATTTCTTGAATATTTATTTGAAAGAACAAGGAATATTTTTGCAAATACAATGATAAAAAATAAAGTTTTTGATAGAGAAGTCGGTCAAGATACTCTAATAATTGTACAACTTTTTATAATTTTATTAGTATTCATCTTTGTATGGAAAATTTATTTGTAAACTGTAAAGTAATTAGATTAAAAAGGAAAATATCCTATAAAATATTGAGGAAAAAATGAAAAAAAATAAAAAAGAATTGCCAGATGGTATTCCTGAAGAGAATGTCTACGAAAACACGCACATTTTATTATATGTATTTTACGCAATTGCTGTAGCTAGCGTAGTATTATTAATGGTAAATCAATAATTGAATAATTTATCAATCTATCAAGAAAAAATTTTAAGTCTTGCTGCTAAAAATAAAAAAATAATTGCTTTAGAAGATTTTAATCGTTCTTTTGAAATGCGTAACCCTATGTGCGGAGATGAAGTAAAAGTAAGGGTAAAATTAGTTGAAACTAAAATAATTGACATTTCGGCAGTAGTAAGAGGTTGTGCGCTATGTGAGGCTTCTGCAGGATTAGTTGTTGAGTTATTTAAAAATAAAAATGTTCCAGATGAGAGTTTTTTAAATGAATTCTTAAGTTGGCTTGATAACACTGAAAAAGGCTTTTCAGATCAATTGCCAATTGAAATGGAGATTTTTGAACCTATAAGGGAAATAAAAAATAGACATAAATGCATTACAATGCCATTTGAGGCAACTTTTAAATCTGTTGATTTAAAAGAAAATCAAGAAATTAATCAGGGGATACAGAATGTTTCCCAAACCAAATAATTGCACCAACTAGTACTATAGGATATATAATTAATAAAATAATACCAACATCAGGGTTCATTTTAGACCTTTTTTTTTATTAAATAATTACTAAATGAATATTATAAACAAATTGTAGAAATTACTAGTGGTAAAGTTAATTTTTTCAAACAAATCTTAAGGCGATTTAATGACTAACAGAGAAATGATGGAATATGACGTGGTTGTTGTAGGAGCTGGTCCTTCTGGATTAAGTGCGGCTATAAAATTAAAACAAATAAGTAAAAAAGGTAATTCAGAGTTATCAGTTTGTGTGATTGAAAAAGGATCTGAGGTTGGAGCTCACATCGTATCTGGTGCAGTAATTGAAACTAGGGCATTAGACGAACTTATACCAGACTGGAAAGCAAAAAATAATCCATTAAAAACTGAAGCAAAAGATGATAAATTTTTATATCTTACACAAACTAAATCATATCAACTACCTACCCCTCCACAAATGCATAATAAGGGTAACTACATAATTAGTTTAAGCGATTTTACGAAATGGTTAGCTCAACAGGCTGAAGAACTTGAAGTAGAAATTTATCCAGGTTTTGCTGCTTCAGAAGTACTATTTGATGAAAATAATAAAGTATTGGGTGTAGCTACTAGTGACATGGGAAGGTTAAAGGATGGTTCTGAAGGACCTAATTTTGAAAGAGGAATAGAGCTACGAGCTAAACAAACAATATTTTCTGAAGGCTGTAGAGGTCATCTAGGGAAGATATTAATGGAAAAATTTAATCTTAATTCAAATAACTCTCCACAAACTTACGGCATTGGGATAAAAGAATTATGGGAAGTGACTCCTGAAAATAGTAAACCAGGGAGTATAATGCACACTACAGGATGGCCCCTAGATAATGATACTTACGGTGGATCTTTTTTATATCATTTAGATAATAATAAAGTATCAATAGGTTTTGTTATCGGTTTGGATTATAAAAATCCTTATTTATCTCCATATCTTGAATTTCAACGCTTCAAACATCATCCAGCAATAAAGAAATTACTGGAGGGTGGAAGAAGGATTAATTACGGTGCAAGAGCGTTAAATGAAGGCGGAGTTCAATCTTTACCAAAATTGACTTTCCCTGGTGGAATGTTAACTGGATGTGAAGCTGGTTTTCTTAACGTACCAAAAATTAAAGGAACTCATCTTGCTATGAAATCAGGAATGATTGCTGCACAATCAATTTTTGAAAACATAGATAAAAATGATGAAATATTAGAGTACGAAAGCTCTATTAAAAAAAGTTGGCTCTGGAAAGAATTGTATAAAGTAAGAAATATTAGACCTTCATTTAAATGGGGTTTCTGGAAAGCTATATTGTACAGTGCAATTGATACATATATTTTTCGTGGAAATGCACCCTGGACAATTGATCATCACGGAACTGATCATGAAAGTCTTGATAACAAACGTATTCACAAAGAAATAAATTATCCAAAACCTGATAATGTTATAAGCTTTGACAGACTTACAAATGTTTCTTTTTCAGGGACAAATCATGAAGAAAATCAACCTTGTCATTTGCAGTTAAAAGATGAGGACGTTCCTATAAATACTAATTTTGAATTATATGACAATCCAGAAACAAGATATTGTCCTGCCGGTGTATATGAAATTGTTTTAAATGATAATAAACCAAAACTTCAAATCAACGCACAAAATTGTGTTCACTGTAAAACATGTGATATTAAAGACCCAACTCAAAACATTAATTGGGTGACACCTCAAGGTGGTGGTGGTCCTAATTACCAAGGAATGTAATTTTAAAACAATTAATTAGACTTAAGTAAATTATTTAATTAACATGATAAATAAAATAAAGGATTTTGATTTGAATCAATCTTTAATTGGTATTTTGTGGATGGTAATTACAACAATTTTGTTTGTAGGTGTCACAGCAACTGTAAGATATTTAGAAGGAGAAGTTCCTGCTCCTCAAGCTGCATTTCTAAGATATGCAATAGGGACAATGCTATTAATTCCGTCATTGATTTCACTAACGAAATTTAGACCTCACAGATCTTTGATGAAAAAATTTATTTTAAGAGGTTTTGTTCACTCTATTGGTGTTACTTTATGGTTTTATGCTATGTCTGTTATGCCAGTCGCAGAGGTGACGGCGATTGGTTTTTTAACATATATTTTTGTGTCTTTTGGAGCATGTTTTTTTCTAAAAGAAACTCTATATAAACACAGGTTATTAGCAATTATAATATCTTTTATTGGTGCTCTTATTATTCTAAGGCCAGGTTTTAAGGTAATTGAGAGTGGTCAAATAAGTATGTTATTGGCAACTGTAGTTTTCACTATGTCTTATCTAATTGCTAAAATAGTATCGAAAGAAAGAACTTCTTCTGAAATTGTTGCAATGCTATCTATTTTTACAACAATTTTTTTAATTCCATCAGCAATTTATAGTTGGGAACCTCTTTCAATTGAAGCTTTATTAATTCTTACTGTTACTGCTATAATAGCAACTATTGGACATATAACTATGACAAAAGCTATAAAAGTAGCACCAATGGTAGTAACTCAGCCTATATTATTTTTACAACTTGTATGGGCATCGATGGTAGGTTTATTCATCTTCAATGAAAAATTTGATCCTTTTGTAATTTTAGGAGGCACAATAATAATGATGTGTGTCTGTTATGTTTCTTATAAAGAACATAAATTAGATAAAATTAATTCAAATGAAATTTTACAAAAAATAATTTGATATAATTAGGATAATTGCCCCAAAAAAAATAAGTCCAATGGTGGCAAACAAATTAGGTCCAAATACCAATTTTGAGATTGAGATTTTAAAATTTTCAGCACTTGTTAAAACAGAAAGAGATGTAAAACTTATTGCGGTACCCGCACACCAACCTATAAGATGCGCTTGCATTAAAAAAGCAGCTTCCCAAACAGATAGTAAAGGACCAAATAATGATAAAATTGGAGCTGACGTAATTATTGGATGTACACCAATTAGACTAAAACACCAAACTATAAAAGGTAATAAAATGATCATCATCCAAAATGGGAAATAATCACCTATATTACTGCTAACAATATTTTGAATCTCAACAGAATTAGTTAATATTGACCCTAAAAACATAGATACTGAAATCAGTAACATTTCATCTCCAGAATTTTGTATCAAATTTTTTAAATTTTTGAAAATGAGGTTTGATGTTTCTGGTCGTCTCAATATTTGAATAAACACTAAAATTGGTACTACAATTATTATTGCATTCAAAGCAGTCTTATTGAAGATTTGCCCAACAAAAAATACAGATATTGCTAAAATAAGTAATCTTGAAAATATTGGTTTAATACATGATAAAGAGTCAAAAAGATAATTAATTGTTAATTTCCCAATAATTAATCTTATTGTTATAAGATTAAAGAGTGTTGCTATAATAATTCCAAATCCAATCCCTATCCATGCTGACATTTCAGGAAGATAAATCTGCCCAACTGCAAAACTAACAAAAAAAGGTGACCATAAAACCGCTGTATTCATTCCACGAATTGATGCTTCACCAGCAGACTGTCTTAAACTAATTTTTGAATTTTTAGGAAGTACAGAAGATAAAAGTGGAAAAGAACCAATATTAATTACACTGCCAAGAAAATGCGATGTAACTTGAAGCCCTGAAAGTATTTTTTTTGAATTTAATTTTGATAGAAGTGATTGAGTGCTTTGAACTGATGGCATTGTGATAGCTGTAGCCCTTAAAATCCATAAACTTGGAAGAAAAGCAGAAAAAATAATAAAAAAGTTCCCAGCTTTTAGAATAATTTCTTTTGATGGAAAATTATCTAAAATTAAAAAAGTAAATAGAAACAAAAGAGAAATAATTATCTTAGTAGTGTTTTTTGAGAAGATAAACATCCAAAATAATAATAAAAAATATATGAATATTAGAAAAAACATATATCTTTCGCCAAAATTTAGTCCGTAAATTATTGGTAAAACAGCAATCCAACAAAAACATGTTAAAATTAATTTTAAGATCATTTTTTTCTACTTTTTTAATCCTATGGATTTTCCGAAAGCAGACGGTAATAAGGCATTTTTATGAGCATTTTTTAATTTGAGAAGTTTTTCAAAAGCCCATGATGGATATTGTTCAGACTTACGTAGTTTTAAATTTACATTTATTAAAACTTGTTCAACAACTGCAATTACTTTTTCTTGAAGCTTTGAAAAAATTTCTAAACATAAGTGCATCTTTTTTTTATCGCAATCAACAACAAATAAGCGTACGTTAAATTTTTCATTTAATTTCATCTCACTTAAATAATGATAATGAGCTTGAACAACAAAAGGACCCTGAGAATTTTCATAAGCATGAGTTTCTCCTATTCCAAGTACATCTTCTAAAAATATATCTAAGGATTTATCAAACGCTAGTGTATAGTAGGCAACGTTCATGTGACCATTATAATCCAACCATTCTTTTAAAACCTTCTGTTCAGGAAGAACTATTGGAGTTGAACACTGGCCGCCAATTTTGTTTTCTTTCATTTATTAAGTTACCTATTTATTTTAATTAGTTTTGGATAAAATTTTAGTTGCTTCTTCTATTCCTTTTATACTTAAAGGCACCATTCTATTTGAAAATATTTCTTTAATAATATGTGTAGACTGAGAATAATTCCAATGCTCCTTTTTGGTTGGATTAATCCAAACATTTGACGGCCACTGGGCAATAGCTCTTTCTAACCAAACTTGTCCTGTTTCTTGATTAAAATGTTCATTACCTCCACCCTCTACTAAAATTTCATATGGACTCATTGAGGCATCACCAACGAAGATACATTTGTATTCCTTACCATATGTCCTGAAAATTTCTGTTGTAGAAAATTGTTCTTTCCATCGTCTTGCGTTACTTTTCCAAACACCTTCATATAGACAGTTATGAAAGTAAAAAAAGTTAAGGTTTTTAAAAACATTTTTTGCAGCTGAAAATAAATTTTCTACTTGTTTAATGTAGTCATCCATAGAACCACCTACATCAAGAAAAAGTAATATTTTAATTGCATTTTCTCTTTCTTTTCTGGTTTTTATGTCTAAATAACCATTTTTTGCAGTATGTGAAATTGTATTATCTATATCTAACTCTTCATCAATACCAGTTCTTGCCCATTGCCTTAATCTTTTTAATGCAACTTGCATTCCTCGTGTATCTAATTCTCTAGTATCATCAAAATCACGAAATACTCTTTTGTCCCATACTTTAACAGCTTTCCCCTGCCCTCTTGTATGTTGTCCAATTCTTATTCCTTCTGGATTGTATCCATGAGCTCCAAAGGGTGATTTACCTGCTGTACCTATCCATTTATTACCACCTTGATGACGTTTTTTTTGTTCTTTTAGTCTTTGTTCAAGTGTTTTCATTAGTTCATCAAAACCACCTAAAGATTTTATCTCCTTAATTTCTTCTTTGGTAAAATGCTTATCCAACATTTTTTGAAGCCATTCTTTTGGGACTTTTAAATGTTCAAGTACATCTTCTAATTTTAAGGTTTCAATGCCCTTAAAATATTCACCAAATACAACATCAAATCGATCTATTAATCTTTCGTCTTTGACTAGACTTGCTCTAGCCATGTAATAAAAATTTTCAGTTTTAAATTGAATAAAGTCTAATTTAATTGAATCTAAAAATGTAAAAAATTCATTTAATGTAACTGGAATTCTGGCATCTTTTAATTTGAAAAAGAAATTTAGAAACATTCTTTTATCTATTTCCTCTTGCCATGAAAGCTAATCTTTCAAATAAATGAATATCTTGTTCATTTTTAATGAGAGCCCCATGTAACTTGGGTAACAAATCCTTTCCATCACTTTTTAAATCTATAGGATTAATATCTTCAAGTAATAAAAGTTTAATCCAATCTAGGGCCTCTGAAGTTGATGGTTTTTTCTTTAATCCAGGAATTTCTCTAACTTCAAAAAATCTATGTAAGGCTGATTCTAGCAATGATTTTTTAATTTCAGGAAAGTGTACTTGAACAATCTTTTTTAAGGTATCAATTTCAGGAAATTGAATGTAATGAAAAAAACATCGTCTTAAGAATGCCTCTGGAAGTTCTTTCTCATTATTAGATGTTATTATGACTATGGGTCTTTTTTTTGCTTTAACTATTTCATTAGTTTCATAAACAAAAAATTCCATTTTATCTAACTCTTGAAGTAGGTCATTTGGAAATTCTATATCTGCTTTATCAATCTCATCAATTAATAGTACTGATTTTTCTTTGGACTCAAAAGCATTCCAAATCTTACCTTTCTTTATGTAATTTCCAATATTTTCTATCTTCTTATCGCCTAGTTGGCTATCTCTGAGACGACTAACAGCATCATATTCATATAATCCTTGCTGAGCCTTTGTTGTGGATTTTATATTCCATTCAATAATACCTAATCCAAGGCTATCAGATACTTGTCTAGCCAATTCTGTTTTTCCAGTGCCTGGCTCACCTTTAATTAATAATGGTTTTTCAAGTGAAATTGCTGCATTTACTGCAACGTTCAAATCTTCAGTTGAAATATAATTCTGAGTTCCATTAAATTTCATTTTTTATTAACCCCAACCACTTTATCTAATTTTAACAATTTCATTTCTAAGTGCTTCAATATATTGAGGACCAACTTCACAACATCCTCCAACTATTGAAGCATTATTTTTAATGTAACTCAACATTTCACCTACAAATTTATCAATGTTTAAATCATATCTTTTTTTTAGAATTGACACGTCATTATGAATGTCTAGGTTGTTTACTGTTTCAAAAGCATTAGGTAAGGCACCAAAAGGTTTTGAAAAATTTTTTATAACTTTAATTGAAGAATGAATAGCTTCAGGTGGAGCACAATTTATCAAAAAAGCGTCAATTTTTGAATTGTCAAATTCTCTTAAAGCATCTTCTAGATGCTCTCCAGATCGTAATAGGGCTCCATCCTCTTCTTTAACACAAAAACTTAACCAAATTTTTTTATCTGTAGTAAGAGCTGTTTCAGTTGCTATGTGAGCCTCCTCAATTGAACATACTGTTTCACAAATAAGTATTTCTACATGGGGTTCTTGAATTTCTATTATTTTCTTATAAGTATCTTTTGCTTCGTCCTTATCTACACCTATAGTTGTCTTATAACTCATAACTAGTGGTGGTAAACAGCCAATAATTTTTATGTCAGTTTCAACTGACGATGATTTTTTGGCCTCAATAGCAGCTCTAATTGCACTTTTTTGTAGAGGTATGAATAATTCTTCCAGATTATATCTTTTTAACTTTTGGGGTGTGACACTATAAGAATTTAATGTTATTGCCTCTGCACCAGCTTTTATAAAATCTCTGTGTAAATCCACAACTAAGTCATAATTATCAAGCATCACTCTTGCTGACCAAAGACCATCAGGCTTAACTTTTGATCTATGTATTAATTCTTGACCCATACCCCCATCAATTAGAATAATATTATTTCTCATGTATTTCCTTATAAATTAGAATTAATTATTTTGTGTCTTTGTTATTTTTATTAAAAAAATTAATGGTATAGATAAAAAACCTACCCATGCATATAATTTAAATGCATCTATATACCCAACCATAAGACTTTGTCTATTTAATTCATTTGTTAACTTTGTAATATTCAAATCATCTAATGAATTAATGACACCTGAAAAGTTAATCCCTTGGTTCCATAATGATACTGTAGAACCAATTTCCTCAAAGTTGATTTGACCCATATGTAGGACAACAGCAACACTTACTGAAATAAAAAAACTCGATCCAATGTTTCTAATTAGATGAAACATAGCTGTAGCTTCTCCATGAAATTTATTTGACAATGTTGCAAAGCAAATAACACTGACTGGAGGCCAAGTCAAACCAACACCTAAACCCTGAACTAAGCTGGCCCAGGCTATATGTGAAAAGGTCATATTTATATCGAAAGTTGACATGTAAAGGCCTGAAACAGCCTGTATCCCAAAGCCAAAAAATATAATTATTCTTGGGTCTATTCTGCTAGTAAAAGCTATTATTGCAAAACCAACAAACGTTCCTATTCCTCTCATACCTAATATTATTCCAATTATAGATTGAGGATATCCTCTCAATTCTTGTAGTAAAGGTGGAAAGATAACCATTGGAACAAAATTTAACATGCCAAAGAAGAATATTAAAATAAGACCTACTGTGTAATTTCTGTCTTTAAAAATATTTAAATTTATAAAGGGCTGTTTTGTAGTCAGGCTATGAGTAATAAATATATAAAAGCCAATAATAGCTATTCCACACTCAATAATAGTCTCTGTGCTATCAAACCAACTATTTCTTTCTCCTCTGTCGAACATTATTTGTAATGCAGCAACACTACATGCAAGAGCCAAAAAACCAACCCAGTCTAAATGCATTCCACCTTCAACTTGTCTTTTTGGAACTGTGGCCATTACGGCTAATAAAGCACAAAACCCAAATGGTACTAAAGTGTAAAAAACCCATCTCCAATTTAGTAATTCACCAAGGTATCCTCCAATCGTTGGTGCGATCACAGGACCCAAAATTGTACCCATTCCCCAAACTGCCATAGCCACAGAAATTTGTCTTTTTGGAAATACAGCTAAAACAAGCGTTTGTGAAAGTGGCGGAAGTGGTGCTCCAAAAATGCCTTGTGCCACTCTTGCAATAACAATTTCTTCCAAAGAATCTGACATTCCACAAAAAATAGAAGAAATTATAAAACCTATTACGCTAAAAAAAAGGATTGTTCTAATTTGTATTCTCGAAGATAACCAGCCAGCAAAAGGAGTAAAGATTGCTGTTGCAACTATATTTCCAGTTACAACCCAAGAAATCTGGTCTTGTGTTGCTCCCATAGCTCCTCTCATGTCTGATAACGCAATTGAAGCTATTGTTACATTCATCGCATAAAGCATAGTTACAAATGTTGCTGTAGCTAAAATAAACCATTTAAATGAAGTATTAGTTTCAGATATTAAAGGTGACAAATTAATCTCTTAGCAATTTAAAAACATTAGCAAAAGGTCGAATTATTATTGGAATTTCACTCTCATACTCAGTGTCTATCGTAACCAACACAGACATACCTACCCTAAGCTGCTTATCAATATTTAAATTATCTTCATTTTTATTAGTCGGATCACCAATGGAAATTCTTACAGGAATTCTTTGAACAACCTTCACCCAATTACCAGAAGAGTTTTGTGGTGGTAAAATTGAAAATTCAGCACCTGTGGCAGGACTTATACTTTGCACTTGGGCGTTCCATTTTGTATCAGGATATGCATCTGGAATAAAATATGCTGATTGACCAACTTTTATATTAGTTAAGTCAGTTTCTTTTAAATTGGCTTCTAACCAAGATTTTTTTTCATCAACTATTGCAAATAGAATTTTTCCAACATCTATATACTCTCCTTTTTCCAGATTCAATTTAGCAACAATCCCATCTTGCTTAGCAAATATAATTGACTGCTTAATATCAAAGTTTATTTTATTTAATTTACTTTTATGTTTTAAATATAATGGATGTCTTGTTGGCAAAATTTTTTCATTGCCATTTAAAGTTGTTAATATTGTTTTAAGTTTATCTTGATTTATTTTTAGTTTTTGTTTTGAAGACAAATACGAATATTTAATTTTTTCTAAATCATTATTTAGATTTACATATTTTAAATTAGCTAAAGCAGAATTATAAAGATATTTTGCTTCGTCAAGTTTACTTTTAAGACCAACTCCTTTTTTAACTAAATTTTTAATTCTATTTAGCTCTAATTTTAAATATTCAACCTTTTCCTTTGCTAATTTAATCTCAACATTAACTAGAGATTTCACTCTTGTAATTTCAGAAGAATAAAATTTAATTTCTTCTTTTGCTAATTTTACTTCTTCTTTCGCCTCGTTATATTTTGATTTTCTATTCTCAATTTCTTTAATTGTATTTATAAGATTTTGTTTTTGTTCACTTAAATCCATTTCAAGTTTTTTAGTATCAATTTTAAAAAGTTTATCTCCCTTTTTTACTCTTTGATTATCTCTAATAAATACCATATCTACTCTTCCAGAAACCTCCGATTGAACAGAAATAATAGGAGCTTTTATGTATGCATTTTCAGTCGATATAAATCTACCTAAAGAATAAAAATAACCCATAGTTGTAAGTACAACTAAAGTCGGAAGTAAAATTAAAAACAAAAATCTGACTACTCTTTTGTCAGAGTTTAATTCTTTATCAACTTCATTTGACATTAACTCTTTTCCTTTAAATTATACTTTTGAAGATAAATCTTTTTTTAAAATCTGTAGTAAATCTCTTAACTTGTTGAGATCTTGATTGTTTAATATTGATAAAGAATCTTTTCTATAAGTTGCTGCTTTGTCTCTCATGGAATTAATAAGAGGTTTAATTTTTTCAGATAAATAAATATTTTTTATTCTTCGATCTTTACTTTCACTTTTTCTTTCAACCCATCCCTTTAATTCCATGCGGTCTAAAAGTCTACTTAATGGTGCTTTTTCCATATCCATAAGTATTGCAAGTTCTGATTGTTTTATGCCATCTTTAAAATATAAATAAGTCAATATCCACCATTGAGATCTAGTTAGACCTATAGAAGCCATTTGACGATCATATAAAACACGAAGTAATCGAGCCACATCGTGAATTAACAAACCTATATTATCTTCAAATGATTCTTTCAAAACAATACCTGCAAAATAGTTTACTAGGAAACTATTTAGTTAACATATTTACTAATTTAATCAAAGATAAATATTTAGTTTATTAAATTTTTTCTGAATTTCAATTTTTCTTCGGAAGCATTCCAATTTCTTGAATATTTGGGAGGATTTGATTTATTAACCTTTAATAGTATGAAAGCTGGGCCTCTAAAATTATTATGAAGAATTTTTGTTCCTTCTAATAATTCATCCTCAGTTACTATTGTTTTAGTAATAGGAAAGCCACACCCCTTTGCAATCATATCTAAATTTACACCTAAACCTGTATGAGATGTCTGTCCACCTGTTTCCAAATATAACGCATTGTCAACACAAATAATGACAAGGTTCTTGGGTTTAATAGTTGCTATTGTAGCTAGACAACCCATAGACATTAAAATATCACCATCACCCGAAACACATAGTACTGTTTCTTTTGGCCTTGATAATGCTAGGCCAAGGGAGGTTGGTAGAGCTCCTCCCATTGCACCCCCAAATAAAAAAGTATTTGGACTTTCTTTAGTTAAAAAACCAATATCCTTTGCTGGCCCTGCCAAACCTGAAATAATAAGAAATCTCTTATAATCTCCAATCAAAATAGGAATTGCTTTTTTTCTGTCTAATAAATTCATTTTTTATAAATTACTAAAAAATCTTAGCTCCGATTAATTTCTGTGAAAGTAAAACAGCAACAGATCTCTCTGACTTAAATGCCATTGTCAAAGCAGCTTTTATTGTGCTTTCAACATCTTCTTCTCTTTCAATTTTAATACAACTTACTCCCATTGAATTTAAAGTTGGTATTACTGCTTCACCCATTGCAAACTGCCAAGGATTACCTTCACCAAATTCACCTCTCATTGTAATGATAGTAAAAAAAGGAAATTGACCGTGTTTTATTAATGATAATTGATTAATACAATTTCCGACACCACTACTCTGCATTAATAATACAGCTTTAGATCCTCCTAAGTAGGAACCAGCTGCAATGCCTATACCCTCACCTTCTGATGTTAAAGGTATAGCTATGACTGAATTGTCTTTTGTTGCATTATCTATTAATATCTTATGTCCAGCATCAGGGACATAGCTAAATATTTTAATTCCGTCATTTTTTAATGTTTTATAAAGTCTATTTTGCCAATTTTTCATTTCAATTTTTTAACATACTCAAACTTTATTAGATATCCTTTATATAAATTGGTTGTTGACACTTAATAACCGATATTTACCACCTTTGTTTCTAATATTATCTTTCTTAAGAACCTCTATAGATGTAATGCTTAAATGAGAAATCTCTATTCCTATTGCTTTGTTAGGATCCAAGTCCAAAATTTGAAACAAAAAGGCTCTAATTGTTCCAGAATGACAAATAAAAATCAATGACTTATGCTCGTAAAAATTAAGATTATTAACAAATTCAGAAACGCGTTTACATTGATCCAGGAAACTTTCACCTTTTGGAGGACAATTTTCAGGACAAAGAAATGAAAAGTTATGTTGAGTTTTAAATTTTTTTATTTCTTCCCAAACTAATGATATTTTTTTTCCTTGCCATTCTCCAAAGTTTTGCTCTCTTAATTTTTTTTCAATTACTATTTCCTTAAAATTTATATATTTGGACAATTCTTGAGCAGTTTGAATAGCTCTCTTTAAAGGACTAACATAACATAAACTATTATCTGGAATATGTGCGGCAAGCTTTTTTAAATGATCAGAATTTATAATTGCTTTGGGATTATTTTCTGGGACGTAACCATCTTTTTTTATAACTGGAGCATGACGTATAAGATATAATCTACAAGTGTTCATTAATATAAATGCCTTAAATAAATTATTATTCCAAGCAAAAAAACTAATTCAGTTGTAAAAGCAATTGCTCCTAATACATCTCCAGTAATACCACCTATTTTTATTTGAGACATTTTACCTATAAAAAAGATTACTCCTGAAATCAAAAAAACTCCTATTAAAACACCCCAGAAAGGAAAAAAATAAACTACTGGTACTAGCCAGATTAAAGAAGCTATTAATAGCATTTTAGTAGAAACAGTCTCAATAATACTACCTGTTTTAGAAAAAGTTGAGACAGTAAAATAATTTCTTGTGAAAATTATCGATAATTTTCCTGAAGCAAAACTAGAAGATAAAATCAATATTAATGAATAGCCTAATTCTACTAAATTTATTGCTAGCCCTAGTCGTATTAATAATCCCAAGGTTAATGCTGTTGTTCCGTAAGTTCCAAGACGACTGTCATGTATAATTTTATTAATTTTTTCTGGTGAACCGCCTGCCCCAAAACCATCTGCAATGTCAGCCAAACCATCTTCGTGGAAAGCTCCAGTAATCATAACACTAAATGCGATTGCTATCGTACAAGATAAAAATATTGATAAATTTATATTAATACATAGGTCACCAATAAATCCTGATATAATTCCTATAAGAAAACCTATTAAAGGAAAACTCCATGCAGCGTTTGTAAGATTTGGTGGTTTATTTGAAAAGAGTTTCCAATTAACTGGTATTCTTGTAAAAAACATTAGACTAGCAAAAAAATCTAACAGAAATCTATTTTTCAATAAAGTTTTCATGAAGTTATTTTTTTAGAAACTTTTGCATTTTCAAAAGTAGACATTCCATTGTGTGTAGCTAAAGCTGCTTTTAATATAAGTGATGCTATCGCTGCACCACTCCCCTCACCAAGTCTTAGATTCAAATCTAAAATTGGTTCTTTTTTAAGATTATTTAATATTCTAGCATGACCTGGTTCAGTAGATAAATGAGAAACTAAACAATGATCTAAAATATTTTTTTTAAAGCATATTAGAGTAGAGGCTGCAACTGTAGTTATAAATCCATCCAAAAGTACTGGAATAGACTTAATTCTTGCTGAAATTACCGATCCTGCAATAGCTGCAATTTCTTTACCTCCATAACATGACAGTATACTAACTGGGTCTTTAAATTTTTTTCCATGCAACTCAAGAGCTTTGTTAATTATCTTTATTTTGTTAGATAGTTGGACCTTATTTATACCTGTACCAATACCTGTCATTACATCAACAGGTTCATTAAATAGGGCGCAGGAAATTGAAGTTGCAGATGTAGTATTTGAAATTCCCATTTCACCTAAAATAAGTAAATCACAGCAAGAAGGTATTGAATCAAAACCTAATTGCATAAAGGTCAACACTTCTTCTTCGCTCATAGCTTTGCTTTCAGAAAAATCCATTGTAGATTTGTCCAATTCTATTGGAATTACAGATAATTTAATTTTTGCTAATTTACAAAGTTGATTTATTGCAGCTCCGCCTTGTTTAAAGTTTTCTACCATTTGAGCAGTTACTTCGGATGAATATGCTGAAACACCCTTATTTGATATACCATGATTACCTGCGAAGATTATACAATGTGGGTTTTTTATAGTTGGTTTAAAAGTTTTT
This sequence comes from uncultured SAR116 cluster alpha proteobacterium, assembly GCA_902619615.1. Lineage (GTDB taxonomy): Bacteria > Pseudomonadota > Alphaproteobacteria > Puniceispirillales > Marisalimonadaceae > Marisalimonas. The sequence continues at coordinate 49,181 of CACNFD010000010.1, read as the reverse complement.
TGCCAACCTGACATCCAAATAGCAATATCCTCTAATTTCCCAAGACTTCCTTCCGGTTTAGTAAGTTGTTTTTGAAAATCTCTAGCTTTGTTGGCAACCATATGATCAAACTGAGGAATTTTAATATTTCCTTTTAAAAATTCTTTGATTTTTGTAGCCTCAGACATAAAATAACTCTTTTTAATCAGAAATAAATATTTTATCAAATTTAAACATATTTGAATTTATATTTGATAGATTCTAGCAGCATTATATTTAAACTCTGGAATTTTCCCAACAGGATCTAAATCTGAATTTGTCAAAATATTTGCTGCAGCTTCCTTAAAACAAAATGGTAAAAATAACATACCAGGAAGAAGGTCATTGTCATGTCTAATTTTTATTTTTATCTTTCCTCGCCTTGTTTCAATTGTTACTTTTCGGGTTGAATCAATATTATAAAACTTACTGTCTATTTCATTAATAAAAATTACAGGAACTGGCTCAAGTTCATCTAAAACCAATGCTCTTCTTGTCATAGTACCAGTATGCCAATGCTCTAACAATCTACCTGTCGATAATATCATTGGGAAATCACTACTTATTTCATCATTAGGATAAATTATATCTACCGGCATAATTTTACCTAACTTATTTGGAGTTGGGAAACCATCGTAAAAAATAATATCCTCACCCCGAACATTCTCACTTTTTACAGGGTAAGTCACATAGTTTTGTTTTTCTAACCTTTCCCAAGAGATATTATTTAGAGAAGGCATTATTAATTTCATTTCATCAAAGATTTCTTTTGGAGAAGTATAATTCCAATTTAATCCTATTCTTTTTGCAATTTCTTGAATAATCCACCAATCTTGTTTTACACCTATTGGAGGATCCACAACATTTCTTCCTATTTGTACTTGTCTATTAGTATTAGTATAAGTTCCTAATTTTTCAGCATGAGCAGATGCAGGTAAAATTACATCGGCAAACCAAGCTGTTTCAGTCATGAAAATATCTTGAACAACTAAATGCTCTAACTTAGCTAAACTTTTTCTAGTGTTTATTATATCCGGATCTGACATTGCGGGATTTTCACCTTGAACATACAACCCTTTAATTTTACCTACATCTATATCCTTTATAATTTCTACTACAGTCTTACCATCATTCAGATCTAAATTTGAATTCCAAAACTTCTGCATTTTCTCATTATTCGTTTTTATTTTGACAGAATTATAATCTGGATATGACATTGGTATTAACCCTACATCAGATGCTCCTTGTACATTATTTTGTCCTCTCAAAGGATGTAACCCTGTGCCTGGTTTTCCCAAGTGTCCAGTGATCAACGCTAAATTTATTAATGAAAAAGCATTTTGTGTTCCATGGACATGTTGTGAAATACCCATTCCCCAAAAAATTATTGATGTTTTTGCCATTGCATAAATTCTTGCAACTTCTCTAATTATTTCTTTCGGTATTCCACATAATTTTTCCATTTGGGCAGGATTAAATTTTTTAATCTCTTTTTCTAATTGTTCGTAACCTTCAGTATGATTTTTTATGTAATCTTTGTTTGTTAAATTCTCATTAATAATTGTAAAGATTATAGCATTTAATAAAGCTAAATCTTGCCCTGGATTAAACTGTAGATGATGTATTGCGTATCTAGATAAACTTTGTTTTCTTGGATCTAAAATAATTAATTTTGTCCCATTTTTGACGGCTTGTTTAAAAAATGAAGCTGCTACAGGGTGGTTTTGTTCAGGTCTAGCTCCTATTAAAATTATACATTCACTATCTTTTACAGCTGTAAATGGTGCTGACACAGCTGCTGATCCAACTGATTGCAATAATGCCGCTACTGATGAAGCATGACACAATCTTGTACAATGATCTACATTATTGGTCTTAAACCCAGTCCTTATCAATTTTTGAAATAAATATGCCTCTTCATTCGAACCTTTTGCTGAACCAAAACCTGCTAAGGAATTTTTATTATTACTTTTTAAAATATTTGTGAATTGATTAGAAGCAAGATCCAAAGCTTCTTCCCAAGAAGCCTTTCTAAAGTATTTATGTATATCTTTATCATCAATTGATAAATCATAAGATTTTGTTTTTTTGCTGATTCTTATTAAAGGATTAGTTAATCTTTGTGGATTATTTATATAATCGAAGCCAAAACGCCCTTTGACACATAATCTATTTTCGTTAGCAGGCCCATTATAACCATCAACTGCTACTATTTTATTGTCTTTAACACTAACTAAAGTCTGGCAACCAACACCACAAAAGGGACATAAACTCTTTATTTTTTTTTCTGGAATAATTGTTTTATTGTTTTTATTATCCAATAAAGATGTTTCAATAAGAGCACTAGTTGGACAGGCTTGAACACATTCTCCACAACCGACACAACTACTTTCACCCATTAGATTATTCATATCAAAAACAGGGTAACTATTAGTCCCCCTTCCGGACATTCCTAGCACATCATTTACTTGTACATCTCTACATGCTCTAATACATAATCCACATTGAATGCAAGAATCTAAAGAAACAGTCATTGCTGGATGACTTTGATCTATGGCAGGTACATGGTCTTTGTTTTTTTGGAAAAACCTTGAATGATTTATCTTTTTTTTATTGAGAACATCCCAAAATTGGTTTTTAAGGAAATTTTTATGTTTAATTTTAGGTTGATCTGCTAAAAGTAATTCTAAAATTAATTTTTGAGAATTTTCAACTTTAGGGGTGTTGGTATAGACTCTCATTCGTTGTGTTGGTTTTCTAATGCAAGAAGCCGTTAATGTTTTTTCTCCTTGAACTTCTACAACACAAGCTCTGCAATTACCGTCCGGTTTATACCCATTTTTGTTGCTATGACAAATATGAGGAATTTCTATTCCTTCTCTTATAGAAACATCCCAGATTGTTTCATTATTCTTCGCTTCAACTCTTCTATTATTTAAAAAAAAAGAAATTTTATCATTCATTTTTTAACTCTTCACTAAAGTAAGAAATACTTGATTTTATAGGCTTTGTTGCAGCCTGACCTAAACCGCAAATTGAAGAACTTTCCATTACTTCACACAAATCCTCTAGAAGAGATATATCCCAAACTTTTTGTTTCATCATAGAAACTGCCTTTTCACACCCTACTCTGCAAGGAGTACATTGACCACAACTTTCAGATTTAAAAAATTCAATCAAATTTAAAGCCACATCTCTTATTTTATCTTTATCTGATAGAACCACAACAGCTGCAGAGCCAATGAACGTATCATATTTATCAAGAGTATCGAAATCTAGTGGAACATTATTTATAGTCGCTGGTAAAATACCAGATGAAGCCCCTCCAGGTTGATACGCTTTAAATTTGTGCCCTTCAATCATACCTCCTGAAGCTTTAATTATATCTAAAATAGTGGAACCAGAAGGCAGTAAATATAAACCTGGTTTTTTTACTCGTCCTGATACAGAATAACTTCTAAGTCCTATACAATTGTTTTTAGAAAAGTCTGTAAAAATTTCAGGACCCTCTCTCGTTATTCTGGCTACCCAGTAAAGGGTTTCAACATTATGAACTAATGTTGGTTTTCCAAAAATACCTGATTGACCTACGTAAGGTGGCCTGTGTCTAGGCAAACCCCTTTTACCTTCTATACTTTCTATCATTGCGCTCTCCTCGCCACAAATATAAGCTCCGGCGCCTCTTCTCATATCGATATATTTAAATGGAACAATTTTTTCTTTTTCAAGTTTAGTAATTTCATTTTTTAAAATTTGTAAGACTGCAGGATATTCGTCTCTAATATAAATAAAACATTTTTCTGCTTTAATAGAAGTTGCTGCCATCAACATTCCCTCTAAAAACATATGAGGTTCTGTTTCAAGATAATGTTTATCCTTAAATGTTCCCGGTTCTCCTTCATCACCATTAACTGCTAAATATTTTAATCCATTTTCTTTAGAAACAAGCTCCCATTTTTTGGCTGTCCTAAACCCTGCACCCCCAAGCCCTCTTAAATCAGCTTTAATAATATTATCATACCAAATGTCTTTGCTATCTTTTATTTCTCTATATTTCTGATATCCACCTTCATTTATATAATCATCAAAAGATTGATAATTTGGAATTACTGGACTTTTCCATTTATTTTTAATTGCTTCTGAAACTTTTTCTAAATTTGCACTTTCAACATGGAAATGTCCTATTTCTATGACTGGGGCAGTAGCACAACGTCCCATACAAGGAGCATCTTTCACCCTAATATTTTGATCTTTATATTTTTTAATTATTTTATTTTTTAATTTTTCAGATTCATAAATTTGACAAGATAAAGAATTACATACTCTTATAGTTGTTTCAGGGGGAGGCTTATCACCATCTCTTACGATATCAAAATGAGCATAAAAAGATGCTACCTCATAAACTTCAACTTTACTCAAATTTAAAAATTCAGCTAAAAATGAAAGATTTTTTTCTGATAAATATCCAAAATAATCTTGAATTTTATGTAAATGTTCAATTAATAAATCACGTCTAAACTCTAATGGTGATAAAATTTTTTTAAGTAAAATTTGATCATCAGATATTTTTTTTTTTTTAAAATCATTATTAAATTTATATTTTTTCATTTTTGAAATTCACTCAACCTCGAGTACACTTATCATAAAACTTGACAATATTTTGTGCCTTTACCTTTACTTCTTCAACCAACATTCCAGGTTTATAAAGATTAGACCCCAAGCCAAAACCACTAATATTTACTTCCAACCAACTTTGAAATACATTTTCAGTTATACCACCAACAGCAATAGAAATAGTATTTTCAGGCAAAACTGCCTGTAAAGCTCTAAAATTTTCGTCCTTTAAAAGAGAAGCTGGGAAAAATTTGAGTACGTCAGCTCCACTATCCAAAGCATCAAAACACTCAGTTGCAGTAAAAACTCCAGGTATACTATACATATTTAATTCTTTTGTTTTTTTTATAACAAGCGTATTCAAATTTGGAGAAACTATTATTTTCCCTCCAACTTCTTTAACTCTATAAACGTCATATTCTCTCAAAACAGTTCCAGCTCCAAAGATACCATTTTCGCCATGGAATTTTACCATTCTTTCTATTGTTTCAAAAGGTTGAGGTGAATTTAAAGGCACCTCTATTATACTAATACCTGCCTCTATTAGGACATCTGAAACACTTTCTGCTTCAAGAGGAGTAATACCTCTTAAAATAGCTATTAATGGTCTTCTTGAATTAAATATGTTGTTATTATTAGTCATATAATTTTATAAAAGCTTATTTTTAAAATTTTTTAATCCCTTTAATACCATATCTTTTGATAAAAAATTTTTTATAGAATTTACCTTATTATGCAAAATATATTCATACAATTCTATTAAATCTGCATTACCAATTAAAACTACATCCTTTTTTTTCCAAAACTCTAAACTACCCAAAAATTCTAAGCCTAATAAATATCCCGATAATTTTGATTTATAAATTTCAGATCCTCTCGAATTTATGAGATCATCTGCTCTTAATTGAAATAATGCATTCCCAAATATTTCAGGATTTTTTAGAATTTCATTAACACCCTTGTTTAATTCATTTTTTAAAATCTTATTTGATGTTACGCTATGAATTAATATAGAATTTTTAGAAATAATCTCAAATAATTCACCTGTCATAAAAGTTTTAAAATTTATAATATTACCATTTTCAATTTTAACCCATTTACTATGACTTCCTGGTAAACATATTGAACCACTAAAATTAGGATTATCATATAGAAATCCAGCTATCTGTGTTTCTTCACCACGCATTACATCTGGTTCATTAATTTGTGAAATCCCAGAAAAAATTTTGAAAGAAAATCTTTTATCTCTTACATTTGGAGATATAAACTCAATATTATTTAAATTACATGGTGTTTTTTGATAAGGAGCTTCCATCCAGCCTTGTTTTGAACCAACCATTCCACTTGCTAATATTTCAATGGAATAATTTTGATGCAACCAAGGTTCTATTAACTTAATTAGAGTCTCTTCAAAATGGTTATTTTGAACAAATTTCATTCCATCATTTGTTTTAACAACACATATAACTTCTTCATTTTCGATTAAATATGCTCGGAAAAAACTTGTACCCCAATCAACAGCTATCCATTTGTCCAAAGCATCTTACCATTAAAGTTGTATTCTATACTTATAATAAAAATGATATTATAGAATTAAATTCCTAAGATTGTTCATTGCTCTCAATCTTTCCAAAATACATACCAAACTAAATTTAATTAGTGGGTCTTCGTTTTCAAAATATTCTTTAATAAATTCACTACTAACCATTTGAAGAGTTGTTTTGCCAACTGATTTTGCTGTCGCTGATCTAACACTATCTGTAAACAAAGCCATTTCACCAAAAGATTCACCGGGAACATATGTGGCTATAACCTTATCTAGTTTTGATATCAGTTCAACTTTTCCTGATTCAACATAAAAGAAGAATTTTGGTTTTTGATTTCTCATAAATATAGTTTCGTCATCATCATATTCTTTCATGGGAAACCTCTCATCTTGTCTAGATAAAAACCCATCATCAATTAAGTGATATGTCTTGCTTTTCTTTGTATCAAAAATTCTATCTAAAGAGTATTTGACCATGCCCCTAGTAAGCGAAGATGAAGTAGCTAAAGCTTTCCTAATAGAACTACTTTTAAATGCATAAACTGTCGTATCGTCTTTTAAAATATACTCTAATTCATAAGGCCTAGATAAAAGTGCTTCAGCAAATCCAATTGGATTTCCGGGTTCTAGACTAAAAGTTTTACCATTTTTATCTCTTGCTAAAACAGAACCTTCTTTAATAATAAAACATTCTTCATGATCTGTATTACCTTTAAGATGTTCTTTTGTTAGTTCATGAATTTTAAAATGTTTGCCTAAGATAGGAATATATTTTTTTAAAATTATACTTTCTTTTTTCTTTTCCTTTTTCTTTTCCATAAAGTCCTCAAAAAATTATATTTTATTATTAAACTAAAAAATTCAGATAGATGGATTTAGTCATAAAGCTTATGCTGCAGGAGTTGTAATTTTAATTTCAGACGAAGTTGCTTCAGCTTCATAATTATATACAAAAACTCCAGCGTATTGATTTTCTTTGAATACAAATGTTTGTTTTAATTCTTTTATGAACTCGTCCGATTCAGACTCATATTTTTTGAGTCTATCAATTGTATCAAATTTTATAAAAATTGATAAGTCACCTTCTTTTCCTATCATAACGTTTAATGATTGAAATTTATATTTGCTGATTTTCTTCCCTAAATTATCTGAACAGAAAGATGCAGCAACTTTTGCTTCTGCAACCGTTCCAAACTTATATTGATAAACTTTTGCAAACATTATAATTCACTCAACTCATCAAGAGCATTATCAATTAAGGAGTTAGCCTCATTACCTTCAACTTTTATGTTATTGTGAATTCTTGTAAACATATTCATTTTTTCTTGTAGCTCATTACCCTGGGACGAAAGAATAACATTATTATTTTTAAGTTCACATAAACCACTATTTATCAAGTTAGATGCAACATATTTTGAAAGGTTAAGACCACTACAAACATCAATAAAATTTTTATAATCTGTAAGTCTGAATTTTGAATTGAAATCATAAAAAACATCAACAGATTTAGAAATTTTTTGAGAGGTTAGTTCTTTTTGTTCAGTTTGTGTATCAATTTGCAGTGCTAATCTTGATACTAATTTTTCTATTAAATCAAGTTTTTCACCTGGTATCTTTTTTATACCACCAAAATTAAAGATGCAAAAAGTCCCCATTGCATAACCATCTTTATTTCTCACAGGAAATCCACAATAACTATGTACCATGCCGGACTCAACAGCAGGATGATATTTGAAAATATCATGTTTTTTTAAATCAAATACAATTAGCGGGTTTTTTTCTAGCAAAACATATGAACAAATACTTGCAGCCTTATCAGCTTTGCGGTGTATTTCTCTTGGTTCTGGCTTTCCAATTTCTGAAATCATACATTGGTTTTGAGAGTCATATAAACTAAAACTACCAGCATCATATCCACTTATATCTTTTGCAATTTCAACATAGATATCAAATAAATAAATTTGATCTGTGCCAATTATACCAGTTTTTTCAACAGCTTTAGCTCTTCTGTTTTCATTTATTGGTGTTGGTGCAGGTATCCATTCCATTATCAAATTACCTATATAGTTGTTATTGGTATTCTAGATTAATTTTAATTATTTTAAAATAAAAAATTTTGTCTTATACAAAAAAAGCAGCCTAGATAGACTGCTTTAATTTTTGTTTATTAACTTATTACAAACCTGTTTGTGATACTAGTTTAGTAGTCATATACGCATCTAAACCCTCTGGACCACCTTCAGATCCATAACCCGAATCTTTAACACCACCAAACGGTGTATCAACTAAACCTAGGCCATGATGATTGATTGAAACTTGCCCACTTTCTATTTTTTGGCCAAGGTCTTGCGCAGTTTTTGCAGAATTCGTGTAAGCGTATGCTGCTAGTCCATAATTTAGGCGGTTAGATTCTTCTACAACTTCATCAATTGAACTAAATGAATTTATAGGGGCCAATGGACCAAATGGTTCTTCATTCATAATTCTAGACTCTCTACTCACATTTGTCATAACTGTTGGTTCAAAAAAGTAACCTTTATTACCTTTTCTTTTACCACCAGTTAATATTTTTGCTCCATTTTCAACAGCATCTGTTACAAAACCTTCTATTGCGGTTAGTCTTCTATCATGTGCTAAAGGTCCCATTTTAACACCCTCTTCAAGACCATTTCCAACATTGAGGGATTCAGCTTGTTTTACAAAACCATCAACAAATTCATCATAAACTGAATCATGCACCAAAAATCTAGTTGGAGAAATACAAACCTGTCCAGCATTTCTAAACTTATTTGCACTTAGTATCTTCACAGCAGCCTTAACATCTGCATCCTCACAAACAATTGCGGGGGAATGACCACCAAGCTCCATAGTGACTCTTTTCATGTACGTTCCTGCTTGAGATGCTAATAATTTTCCAACTGCTGTAGAACCGGTAAACGTAACTTTTCTTACTACAGGGTGAGCAATTAAATATTCAGAAATTTCAGCAGGTATTCCATAAACTAAATTTATTGAACCTTTAGGCATTCCAGCTTCATCAAAAGCTTTAATCAATTCAGCTACACTTGCAGGTGTTTCTTCAGGTCCTTTTACAATGGCACTACAACCAGCTGCAAAGGCCGCAGCAACTTTTTTAACGACTTGATTTAAAGGAAAATTCCAAGGAGTAAAAGCTGCAACCACACCAACTGGTTCTTTAAAAACAAATTGATATACGCCCTCTGGAGCTCTTGAAGGAATTATTCTTCCATATGCCCTTCTTCCCTCTTCTGCATACCAATCAATTGAGTCTGCAGCTCCCATTGTTTCCATCTTTGCTTCAACAAGAGGTTTACCTTGCTCCATAGTCATGAGTGTAGCTATAAGGTCTGCCTTGCTACGGACTATGTCAGCAGCTTTTCTCAATATTTTTGATCTTTCATAAGCAGAAACATTTTTCCAACTATCGAAGGTTTTTTCAGCAGCACTAAGAGCGATATCTAAATCTTCTTTTCTAGCATGTGATACTTTACCAATTACTTCTTCAGTTGCTGGATTTATTATTTCAAGACTCTCTTTTGCTATGGATTCTCTCCATTCTCCATTAAGAAAAAGATGGGTGTCTGGATAATTTATTGACATATAAAAACTCCCTGGTTTATTTAAATTAATTATTACAGTTTAAGATTTGAGATATAATTTTTAATTAGCTTTCTTTTAATGCTATTGGAAAATATTTTTCAAATAAATCAATATCTTTGTCTAATCCTACTGTAACTCTTATACACCTATTTTGAGGATATGAATATGGCATTCTTACAAAAACACCCTTATAAATTAAATTTTCAAGTACTTTTTTTGCAAATTCACTATCTTTTAAACAATCAATTGCCACAAAATTTGTAAAAGAGGGAATAAATTTACAATTATTATTATTTACTATATCAGCAATTCTATTTTTCGATAATTTTACTTTATTAATTACGTCACTGATAAACTCATAATCTTCAAGCGCTGCTAATGCACCTACTTGAGAAATTCTTGACATGCCAAAATGGTTTCTTATTTTTTCAAAATTTAATATTAAGTCTTTTTCTCCAATTGCGTAACCAACCCTTAATCCGGCCATTCCATATGCTTTTGAAAAAGTTCTCATTCTAATTACATTTTTTGTATCCATTGAAATCTTAGGTACAAAGTTGTCGTCTACAAAATCAATATAAGCTTCATCCAAACATAATAAGGTAGACTCTGGAAGATTCTGAATTAATGTTTCAATATCTGAAGGTTTATTAATTGTTCCCATTGGGTTGTTGGGATTTGATACATATAAAATCTTGGCTGATTTTTCTATAACTTTATCAAGTAAATTCTGTAAGTCTTCCTTGTCATTACAGAAAGGTACTTTATGCAGATTTCCTCCAAATCCTTTTACATGATAATTAAAAGTTGGATACGCGCCATCAGTAGTAACGACGTTATCTCCTTTATCTATTATCAATCTAACCAGGTATCCTAATAGGCCATCAATTCCTTCTCCTACAACTATATTTTCAAAATTTACCTTATGTTTTTTTGCCAGCGCATTTTTTAAATCAAAATTTTCAGGATCACCATACATCCAAACTTCACTTAATTGTTTTTTAATAGCTGAAATTGCTTTTTTTGAAGGCCCAAAAACACTTTCATTAGCTCCAATACGTGCTTTGAAAAGTTGATTTATACTTCTTTCTTGAGCTTCCGGACCTACAAAAGGTACAGAGGCTGGCAATTTATTAACAATATCAGTAAATTGGATACTCATTCATAACTCCACATGAACAATAATAATTAATTAACACAATTAAAAAAATTTAAATTAGATAATAAGAATCTAATTAATTAATATTTAACAATGATTCATCTAAATTATAAGCTTTAATGGCAGTTTCAGAAAACAAATATTTCTTTTCATCTCTTGAAAATTTTTCTACAATTTTTTTATAATTATTAAATAAGTTATCAAATGTTATTTTAATTTTACTAACAGGAAAATTGCTTGCAAACATGCATCTTTTTGGACCAAAAAAATCAATTAATTCATAGATTATACTCGCATTCTCATTAAAATTCCACTCTTTTCCTTTAACACCAAATTCTGATAATTTTATAAATGTATTAGGCTCTAAAGATAATGCTTTTATTCCTTTCCTCCAAAATTTCATTCCATCAAAAGATCTGTCCCAGGGAAACCCACAATGGTTAATAATAACTTTAGTGTTTGGTATTAATCTTACAATTTCAACTGCTTCTTCTAAATGCCATGTTGGAACCCTTAAATCATAATTTAAATTATATTTTTCTAATAATTTTAAACCATTTCTCCAATTTATATCTTGCATAGAACCATCATAAGTATAATTAGTAGAGATTTTTGAAAATTTCACATTTGGTTTGGAGCGTATACTCTTAACCATATCAAAACTTGCATGTTCAGCAATTATTGCCTCTGAGTTCTTAGTGTGGAACCATGCATGACCTATAATAGCATTAGGAAATTTATTTTTCTTAGCTAAATTTTGTATCCATTTTGTCTCACCAAGCTGATCATTCCTATCCCACTCTGCTTCACAATGAATAGTCCCAATAACATTATGATTTTTTGACTCTATTTCATAATCAGCAGGAAGATAATTTTGTCTAATTATTTCGTAATTACCCAAAAAAAAATCTGGATCTATTTTGTCGCATAAAAAAGGATAATAATTTTTATCTAAATCCCAGAAATGATGATGTGAGTCCACTATTTCAATATTTTGATCATCAATCATTATTATATAATACTAATTTTTTTCATTTGTAATATTAGATAAGAGGATATTATTGAAATACCTGACATAATAAATAATGCATACAAACATATATTAAAATTTTGAGCACCTCCAAAATATATTATCAAGAAACCAGCCAAACCTCCAGAACCAACTTGAAAAGCACCCATTAAACCACTCGCTGCACCTTTATTAAATTTAGAGGAATTAATTGCCCCAGTCATACTATTAGCTACTGCAAAACCATTTGAACATCCAAATAACACACAAATTAAAGACAAAGCAAGAGGACCGTTTTGGAATAAATTATTCCAAAAAAATATCAACACGGTACAAAAAGAAGAAATAGTTCCTAAAAGACACATTCTTTCTAGGCCCACTTTTGGACTTAATTTACTATTTAAAATATTTCCAAAAATATATCCCAAAGATGTAAACGAAAACCATATTCCAAACTCTGAAATACTCACTCCTTTTCTTTCAAATTCATATGGCATAAAACCATTCATTGCAAAAAACATAGAGGTTTGCATTGCAGTAGTAATCGTGAAAAAATTAAAGGAAAAGCTTTTTAACAGTCCTTTATAAACTATAAACATGTTTTTAAAACTTATGCTTTTAGCTTTTTCTACTAATGTCTCTTTTAAAAAAAAAGACATAGCTATTATTAAAATCAGGCTTATCAGGCCTAAAGCAATTAAATTAGTTCTCCATCCTAAAAACTCAGCAATAAATCCTCCTAAAATAAAACAAGAAATTGGAATAATAGCCATTATAGCTGTCATTTTTGACATTTCCTTTGCAGCTTCTTTAATATCATAACAATCACTCAAAATAGTTCTTCCTACTGAAAGGCATGCTGCAGCACCAAATCCTTGAAAACATCTAAGTATCAATAAAATTTCTATATTTAAGGACAAAGAGGCGAAAAAAGCAGAGATTGAATAGATTGAAGCTCCTAGAAGTAAAATTGGTTTTCTTCCATATTTATCAGAAAATGGTCCAGATAAAATTTGACCTAAAGCTAGAAAAGTAAAATATAATGTTAAAATTAATTGTGTATCTTCAAATGATATATTGAGGTCATTTTTTATAATAGTTATTGCAGGCGATATGATAGTCATCCCTATTACGGGTACAGCAACTATTACTGCCAGCAATTTGATATTGGGCTTTGTCAAATTTGAATACCACTCTAATATTTATTTTAAGTTATAACTTAAAGTTATTTTTCGTCTATTTCGTGAACTTCAATTACATTTCCATCTGGATCATGAAAAAATATTTGTTTCCATCCTTTAACTGCAGTCTCACCCCAATCTGAAAAATTAATATTTAATTTATTTAGATGTTTTTTAAACCCATCTAAATCATCTGTTCGATATGCTATATGACCTTTTTCAAGTGGATTTATAGAGTGACCTGTTTTAAAACAAACATCTAAATCTTTCTCAGCAAGATGTGTTTGTATTTTACCATCTGAAACAAACGCAACATCTCCAGAATAACCCTTTTTCTTTTCTAAAACTGGTAAACCTTCAGTTTCTGTATTAAGTTTCATAACTTTTAAATAAAAATTATTCATTTCATCTACTTTATTTGTAGATAAATTTATGTGGTGTAATTCAAGCTTCATAATTGCCTTCAGTCTAAATTAATAATTAATTAATATTTTTAGTTATTAACAAGTTAAAAAGCAATTTATTATATTTAACTGAAAATGGCGAGAGTGACGAGACTCGAACTCGCGACCTCCGGCGTGACAGGCCGGCGCTCTAACCAACTGAGCTACACCCCCTTAAAAAGTTCTGATATACTTGATAGAGCTAGAAAAAGTTTTGGTCAAGAAAAGATTAAACTTAATAACGAAATTAAAACAATTTTTCTATTTTTTTAAAAATTGAGGGACAAAATTAAAATATTTAGAAAAAACCAAAAACTCTATTAATACGCAAAAAATAATTGTGCTAAGTAATGTGTTCGTAAAAAATGGTATTGCCATTGCATAACAGGTTATTAAGCCATTCATAGTTGTTTGATATAATGAACCAGTAAGCCATACTCCAAAATTTGAAATAATAAAAAACAATAGTGATCCTATTATGCACATTCCAAACCTTGAATAAAAATTTATACCATATTTTGAAATCATTCCAATAATTACCAAACTACCCCATGTCCATATTAATAAGTTATGAAAACCAATAAAGTAATCTGTTGTTGCAAAAGCTAGGATAATGAAAGGAATGCTCCATAACCCAAAAAATAAAGGTAAGTAGAAACTCAATGCAATTACTGGAGTAAAGTTAGGAGGATGAGGAATAATTCGAAACAATAAAATTACACCTACGCACCCTAAAAATAAATAAAGGCCATTTAAAGTTTTTTTTAATTTCATGTTATCTCTTAAAATTCAGACTTAAAACCTAAATATAAAGCTCTACCTGAAGTATTATAACCCCTATTAACAACATAGTCTTCATCAAAAATATTTACAACTGATAAATTAAATTTATAGTTTTGATTAATTTTATAATTAGCCTTGAAACCAACAGTTGTATAACTTGGCAATTCAACACTACTTGTGTCATATGAACCTTCAGAGTAATTAAAGTTAGTATTTAAATTAAAATCCTTGTTAAAAATATAGTTTAAGGATCCTGATATTGAGTATCTAGGAAGTAATATATTTTTTTTATTATCTGATGTTTTTTTGTGAGTTGTTACAAACCCAAAATTAGAAAATAATTTTTCTCCTAATTGTGAGTTTACATTCCCTTCTATTCCAGAAATATTTGTATCACCATCTGCATTGTAATAAATAAAAGTCCCAGCAGCTGACGCTATTAAGTTAGAAATTTTGCTTTTATACGCATTAAGTGAATATCCACCATTGATCAATTCAGTTTTACCAGAAATGGTGATTCTTTTTGTTTCAGTAGTTTCCGGTGTCAGTGTTCTTGTTCCATATGTTGGATCAAAAGTCTCGTACAAAGATGGATTTCTGAAACCAGTTGAATTTGACAGAGCTAATCTTAAAGCTGTATAAAACTCATAATAACCTTCTACACGAGTGCTTTTTTGAGATCCATATGAAGAATCATTTTCTTTTCTAAATGAAAGATCATATCCTAAATTATTGTTTAAAGAGCTGTTAACACCTAATAAAAATGAATGTCTATCTTTGTCAGCCCTTAAAGTTTTATCATTATACTTTTCGTCATCATATTCAAATCCTAAGATTACATTTTGATCATTTGAAATAATATACCGATTTAAAAAATCAAAATTGAATGTATCTCCATAATATTGATATGTTCCAAATTGACGTACTGTTCTTTGTTTCGAAAATTGCAGAAAACTATCAAATTTGTTTAATTTTTTTTCAATTTTTATACTTCCAGATGATTGCCTTAATTTGTTAAAATCATTTTCAGTGAAAGCATTATCATATTGAATCTTATTATCGATTTGTCGGAGATATCCAGTAACTTTTAGGTTGTTATCATTTTGTATGGACCCCTTTAGTGAGGTTTTTGCAGAATTAAAACTATCATTTTCTTCCCCTTCAACAGAATTTTTGGCTGAAAATCCATCAGAATGGGTTCCATTTACTGAAAAATTTAAATCCCATTTATCTGCTGAAAAGCCAGTATTAATAGTGCTAGATACGGTACCATATGAACCAAAATTTGATGAAATAGAAGAATTAATTCCTTTTTTTGAATTACCCTTTGTTATAATTGAAATTACGCCACCTGCACCAGAAGAACCATAAATTGAACCTTGAGGCCCTTTTAAAATTTCAATTCTTTCAATTTCATCTAATGAAATAGTATTCAGATATGTTTCAGATTGAGTTGAAGTGTTATCAGCATAACTAACACCATCAATTAAAATTGAAATATATTTTTTTTCAAATCCTTGAACAAAATATGATGAAGTTTGTCCTATTCCACCTTGGTTTCCAGAAGTAATTCCAGGTTGAGAGTCTAATATTTCTGATAATGTGCTACAACTGCTGTTTTCAATATCTTTTCTATCGAGAATAATGACATTTGAAGCTGTTTGATTGACTTTAGTATCAAAGCGATTTGGGGTAATTAAAATTCTTAAAAGATTATCATCGGAAGATGATTTAGATAAACTATTAGAAATATTAGTTGAAAGAATTAATAAAGATAAAAAAAATGCGCGTATTAACATAATTGCCTCCAGCAAAAAAATTAAAGAGCTTAAGCTCTGAAAATATTTTGTCGCTAGACGATATATTTAATACGTGCCATCCACTCTACCCGGAGGTTGACAAAGCGACTGTCAATGGCAGGTCTCCTGGCTTATGCTTCATTGTTTAGGCAGCCTTCCCAGAATATATCCAGTGGCATAATAGCCCTTACTCAGCATTTACAGTTGCGGGGACAGCTCTGGCTTATAATTCTAAAGAATTTCCAAATTCCCATTTTAAGCTTGAAGAAATCTTCGAAGCACCATAAACATTAAATTATTAAGTGTAATTATAAAAAAAATGCAAGTATAAAAAAAAAAAATTAATGATGAAATTAACAATTATTGGAAACGGCTACACGGCTCAATTTTTAGCTAAAGATGCCCTAAGATATGGTTATGAAGTTTCAATAATTACAAGAAATATTTCAAACCCTAAAAAAAATATACATTACCTAAATTTCTTTGATTCTAATAATGTTAAAAAAAAATTAATTAATGAAAATTTGGTTTCAACTGTACCATTCAATGAAGAAGGTTTGGATCCTGTTTTAAAAAAATATAGGAAATCAATTTCTTTAAATAAGAATATTATTATATATTATTCCGCCACTTCAGTTTACGGAAGTGGAATAGTGGATGAGGATACATTACCATCACCTAAATATAAAAGAGGTTTAACACGGCTTAGTTGTGAAAAAGAGTGGGTTAAAGTAAATTCACGGACATCAATATTCAGGATATCAGGTATTTATGGTCCGGATAGACACTCTATGATCAAATATCTACAAGGAGATAATGAAATTATTGTCAAAGAAGATTATAACTCAAACAGAATACATGTAGAAGATTTATCATTATTAACCCTTCAGTTTTTAAAAAATAACTTCAAAGAAAAAATTTTAAATATTAGTGATCAAAATAAAGTGAGTAATTATGATGCAATAAAATTCGTTAGTAATGAGCTTAATTTGGTAGAACCTAGAGTTGTAAAATACGATCCTGAAAAAGTTTCTAAAATTGTACAGTCATTTTATGAAGTTAACAGGACAGTTAAGAGTAATATTATTAATAACAAGATTAATTACAAGTTCAAATATCCTGATTATAAATTAGCTTTACTTGGTTTAACTAAATCATTATTAGATAGTGTTTAAACTCACCTAGGATAAAAAAATTGTCAAAATTTTCAAAAAATTTTCAAAAAATAACCCAAGTCAAACATTGGACTGAAAATTTATTTTCTTTTTGTATTACCCGACCAAAAGGTTTTAAATTTAAATCAGGAGAGTTTGTCATGATTGGCCTTATTGATAGTAATGACAAACCAATATTAAGGGCTTATTCAATTTGTTCACCAAGTTGGTCTGAAGAATTAGAGTTTTATTCAATAATTGTAAAAGATGGACCTCTGACTTCAAAATTAAAAAATATAAAAATTGGTGATGAAATTATTATGATGCCAAAGTCTACAGGCACATTAGTTTTAGATGCACTTAAACCTGGAAAAAGATTATTTTTACTTTCCTCAGGAACAGGGTTTGCTCCATTTGCGGCACTTATAAGAGAGCCTGAAACTTATGAAAGATTTGATAGCATAGTTGTAACACATACATGTAGAATGGTTAATGAATTATCATATAGTCAAAGTATAATTCAAAAATGTAAGAATGATGAATTAGTCAAAGAATTTATTGGTAATAAATTATTGAGTTATCATTCTACAACCAGAGATGATTATATTTTCAATGGTAGGATTACTGAACTTATATTATCAAATAAATTATTTAATGATTTAAAAATAAATTCAATTTCATCTAATGATAGATTTATGTTTTGTGGGTCAATGGGTTTAAATAATGATCTAAAAAAAATTATGGTAGAAAAAAACTTCCGTGAAGGAGCAAATAATCACCCCGGTGAATTTGTTTTAGAAAAAGCTTTTGTAGGTTAAATTACCATTTTTCTATATCAGGTCTTAACTCTACATCAAAAGACCACGCAGAACGCTTCTGTTGTGATATTCTAAAGATTTCTTCAGCTATATCTTGTGGTTGAGCAAACTCAATATCATTTTTGTTTTTTTGGTGCTCTATTCTACTTCTAGTCCAAGGAGTATTAATTGATGCATCAATAGTGATATAAGCAACATGAATACCTTGAGGACCAAAATCACGAGCTAATGATTGTGCAAGAATTCTTTGAGCAGCTTTAGTAGGAGCAAAATATGGTGTCATAGCCACTCCCCTATGCGCGGCAGTATTGCCTGTAACAATTATAACTCCTTTTTTGTTTTTTAGCATATCCGGAATCAAAAAATGGGATAAATACATAAGAGAGGTTGTATTAATTCTAAAGTTCTTCTCTAACCATTCTGGTTTGCCTTTTAATAAATATTCGAAGTTTCCTTTCACTGCATTATGTATAAGCACTTCTGGAGCAGACATTTCATTTTTAATTTTTTTACATATATCTTCTAAATGTTTTAAATCAGATACATCACATACAAATCCTTTAGATCCAGGTAATTCATTTTCAAATTTTTTCAATCTTTCCTCAGTTCTTGCTAACATTGCTATTCTATATCCAGCTTTTGCAAACCTTCTAGCAGTACACCCTCCTGTCCCTTCACCTAAACCAGTAATCATACAAACTGGCATTTTTGAAATTGACATACATCTACTCCAATAATTAAAGTTACCTAAGTATGATTTAACTACAAAAACTATTAAATGACTATTAGAGAATATAATAAAAAAAATTGTGAAAACTTTGGTGGGCGGTGACGGTCTCGAACCGCCGACCCTCTCGGTGTAAACGAGATGCTCTACCAACTGAGCTAACCGCCCTGATGTTAAAGTTTATACGTAATTTTTGTAAAAAAAACAATAACGAACTTATTACACAAGAAATAAAAATTTTTAAAAGTAGAAAATTAGTTTTATGCACTCCAAATGGATTTTTAATCAAATTGACGCTCTTCAAATAAAGAAAAAAATTAATCTCCTAGATTTTGCTTCTGGAAATGGTAGAAATAGCATCCCTCTTTCATATAAAAATTTTATTGTAACAGCAATAGATAAAGATCAAGAAAAATTAAACAAATATGAAAATTATAATAATATAAATACAATTCCTTTTGACCTAGAAACAGAGAAAGAATGGCCTTTACCCAGAGAATTCTTTGATGTGATTATAGTCGTTAATTACTTATACAGACCTAATATAAAAAAATTAATAGATTTACTTAAAAAAGACGGCTTTTTATTTTACGAAACATTTTCGTTTGGAAATGAAAAATATGGGTCACCAAAAAACCCAGACTTCTTGCTTAAAGATGGAGAATTGTTAGATATTTTTGAAAATGAGCTTGTACCATTGAGCTTTTATAATGGTAAAATTATAGGTAAAAATATTTCTATAAAACAAAGAGCTAGTTTCATAAAAAAGACGTCTTATTACAAAGACGCCTTATTTAAAAAGAGATAAATTCTATTTTTTATTTATTTACTGCATCTTTTAGAGGACTTCCAGCTTTAAATTTAGGTTGTTTAGATGCTTTAATTTGAATTGTTTCACCTGTTCTTGGATTTCTTCCTGTAGTAGCGGCACGGTTAGCAACAGAAAAAGTTCCAAAACCAACTATACGCACATCACCACCTGATTTTAAAGCATTAGTGATTGACTGAAAAACTCCATCAACTGCTTTTGCAGCATCTACTTTGGAAAGACCAGACGCGTCAGCAACACTTGCAACTAATTCATTCTTATTCATTCGTACCTCCGTAATATGTTAGTATTATAAAAACAAGTTGATATTACCTTATAACTTTAAAAAATAAAGCTAATTATTATTGAGAAAACAAAAAAAATAAGATAATTAATGGGAAATACTAGTTTTACCTGGGTTATTAATGTCAGTTTTAGTTATTTTACTAGCATCTAATATATTTAATTCTTGTGGGATCTCGGCTAAAGCATTTGAAATAACTTCATCTATCGAACTAACTGGTATAATTTTTAATTTATTTTTAATATTGTCAGGAATTTCAACAAGATCTTTCTTATTATCTTCTGGAATTAAAACTGTTTTGATCCCACCTCTTTTAGCAGCTAATAGTTTTTCTTTCAATCCACCAATAGGAAGGACTCTTCCTCTTAAAGTGATTTCACCAGTCATGCCAACAGACTTTTTTACTTTTATATCTGTCAAAGCTGAGACTATACTAGTAACCATAGCAACACCTGCAGACGGACCATCCTTAGGTGTTGCACCTTCAGGAACATGGACATGTATGTCAAGTTTTTCAATATCGAAGGGGTCTAGACCAAAAGAAAATGCCTTTGATCTTATAAAAAATTCAGCAGCCTGAACTGACTCTTTCATAATATCACCGAGTTTTCCAGTAGCAGTGACCTTACCTTTACCTTTAACTTTAACAGCTTCTATAGACAACAATTCTCCACCAACCTCTGTCCATGCTAATCCAGTGGTAATTCCAACCAAATCGTTTTTTTCTATCTCAAGTCTTTGATAAATTGGAACACCTAGTAAATCATGTAAATTATTTTTTGTTACAGAAATTGATTTAGCTTCATTTTTTTCAATTAATGTAACTACCTTTCTTGATAATTTAGCTAATTGTCTTTCTAAACTTCTAACTCCAGCTTCTCTAGTGTATGATTGAATTATCATTTTGAGAGCTTCTTCATTAATTGAAAACTCTGTTTTTTTAAGTTTACAATTATCCATTTGTTTTTTTAATAAGTGCCTTTTAGCTATTTCTAGTTTTTCATCTTCTGTATACCCAGACAATCTGATGATTTCCATCCTATCTAATAAAGCTTGTGGCATGTTAAGCGTATTTGAAGTTGTTATAAAAAAAACTTTCGACAAATCATAATCAACTTCAAGATAATGATCTTGAAATGTTTTATTTTGCTCTGGATCTAAAACTTCTAGCAATGCTGAGGAAGGATCCCCTCTGTAATCATTACCTAATTTATCTATCTCATCCAACAAAAAAAGGGGGTTTACAGTAGATGATTTTTTCATACCATGTATAATTTTGCCTGGTAAAGATCCAATATACGTTCTTCTATGCCCTCTTATTTCAGCCTCATCTCGAACACCACCTAAAGCCATTCTGATGTATTGTCTTCCAGTAGCGTCAGCAATCGATTTTCCTAAAGAAGTTTTACCAACACCTGGAGGGCCAACCAAGCATAATATTGGTCCTTTAACTTGATTGGTTCTTTTTTGAACAGCAAGAAACTCTATAATTCTGTCTTTAACTTTTTCTAGACCATAATGATCACTATCTAATATCTTTCTAGCATCTACAATATCAGATTTAACTTTGTTTGTTTTTTTCCATGGAATTGAAACCAACCAATCAATGTAAGACCTTACTACCGTAGCTTCAGCACTCATTGGACTCATATTTCTCAACTTTTTTAGCTCCGACAATGCTTTTTCTTTCGCTTCCTTGCTGAGCTTGGCTTTATCAATCTTTTCTTCAAATTCATCAAATTCATTTTTACCATCTTCAGATGTACCAAGTTCTTTTTGAATAGCTTTTAGTTGCTCATTTAAATAATACTCCCTTTGTGTTTTTTCCATTTGTTTTTTTACACTACTTCTGATTTTTCTTTCTGAACTAAGTATATCAATCTCTTTGTCAATTTTATAAGAAAGTGTCTTTGCTCTTTCAATAACATCAGTCATTTCCAAAAAAGACTGCTTTTCATCGATAGATAACACTAAATGATTTACGATAGTATCTGATAAGACATCTAAATCGTCTATATCAGCTATTGTTGATATAATATCTGAGTTAATTTTAGCATTGAGTTTTGCGAATCTTTCAAAAGAATTTTTTAAATGATTTATGAAATCATTATGGTTATTTTTTGAAGAAAGTTCATTTTTTAAAATAATAGATTTAGCAGTTAAATAATTTTCAGATGAAATTATTTCTTCAATTTTACACCTAAATTTTCCTTCAACTAGAACTTTAATAGTGCCATCAGGTAACTTTAGCATTTGCAATATTATTCCTACAGTACCCATTTTGTATAAATCTTTAGGTTCAGGATCTTCAATTGAAGGTTTTTTTTGTGTGAGTAAGATAATTTCTTTATTATCATCTATTATAGCTTCAAGAGCATTAATAGACTTAACTCTTCCTACAAATAATGGGGCTATCATATTTGGAAATATGACAATATCTCTTAATGGTAAAATTGGGTATGATGAACTATTCAAGGTAAAGTCCTCTTAAATTTGGGATGAAATAAATTACTAAATATAGATGATTATTTTTTTTAAAAATTCAAGTTCAAAAAAAATTAAACGGAATTTTTTATTTCTTTAGTCTTTTTCTCATGAACTAAAATTGGCTTTGAATTTTTCGTAACAACTTCTTCATTAATTACAACTTCATTAATGTCAGGTTCAGAAGGTAACTCAAACATTGTATCCATAAGTATGTTTTCAATTATAGATCGTAAGCCTCTTGCCCCAGTTTTTAAATTTATAGCCTTTTGGGCAATTGCTTTTAAAGCATTATCTCTAAATTCTAGTTTTGTATTTTCCATTTGAAATAGTTTTTGGTACTGTTTAAGTAATGCATTTTTAGGCTGCGTTAAAATTGTAACTAAAGCTTCTTCATCAAGGTCTTCTAATGATGCAAGAACAGGCAATCTTCCTATGAATTCAGGAATAAGCCCATATTTAACTAAATCACCTGGTTCTACATCTTTTAGTATTTCTGATGATGTAACTTCTTGTGAATTAACTATTTCAGCACCAAATCCAATAGAAGAGCCCTTATTTCTATTTGCAATTAATTTATCTAGGCCTGCAAAGGCCCCTCCACAAATAAATAGAATATTTGTAGTATCTACTTGCAGAAATTCTTGTTGAGGATGCTTTCTTCCTCCTTGAGGAGGCACAGCCGCGATAGTACCTTCCATTATTTTGAGTAAAGCTTGTTGAACACCTTCTCCACTTACATCACGTGTAATTGATGGATTCTCTGATTTTCTAGAAATTTTATCAACCTCATCGATATAAACAATTCCTTTTTGAGCTCTTTCAACGTTATAATCTGAAGCTTGTAATAATTTCAATATGATATTTTCAACATCTTCACCTACATAACCAGCTTCAGTAAGTGTTGTTGCATCAGCCATAGTAAAAGGAACATCTAATATTTTTGCTAAAGTTTGAGCAAGTAAAGTTTTGCCGCAGCCGGTGGGCCCTACTAAAAGAATATTTGATTTTGAAATTTCAATATCATTTACATCACTAGTATTAGCTAATCTCTTGTAATGATTATGGACTGCGACAGAAAGCACCCTTTTTGCTTTTGATTGGCCAATAACATAATCGTCTAGTATCTTACAAATTTCAACAGGTGAAGGAATTCCTTCTTTATTTTTTGTAATTGAAGATTGGTGTTCTTCTTTAATTATATCCATACAGAGTTCTACACATTCATCACATATAAACACTGTAGGTCCAGCAATTAACTTTTTAACTTCATGTTGACTTTTACCACAAAATGAACAATACAAGGTTGTTTTATTTTTTCCTTCGTTCTTCTGTTCATCCATCATCACACCCCTAGACTTGAAACTATGTAATAATAATCTATAAATTTATTTTAAAATGCAATATAAATATAATATATATGTGTTATTTAACATTAGGTCTTTTTTCAACAACTTCATCTATTAAACCTATTTTTAAAGCATCTTCTGGAGAAAGAAAAGTATCTCTGTCCATTAAAGCTTCAATTTCTGCAATTTTCTTGCCAGAGTGTTTAACATAAATACCATTTAGCCTTGATCTTAAATTAATTATCTCTTTTGCATGTATTTCAATATCACTAGCTTGGCCTTGAAAACCTCCAGAGGGTTGATGAGTCATAATTCGTGCATTTGGCAAGCAATATCTTTTATTTTTAGCACCAGCAGTTAATAATAATGATCCCATACTTGCAGCCTGACCAATACATACTGTTGAAACATCAGGCCTAATATACTCCATAGTATCATATATCGACAATCCAGACGTAACTACACCACCAGGTGAGTTTATATACATCGATATGTCTTTTTTTGGGTTTTCAGCCTCTAAAAACAATAATTGGGCACATACCAACGAAGCTATATTATCATCAACAGGACCTACAAGAAAAATTATCCTTTCCTTTAGAAGTCTTGAATAAATATCGTAAGACCTTTCCCCACGGCTTGTTTGCTCTACAACCATTGGAACCAAAGCACCAATTTCATTCATTGATGAAACTGGATTGTATTTTTTTTCAATCATATTTCTATACTCCTAAAGTAATAATGATTTATATTAAGTTTTTTTTTGTGTCTTTTTTTGCACCTTTTTTTGTGTTTTTTTGGATTGATTATTTGCAACAATCTTATTAGACTTTTTTGCTTTTGAAGCTTCTTTTTTCAAATCCAAATCTTCTTCTTTGTAAAGCTCTTCAGTTGTTACAGGTTTTTCTTTTACTATTGCTAATTCTAAAATAAAGTCTATAATTTTATCTTCAAATATAGGGCCAGAAAATTGTTGTTGTACCTCAGGATTATTTTTAAAATATTCCATCATTTCTTTTTCTTTACCTGGATATTTTTGTATTTCTTTCATCATGGCATTTCTTGTATCTTCTTCGTCTACCTTAATACTGTTTTTTCTTCCAATCTCAGATAAAAGAAGTCCTAATCTCACTCTCCTTTTTGCTATTTCAGCGGCATCTAATTTTTCCTCTTTTGACATCCCTTTATCAGGTTCAGGATCCAATTTTTCACTTTGTGTAGGGTCTGGTTTGGAATTAGGATTCATAGCTGAGCAAATATTTTTATATTCTTCTTTTTCTAAAGTTTCTGGTAAATCAAAAGATATTGTTTCAGCTAATTTATCCAATATTTGTCTTTTTGCTTTATCACGACTTACTTGATCATGCTGTTTCGAAATCTGCTCTGAAACAGCTTTTTTCAATTCATCTAAACCATTCATTCCTAGTGTTTTTGCAAAATCGTCATTAATTGTTATTTCAACATCTTCCTTTATCTCATTCACTTTAGTTTCAAAAACAGCTTCTTTTCCTGCCAAATTTTTTGCTTGATAGTTTTTCGGAAAGGTAACATTTACAAAAGTTGTTTTACCCTTTTGAGCTCCAATTAATCCATCTTCAAATCCAGGTATAAAAGTATTTGAGCCAAGTTTTAAATTATGACCCTTGGCCTCCCCACCTTCAAATAGTTTTCCGTCAACTTTACCAATAAAATCAATGACGACAGTATCACCTTTTTTAGCAGGTCTATCTTTAGTAATTTTCTTTGTGCCAACATTTTCTTTCGCAATTTTCTGAACTGCCTCATTAATGTCTTTATCACTTACCTTAACTACTGGTTTAACGATTTCTAGGGTGGATAAGTCAGGAATTTCAAATTCAGGCATTATTTCAACCAATAGCTTTGCCTTTAGATCCTTACCTTCTTCAAAAGATACAATTTCAATTTTAGGTTGAGAAGATGGTGTTAATTTGTTTTTTTCCATAGTATCTTTAGTAGCGCTGTCAACTGATTCCCTGACCACTTCACCGATAACTTCTTTTCCAAACCTATTTTTAATAACTGAAACAGGTACTTTACCCGGCCTGAAACCTGGGATATTTGCTTCCTTAGCAATGTTTTCAAGCTTTTTCTCAACTAATTTATTGATTTCAGAATTAGTTATTACTACTTCAAATTCTCGCTTTAGTCCCTCTGATAAAGTTTGAGTAACAGCCATTTTAAATTCACCTCTTTAAATTGATTTAATCATTAAATGTTGTGGTGCGGGCGAAGGGACTTGAACCCCCACACCTTTCGATACAAGAACCTAAATCTTGCGCGTCTACCAGTTCCGCCACGCCCGCTAGTAATTTAATTTTTACAATTACCAAATAGCTAACTTACGAAAGCTCAAAGGTCAAGTTAGAATGATTAAAATTATAATGGGGCGAGTGACCGGCTTCGAACCGGCGACCTCAGGTACCACAAACCCGCGCTCTAACCAACTGAGCTACACCCGCCATATTATTGGTAAATATTCAGTATATATATTGAATTATAGTATTTAACTAAATAATTTAATAAAACCTTTATTTTATTTATCGTAAAGTATAAGTATTTAATAAATTGAAATTAATCAAGGTTTATTACATGGAAACTAATTATCATTTAGCATCTAGAAACTATAATCTTGGAACTGAGACTGCTTTCACAGTATTGGCAAAAGCAAATAAATTAGCTTCTGAGGGAAAAAATATTATAAATTTAGGAATTGGTCAGCCAGATTTTAAAACTCCTGAGCACATAGTAGAGGCAGGTGTGAAAGCTCTCAAAGATGGGCATCACGGTTATACTCAATCGACTGGCATACCAAATCTTAGAGAAGCTGTTTCAAATGATATAAAAAAAAGGCACAATGAAAGCATTTCTCCAGACAATATTTTAATAGTTCCTGGTGGAAAAGTCATAATTTTTTTTTCTGCTATGTTGTTGGGAGAAAAGAACAAAGAAATTTTATATCCAAACCCTGGATTTCCAATTTATGAATCAGCAATTAATTATAGTGGGGCTAAACCTGTACCTTATCAATTGAGTGAAGAGAAAGGTTTCTCCTTTTCGGTTGAAGATATATTAAACAAAATAAACGAAAATACTAGCTTGGTTATTATTAATAGTCCTGCAAACCCAACAGGAGGAGTTGTTCCTAAGTATGAACTTGAAAAATTGGTAGACGGTCTGGAAAAATATCCAAATGTAGTCTTAATGAGTGATGAAATTTATGACCAGTTCTGTTTTGGTGAAAATAATTTTACATCAATGTTAAGCTTTTCTGAAATTAGAGAAAGGCTTATCATATTGAATGGATGGTCTAAAACTTACGCAATGACTGGGTGGAGATTAGGTTATGGAATTTTCCCCAAGAAATTATATGAAATAGCTGAAAAACTTGCTGTAAATATACATTCTTGCGTAAATGCATCTGCTCAATTTGCCGCATTAGAGGCCTTAAATGGTCCCCAAGACTGTGTTAAAGAAATGAATAATCATTTTAAAAGACGAGCTAATTTAATGTTTAACAAATTAAATGAAATACAAGGATTTTCTTGCCAAAAACCAAACGGAGCATTTTATTGTTTCCCAAACATAAAAGGAACTGGTAAAAATTCAACTGAAATTCAGAACTTCTTGTTAGATAACCTTGGTGTTGCTACAGTTGCAGGCACTTCATTTGGAGAATTTGGTGAAGGATATGTAAGATTATCCTGTGCAAATTCAGATTTTGCTATTGAAGAAGCAATTTCAAGAATTAAAGAATATTTTAATTAAATTTTTATGCTTAATTTTTAATCATTTTTTTTTTAAAGTCATGTTCCTAACAAAAATTATTTTGTTATGGAATTGATTAAATATATGAAAATAGTGAAGGATGATATAAATGAAAAAAATCGAAGCTATAATCAAACCTTTTAAACTTGATGAGGTTAAAAATTCTCTATCTTTGATTGGCATTCAGGGTTTAACAGTTTACGAGGCTAAAGGCTTTGGAAGACAAAAGGGTCATACCGAGCTTTACAGAGGTGCCGAGTATGTTGTTGATTTTCTACCTAAAGTAAAAATCGAAATAATAGTTGAAGATGAACTTCTAGAAGCTGCATTAGAATGTATAGAAGAATCTGCAAAGACTGGTAGAATAGGTGATGGAAAGATTTTTGTATCATCGATTGAAAAAGCCATCCGAATACGAACGGGTGAAAAAGGTAATGAAGCTATATAACTTACATATCATGGAGTAAATAAAATGTCAGACGCAAAAAAAATTATGGATACTATAAAAGAAAAGGAAATCCAGTTTGTAGATTTACGCTTTACTGATCCTAGAGGTAAAATGCAACACTTATCCCAGCACGTAAGTACGATCGATGAGGATTCTCTTACTGAAGGATTTATGTTTGATGGATCATCAATAGCTGGCTGGAAAGCTATAAATGAGTCAGACATGAAACTTATGCCTGATTGTTCAAGATCGATCGTTGATCCTTTTTTCTCCCAACCTACATTGTCAATTTTCTGCGATGTATTGGATCCAATTTCAGGAGATCCTTATGAAAGAGACCCTAGATCAACCGCCAAAGCAGCTTTAAAATATATGAAAGGTTTAGGAATTGGCGATACAGCTTATTTTGGTCCAGAACCAGAATTTTTTGTTTTTGACGATGTTAAGTATCAGGCTGAGATGAATTCGACTTTTTATAAAATTAATTCATCAGAAGGTCCATATAATACAGGTAGTGACTTTGAGGAAGGTAATATGGGACACAGACCTGGTATTAAAGGTGGTTATTTCCCTGTACCACCAGTAGATTCTGCTCAGGACTTGAGGAGCGAGATGGTACTATCATTAGTTGATATGGGCGTTCCAATGGAAAAGCACCACCATGAGGTTGCACCATCTCAACATGAATTAGGATTAAAATTTGGAACATTGATTGATACAGCAGACAATGTTCAATTATATAAATATGCAGTTCATAACGTAGCACACTCATTTGGGCAAACAGCTACATTTATGCCAAAGCCTGTTGCAGGTGATAACGGTACTGGTATGCATACTCATCAATCTATATGGAAGGATGGAAAACCAGTATTTGCTGGTGGTGAATATTCTGGTTTGTCAGAAACATGTTTACACTATATTGGTGGTATTATAAAGCATGCAAAAGCTATTAATTGCTTTACTAATCCTTCAACAAATTCTTACAAGAGATTAATTCCTGGTTTTGAAGCCCCAGTACTTTTAGCTTATTCAGCGAGAAATAGATCAGCATCTTGCAGAATTCCTTTTGTTGGGAGCCCCAATGGTAAAAGAGTTGAGGTAAGATTTCCAGATGCAACAGCGAATCCCTATTTAGCCTTTTCAGCAATGTTAATGGCAGGTCTAGATGGTATACAAAATAAAATACATCCAGGAGAACCAATGGATAAAGATCTTTATGAACTGCCAGAAAGTGAATTACAGGACATTCCAACTGTATGTGGGTCACTAAGGGAAGCTGTGGATGCTTTGAAAAGTGATATGTCTTTCTTGACTAAAGGCGGAGTTTTTACAGAAGATCAAATTGAAGCTTATATTGATTTAAAAATGGAGGAAGTTATTGAGTTTGAACACGCTCCACATCCAGTCGAATTTAAAATGTATTACTCTAGTTAAATGATGTTTTATATTAAAAAACCCAACTACAAGTTGGGTTTTTTTATTTGAAAATTGTCTGAATATTGCTAATTATTGTATATTTAATTTTATTATACACTAAATAAAGTATTTATTTTATATGAAAACAAATTTATTAGATAGTTACAACGCTTCTGAAATTGAAATTTTAGAAGGCTTAGAACCTGTACGTCATAGACCAGGTATGTATATTGGTGGTACTGACAATAATGCCTTACACCATCTTGTGACTGAAATAATTGATAATTCAATGGATGAGGTGGTTGCTAAACATGCTACTACAATAAATATTAATCTACTTAGTAACAATACAATAAATATCTCAGATAATGGCAGAGGTATACCTATAGATAATCATCCTAAATTTAAAAATAAATCAGCTTTAGAAATAATCATGACCACCCTGCATTCTGGCGGAAAATTTACAAATAAAAATTATACAACCTCTGGAGGATTACATGGTGTTGGCGCTTCTGTTGTTAATGCTCTTTCGTCATTTATGAAAGTAGAAGTAGTACGTGATAGTTACTTATACATACAAGAGTTTTCAAGAGGATTACCCACAACACCTCTTATTAGAAAAGATAAAATAAATAGAAATAATGGTACATCTATTACTTTTAAACCTGACACTCAAATATTTGGCAAAGACAATGTATTTAATCCAAATAAAATTTTTAATATTTTAGAAAACAAAGCTTATCTCTTTAAAGGTGTTCAGATTAATTGGAAATGTAATGAATCACTTTTAAAAACAATTAGTAATATACCAACTTTTAAAAAAATTTGCTACATGAATGGGATTTTGGACTACATGAAACATAAAACTTCTTCAAACCCATTATTTACCTCTTCTTTTTTTCAAGGCAACGTAAATATTGACTACGAAACTGTAGAATGGGTAGTGAGTTGGTTAGCTGAAGATGAGCCTAGTTTTACAGAAACTTTCTGCAATACTGTTAATACACCTCTCGGTGGAACCCACGAAACTGGTTTTAGGTTTGCAATAACAAAAGGAATTAGAAATTTTGCTGTATTGAAAGGATTTAAAAAAGCTAATGAAATAGTTTATGATGATATAATGATATCTACCGGATCTATCTTATCTGTTTTTATTAAAGAACCACAATTTCAAGGTCAAACAAAAGAAAAGCTCGTAAACTCTTCTACCACAAAAACTGTAGAGACTGCGATCAGGGATAGATTTGAGACTTGGTTATCAAATTTTCAAGAAGTTGGTGAAGCTATATTAGATAGAACAATTCATAATTATGAGGAAAGAAAAAGGAAAAAAAAAGAAAAAGAGGTATCACGAAAAACTATTTCAAAAAAAAATCGTTTACCTGGAAAGTTGGCTGATTGCTCAAGTGATAGTTTTGAAGTTTCTGAGCTTTTTATAGTTGAAGGTGATAGCGCTGGAGGATCTGCAAAACAAGCGAGAGAAAGAACAACTCAAGCTGTTTTGCCTTTAAAAGGTAAAATTTTGAATGTTGCTAGTGCTTCAAGTGAAAAAATGTTACAAAATCAAGAAATTAATGATTTAAAACAAGCTATAGGACTAGATGAAAGCAAATCTAAAAATATTGACAACCTTAGATATAATAAAATCATTATTATGACTGATGCAGATGTTGATGGGGCACATATTGCAGCTTTGTTATTAACATTTTTTTACAATAATTATCCAGAAATTATTGAGAGGGGACATTTGTATTTGGCTCAACCACCATTATATAGAATTACTTTAAATGGCCAATCATTGTATGCACAAACAGAAGAAAGTAAAAACAGAATGATAAATCAAAAATTTAATGGCAAAGGATTAATTAGTCGTTTTAAAGGATTGGGTGAAATGCCACCTGCTCAACTAAAAGAAACTACAATGGCTCCAAAAACAAGAAAATTATTGAAAGTTACGGTTCCTAGAAGAAATTTAAATGAAGCTGATAAAAGAAGAGAAGTTGATAACTTAGTAAACATCCTCATGGGAAAAAAACCTGAGCTTAGATTTAAGTATATTCAGGAAAATGCTAGCAGTATAAATGAATTTGATATTTAAACTAGAAAAGATAATCAATTTTTTACTTTTACCCAAAATATATTTAAATTTATAATTTTTTAATGAGGTCACAACTGTGAAATTTAAAGATTTAGGTTTATGTTATGAGATTTTATCATCAATAAAAGACATCGGATATAATGAACCAACAGAAATTCAAAAAAAAGCTATACCAAATGTTTTGATGGGAAGAGATATATTAGGTTGCGCACAAACAGGCACGGGTAAAACTGGTTCATTTATAATGCCTTTAATAGAAATTTTAAATTCTGGAAAATCCAAATCTAGAATGCCAAGATCTCTTATCATTGCACCTACAAGGGAATTAGCTATGCAAGTGTCTGAAGAATTTATTAAAATAAATAAATATCTTAAACTTAAGATGGCATTATTAATTGGTGGAATTTCATTTGGAGAACAAGATTTTAAATTATCAAAAGGTGTAGATGTGCTTGTTGCAACACCTGGTCGACTTTTAGATCACATAGAACGTGGTACAGTTTTAATAAAAGATGTAAAACTGCTTGTTATAGATGAAGCTGATCGAATGTTAGATATGGGATTCATTCCAGATGTAATTAAAATTAACAAATTATTACCTAAAATAAGACAAACATTATTTTTTTCTGCTACCCTTTCAAATGAAATAAGAGATATTGGTAAGAATCTATTAATCAACCCAAAGGAAATATTGATTAATCCTTATTCTTCAACATCAGCGAACATTGATAGTATTTTTATAAAAACAAATAGTAAAAATAAAATGAATGATCTCAAAACATTATTATCCATTGGTACTATAAAAAGTGCCATGATATTTTGTAATAAAAAAGCTGACATTAATAATGTTAGTAATTTTTTAAAAAAAAATAATTTTAAAACTGCCTCCCTTCATGGTGATATGGAACAGAATTTACGAATTAAGTCTCTTGAAAATTTTAAAAATAAATCTGTACAAATTTTAATTGCCTCAGATGTTGCTGCAAGAGGCATTGACATTGATGGCTTGAGTCATGTTTTCAATTATGATGTTCCAAACAACCCTGAAGATTATGTTCATCGTATTGGTCGTACTGGAAGAGCAGGTAATAAAGGGAAGGCATATACAATTTTTGTTGAAAACGACCATAAAACCATTACCTCTATAGAAAAGCTTATAAAGAAAAAAGTAAAAAAAATGTCTATAAATGAATTAGTTTCCTCTTTAGATTTATCAAATCAGAAATCACTTCGAATTAAAAAAATTAAAGGTAAAGAAAAACATAAAAACAAATCTAAATTAGATTTGTTACCTATAGAAAATTACTCAAATTTTAGAGAAAGTGGTAAAATACCAGACTTTTTAAATATAAAATAATTAAATTAATGCTTTTTCAATAATTTCTGATAAATCGTTTGAGATAATTGGTTTGTTTATAGACTTTAAAACTACTTTTATTTTATTTTTTCTCTCAGTTGTATAGTTATTGAATCTTGTGAGAGGTAGAATTAATCTTGCTGCCGCTTGTGGATTATTTTTGTCTACAATTGCAACTTGTTCAGAAATAAATTTATATCCCGAAGAGTCATTTGCGTGAAACAATAAGATATTTTCTTTTTGAAAAGTATTTAATACAGACCTAAGTTTGTTCGGATTTTTATAGTCAAAGGCTTTATGCTTAAGTAAATCTTTAATAAAATTTAAACCCTTAGAACCCATATTTAAGGTGGACATCATTTCAAACCATTTTTCAATTACTAAATCATTTTTCTCCCATTTTTTATAAAAAACATCTAAAAATCTTAATGCTTTTTTACTATCGCTCAAACAAAGTGATTTTAAACCTATGATTGAAAGTGTCATGTTATTACTCACTGAAATTTTCTTTGCTATCTCAATTCCTACTTCATTATCAATAAGAAGCAAATAATTTAGTAATTTTCCCAGAAGAGCTCTTTCGCCTAAACTTTTATGGTCGTAAATCTTGCTTTTAAGAAGCTTTAAAGCTGTTTTCTCAAATACTTCTCGTAAACTGAGTGCAATATTTTTCATAAAACTCTTTTTTCTCTTAAAAATAAAAATCGGATCTACAGTCTTTTGTAAATTTTCAAACGTATTTAGAGATGGTATTTCTAAAAGCAAGGCCATCAAAGAATAATTTACTTCTTTTTTAAGTAATAAATCATTTAAAGTTTTTACTAAAATATCTAAATCACAATTTTTAAAAAAACAATGTAGGTATAAATTTTGAGCAGCATCCCATTTGTTATATGAATCATTATCAAATTTGAGTATATGCAAATATTCGTCAATTTTATAATCTGTTTTCAAAAGTACAGGAGCTGAAAAGTCTCTTAAAATGGATGGAATAATATTTTTTTCCTTGCAAGCCACTGATACTTTTTCATTGCTTTTAGATAATAAAAAAACGTGTTCAAATTTTAATTCAGAATTATTAAGCTTAAATTTAACTAAAGATCCCTTTTTGTTTAAAATTGCAATTTTTATTGGAATAGGTAAATTGCTATTTTTTTTGTTAACTTTTTGAGAAAAATAAAGCTCTAATCCTGAATTAATCACATTTCTTGTAATTTTTAAATAAGGTGTCCCAGACTGAGAATACCACTTCTCAAATATTCTTAAGTTTAATTGACTACCATCTGATAATGCTTTTATGAAATGTTCACA
Organism: uncultured SAR116 cluster alpha proteobacterium; assembly: GCA_902619615.1. Lineage (GTDB taxonomy): Bacteria > Pseudomonadota > Alphaproteobacteria > Puniceispirillales > Marisalimonadaceae > Marisalimonas. Next base: position 14,951 of record CACNFD010000010.1, on the reverse strand, counting down.
GGTTACAGCTCTTCCATCATATCTTTCAAAATATAAATCCATTCCTTTCTTGTAAAGTATATCTCCTAGATAATTATAAATCATTCTAATTACCTCAGCTCCTTTTTCATAAATTGTTGGAGTATAAAAGTTGTTAATTTCTTTGTATTCATCAGGTCTTATAGAGTGACTATTTGATCCTGCATCTTCTGCAAACTGGACTGATTTTAGTAGTGAAACATCCTCAATTCTTTTTACACCCCTGTTATTCATATCTGCTGAGAATTCTTGGTCTCTAAAAACAGTTAATCCCTCTTTCAAAGTTAATTGAAACCAATCTCTACAAGTTATTCTATTACCAGTCCAATTGTGAAAATACTCATGAGCAACAATACTTTCTATATTTTGTAAATCTTTATCAGTAGCAGTTTTTTTATCTGCAAGAACAAATTTAGAATTAAAGATATTTAATCCTTTATTTTCCATTGCACCCATATTAAAATGACTTACAGCTACTATCATAAAAGAATCTAAGTCGTATTCTAATCCATATTTTTTTTCATCCCACCTCATAGCTTTTTTTAAACTTTTCATAGCGTAACTAGTAAGATGTTTGTTGCCTATTTCACTAAAAATACTAATTTCAATTTCTTTTTTTGATGAAGTTATAAATTTAGATGTATTCGATTCTAAATTACCAACAACTAATGCGAATAAATACGAGGGCTTTGGAAATGGGTCTTGCCAAACTTTAAATGACCTATTACTTCCTCGATTTTTTATATTACCTTTTTCAATTAAGTTACCATTAGAAAGAATTGTATTAAATTTATCAGACACTTCTATTTTAACTGTAAACAAACTTAAATTATCAGGTCGATCTGGAAACCATGTAATTTTTCTAAAACCTTCAGGTTCGCATTGAGTACATAACATATGATTGCTTTCATATAAACCTTCCAATGAACTATTAGTTAAAGGAAAAATTTTAACTTCTGCTATAGTTTTAACAAATTTAGAATCCGAAGGTACTGGTATGATGACAGCTTGGTTTACCTTTTTTAGAGTATCGATTTTTATATTTTTAATAGGATTATCATCAATGACTAATTGAAATTTTTTTGTGTCTAAATCTACCCCATTTAATTCTAAATGACTATCCAAATTAAAATTACTTATTTTTTTGGAATCATTCTTTTGATATATAATTTTAGATTTAACAATAGTATATTTTTCAAAAACTAAAAATTCTAAAAATATATCTTTAGCTAACCAAAATAATGGCTTATAATCGGATCTTTTTTTACTTAATTTTCCCATAATGCATTATTTTAGCTTTCTCTGGTATTGGTGTATGCAAGATTTGAATGTTTTTCACAATAAGGTCTACCAGGAACAATTGAAGTTCCACAAAAAGCAAAGCCAGGTAACTTTGGATCACCAATTGGCCAACAACACCTATTTCTTGACCACTCAACATCTCTTAACATAATTTTCAAAGGTAACTGCTTGCTATTTTCTGTAATATTTGATTTTTGACTTTTTCTAGGATCTCCAGACTTCGAAATTGGGGAGTTTCTTTTTGGTAAACCCATTCTGTGAGCTTTTCCCGCAATGGCATTTCTAGAAACACCAATTTCAATTCCAATTTTTGTAATAGGTAAACCATCGTCCCAAAGCTTTTTTAATTTGTTTAATTTATCCTCATCCCAAACAAAGTTGTTTTCCATTTTTTCCTCTTTATTTTTATTACCAAAGATCTAAAAAATTACCTACTAAATCAATCTGACTTTCTATCATGTATTTTCCATAATGAACAGAACGACCTAATTTTTTTGCTTTTTTTAATAGTTCTGTTTCTAAAGGTTGCATTATAATATCGGCTATAACAGTTTCTGGTGAAGTTTTACTTACATCGAAGGGCAAGTTATCATTTTTATGTAAACCTAGACTAGTAGCATTAATTATTATATCACAATCACTTAATAAATATTGATCTTTATGATTAACAACTTCTACACAAAGATCTTTATCAATAGCATTTATTTTAATCATTAATTCCTTAGCTTTGTTAAAATTTCGATTTATGATTTTAAGTGATTTCATCTGTTCTTTTGCTAATGAACAAGCAATTGAAACCCCTGCGCCACCAGCACCAAAAAGACAAATTTTTTTATTTTTAATTGAAAATTTTTGAGATTTAAATCCTTCAACAAATCCCTGTCCATCAAAGTTATCTCCAATTAATTTTCTGTTTTTATCAAACTTAATCCAATTAACTGATCGTGTAAATTTTGCATCAGGTTCAAGATAATCACATAAATCAGCAACTAATGTTTTATGAGGAATAGTAACAGTCATACCTTTAAAATTTTTTACTGATTTTAGTGAACTTATTATATTTTCTAAATTATCTTTATTTATATGAATTGGTATCAAAACTGCATCAATATTTTTTTCTTTAAAAATAGACGTAAAAATAGTTGGAGCTTTCACATGATCAATTGGATCAGCAATACATCCATAAATTTTGGTTGATCCTAACATTTTAACTATTATCTAATTTTTCAAAATTTAATGAAGCAGAATTGATACAATATCTTAATCCAGTTGGTTTTGGTCCATCAGGAAAAACGTGTCCAAGATGTGCTTTACATTTTGCACAATGTACCTCTGTCCTTTTCATAAAAAATGAATTATCAACTGATTTACCAAGAACTTCTTCTGAAACTGGTTTATAAAAAGAAGGCCATCCTGATCTTGAGTCATATTTTGTTTCACTTGAAAAAAGAATAGTATCACAACAAATACAATTATATATTCCTACATCTTTTTTATCCCAATATGCTCCAGAATAAGCAGGTTCAGTTCCATGTTGTTGGGTTATTCTATATTGTTCATCTGACAAATGTTTAATATTTTTACTCATTTTATAATAGCCAAAAAAGTTAATTAATTAATATTATTATTATAATTTTATAACAAAATAAATTTGTATTTTATGATTTAAGCAATTTTCTTATAAAAATTACTCTAGTTACGAAAGTTATCCAACATAATATCCCAAAAATATATGCAATATAATTTATGAACTCATAAAATAAAAGCATCATAACAAAACAAACAATCGTTTCAAATCCCTCAGTAATTCCACCTATATAAAAAAACGATTTTTTTTGATTTTCAGAAATTAACAATTTATTTTTTTCTACAAGCCATGCTGAAGCAAGAAAAGTTGTTTGTGTCCCAACAAAACTCAATAGTAAAAAACATATCGAATATGCGTTTTCTATATTCAAAAATATAAAAGAGATAGGAAATAAAGAATAAAATAAAAAGTCTGAAACAATATCATAAAAGGCACCAATATCTGTTTGTCCAATTAATCTTGCTAAAGCTCCATCCAATCCATCACAAAATCTATTAAGAAATAAAAAGATCAATGCATAAATAAACATTTCATTCACGATAAAGTAAATACAACAAAGCCCCAAAAAAAAACCTGAAAAAGTTACCGCATTTGGTTTTATCTTAAAATGTGATAATTTTTTAGCTAATACATCTAAAGCTGGCTTTGAAAATTTATTTATTTTTCCATCAAACATTACGAATAATTTTTAATTATTTTTGTTAGGTATGATGAAAAGTTGTTTTGGATAAATTAAATCAGGATTTTTAATTATATTTTTATTTAACTTAACTATATCAATATAACGATTACCTAAACCCAATCTTTGATATGCTATATTCCAAAGAGCATCACCTTTTTGGACTATAACCAATGTTTTTCCATTAGCATTTTCAACATTTTTTCCACTAATTGTAATAGAATTTTCACTCAACACTTTCCCATTTTTTCCTAATAAAACAGCAAAAACTTTTTGTTTTCCAGCAATCAGTTTTCCAGGAATAGATAATGTCCATTCGCTATTGATTATTTTAGTTGAAGAGGTTTCTTTTCCAGTAAAACCCGCATTTACCTGTACACCATTATAAGCTATCCCTGACAAAACAAGTTGTCCTACTTTTGAGTCATGTGTTATGGCTAAAATTTTAATCCTTGGTTCTTTATTAATTTCTTCATTTGTTTTTTCATCGTATTTGATGGTCTGACCCTTTTTTTCCAAACCTGGGGCTTGAATCACTTTAGCACCTAATTTTCCTTGATTATCAACAATAGCGACAATTGGGACATCATCTTTTTTTCCAGTAACATTTATAGCAACAGATTTTTTGGCAATAACTATTTTATTATCTTCTGTTGTTTGCCGAATAAACAAAAAGTATTCGCCGCCTTTTAATTGTTTTTCTGGAACAGCAACAAAATCTCCAACTTTATCACTAGTTGTTATAGCAATGATTTCTGAGTTAGAAATAATTTCTATTTTTGAATTAGGTAATCCCTTTCCAGCAATAACAAGACTACCATCTGGCCTGACTCTAACAACTTCTAATATAATTGTTTCAGCAGTTTCTTCTCTAGTTGGGTTAACTATAATTGGCTTTGCATCAACTACTTTATTTACAAGAGGTACTACTACTTCCTTTTCATTAATAGTTTCAGTTTCATAAAAAACAACAAATAACGCTAGTGCAGCTATAATTGTACCAATTAATAAAAAATATATTACTTTTGAAGACTTCATGGAAAACCTTATTTAAATTTGATATCATATTTTAAAGTAAATAATTAGAATAAGAAATAAATTTTTAAAGTTTATTATTTATCAGGGGTAGTTTTGAAAAAAAAAATATGTGTATTCGGTGGATCTAGATCAGGAAAAAATAAACAAAATATAAAGTCTGCCAAAATTGTGGGTCGTATAATAGCAGAAAATAATTTTGATATTGTTTTTGGTGGTGGTGAAAATGGTATAATGGGATCAGTATCAGAAACAGCTGTTAAGTATGGCTCTAAAACTACAGGTATAATACCTGATTTTTTAGTTAAAAACGATATACAAAATAAAAAATATTCAAAAAGATATAATACTAATTTTATAATTACTAATAACATGCACAAAAGAAAACAAATGATGTACGAAAAATCTGATGCTTTCTTGGTCTTACCAGGTGGTGTAGGAACTCTTGATGAATGTTTCGAAGTGTTAACATGGTGCCAATTAACTCAAATCATTGATAAAAAAGTTGGAATTATTAATTTCAACAATTTTTGGGATCCTCTTGTTTCCTTGATTAATCATCTAATTAAAGAAGAATATATGGGGACAGATAATTTAAATTATTTTGAAGAATTGAGAAACACAAATTCTTTAAAAATTTTTCTAAAAGATATTTAAAAAATTTATTGATTTATGTATGAATAGTTATACTTATAAATCGAAAACTTTTCTTTAAAAAAAATTAAGGGCTTAAAATGTTAGATTTAATGAAAATAGCTATTACTGAATCTGAGGGCGGTGACTTAGAAAGTCTTCTTGGTCAACTTTACAAGAAGACCGATTTAAGGCCAAATGGTTATCCAAATGCAATAGTTTGGAAAGGAGGAAAACATGATGAAATTGTAAACCCTGTGTGCCATTCATTGACAGATGCTTACGCATTATTAGGGACTATTGCAGCAGCTGATATTCTAAATCTTCCTTTTTATGCAGTCCCAATGTGGTCGCAAATGCGACATGACACAAAACTCGAAGCATTAAGTTGGTTTGGCAATATGCAAAACACATCTATAAAATGGTCAACTGCAGGTGATGCATATGTTAATGATAGTTCTGGAAACAAAGTTGTTGTGATGGGTAAATCTGGAAATGCTCCTTTAAGAACACAAGCAGGAGTATTTTGTAACGTTCGTCCATACGGTCCAATCACAGTTGTAAGATGCATGCCATGTTTACCTTATTCACAAGACAAGTCTAAATTTAGTGTTAATGAAAAAAATGGCATTGTGCACACTGAAATGAATACTCCTGGTATTCAAATGGCTTATGCTTGTCGTCTATTTTTAAAGATGATTAATGATACTGGAAAATTAGGAAGAGTTGCATTTAAACCCACTCAAGCAATGGAAGATGGAATTAATGCAGGTATATTAATTTGGCTTCTTGAAGGAACTAAATTTAACATTGGTCGAAAATGGGCTGTAAATGCTTATAAAGAACATAAAACTAACATTGATAAAATAATTTCTCTTTTACCTAAAAACTTTAAAGAAGGTATGGAAAATTGGTCAGGAAGAATTGAACAGCATATTTCTGATACAAATTATGGATTGCTTGTATGGGATATAATTAACAAACAAGAATGTATTGTATTAGCAACTGATTTAGATGGAGATAGATTAACTGATTTACTTGCAGATATATCTGACCCATTGAGAGATTTTGGTTCAAAAATTCTTAATTTTGTTAATAGTGATGTTGATATTGATACTGCTTGGAAATCTATGGGTTATACTACAGGTAACGGAAGAGATATGACTTCAATTATGCATAGGATGTCAGGACCACCTATTCATGAGCAAACATTAGGTTCAGCTGATGCAATGCTATTAAGACTTCTAGATGGTGATGAAACTATGGGTGGAACAAAAAAACCTTATGACCCAAGAATTCATTTTGTTTTGATTAGGGACGCTTACTTAGATGCTAATCCAAATAATGCTGGACTGAAAGATTGGTTAGATAATGTTTTAAATGTGTTTGATAGGATATATGGTAGTAAACGACCTGGATTTATTGAAGGTTATAAAGCACTTAAAAATGCTATCAATCCTTGGTAATTTTAATTCAAGGCTGGTTCTAATCTGTCCATTATTTCATTTATGAAGCTTTGTTGAGCTGCAAAACATATTCTTAAATGACCTTCACCTGACTCTCCAAATGCAATACCTGGCGCCACCCCAACATTAGTATCAATGATTAATTTTTTTGCAAATTCTAAAGAATCTTTTACATCCTTTACTTTAAAAAAAGCATAAAATGCAGCTTCTGGAACACTGCACTCAACCCGCTTCCATTCAACTAATCTTTGAAACATTATATCTCTAGATTTTTTTAAATTTTGACGTACTTCTTTGGTAAGAAGTTTATAGTTTTGCAATGCTGAAATTAGACCATTTTGAAGAAACTCTGGAACACCCGTTGTTGTTATTTGGACTAATTTAGCTACGTGAGGCCCTAACTCTTCAGGATGTGTCATCCAACCTATTCTCCACCCTGTCATATTGAAGCTCTTTGAAGCTGAGTTGATAACTATTAATTTATCAGTTGAATTTGATAATTGAAGAAAACTTGGTGATACATCATCGTTAAACATTATTTGATGATAAACCTCATCAGAAATTAACCAGCAATCCATTTCTCGAACATGATTTAATAGGATTTCTTGCTGTTTTTTTGACATCACCCATCCTGTTGGATTTCCAGGGCTATTAACAAAAACCATTTTTGTTTTATGCGTAATTGTGTTCAATAGTTTTTCAAAATCTAATATCCATTGACTATCTTTTAATCTTAGTGAAACTTCTTTTATGTTACCTTTTTTTAGTAAAACTGATGATCTTATGTTAGGCCATACTGGACCAACCATTACAACTTCATCGCCATCACTGATTATTAAATCACAAACCAACCTAAGTCCCATCATTCCACCTGTGACAACACTATGATGTTCAGGCTTAGTATTGATATTAAAAACTTCATTCATATATTTTGAGACCTCTAATCGTAATTGAGGTATGCCGTTTTGATATGTATAAAATGTTTTTCCTTGATTTAAAGCTTCAATAGTTTTGTTGTTAATTAAATTATTTGTGGATGTATCACCTTCTCCAAACCAAGCAGGGTAGATATAATTTCCACTCTCTAATTGGTATTTTCTTCCAAAATTTGCAATTTGCATAATTGCGGTTTCTTTAAAGGAAACTATTTCTTCGTTTAAATTTTCTAACAATATATTCTCTAAATTTTAAGTTTGATGTAATCTTTTATCTTATTTATAGCTTGTAGACTATTTTTGGGATCTGATCCTCCAGATTGAGCCATATCCGGTCTTCCACCACCTCCTTTACCTCCTAAAATTGCTGAAACTTCATTTACCATTTCTACTGCACTAAATTTAGAAGTAAGTGATTTATCTACAGCAACTACTATAGAAGCTTTATTATCAATTTTACTAATTAAACAAACAATGTTTGAATTATTGTTTTTGATAAAATTTTCGGCGTTAGGCTTTAACTCTTTAACTACTAAATTATCATATATTTTATACTCAAATACTATTCCATTTAATGTTTCTTTTGTTGAATTATTATCATAATTAAGATGTGATTTATTTTTAAGAAGTTTTAATTCTTTGTTCATTTTTTGATTTTCTGAAACTAATTGCTCAATTTTTTTTGTTACTTGAGTACTATTTGTTTTTAGAGAAGAAGATATATATCTAATTTTATCTATCTCGTTATTATAATAGTTTATTGCAGCCATATTTGTTAAAGCTTCAATTCTACGAACTCCAGATGAGACACCAGTCTCTGATAATATTTTAAAGGTTGAAATTTCAGAAGTATTTTTTACGTGTGTGCCGCCACATAGTTCAACTGACCAAGCCTCTCTTTCATTATCTATACTTTTTCCAATTGATACTACTCTGACTTCATCTCCATATTTTTCTCCAAATAGAGCTATAGCTCCTTTTTCAATAGCCTTATCGGGAGACATAACTTTAGTAGTAACTTTATCGTTACAAAATATTCTAAAATTTACTTCATCTTCAATTTCTTTAATTAATTCTAAAGAAATTGGTTTTTGATGACTAAAATCAAATCTTAGTTTTTCATTGGTAACCAATGAACCTTTTTGAGCAACATGCAAACCTAATTTTTGTCTTAATGCTTCATGAAGAAGATGAGTTGCTGAATGATGTGAGCAAATTTGTTTTCTGAAATCTAAATCTATTACTTGTTTGATTATATCACCAACTGAGATTTTTCCTGATACAATTTCTATTGTGGAAACAAATATAATTTTACCGTTTCCAACAGTAATTTTTTTAGAATTTAAAATATTAGCCTTAAAATTTTTTCCTATGATAACCCCTTTATCAGATATCTGGCCACCAGATTCAGCATAAAAAATTGTCTCATTGCATATAATATCAACATTTTCATTTGCTAAAACATTATCATAGACTTTATTATTTTTTATAATTAAATCAATTTTAGTTTCAAAAGTATTTTCATCATATCCTCTAAAGTTAGTAGGTGGTAAATCTAATAATAATTTTAAAATATCTTGATTATAAGCATCATCACCCGAACCTGACCAAGCCTGTCTTGCTTTAATTTTTTGTTCATTCATAGATTTTTCAAAACCCTGGTGATCAACCTTCCACCCATATGATTTTAAAACATCTTCTGTTAAATCTAATGGAAATCCATAAGTGTCATATAATTCAAAGGCTTTTTGACCTGAAAGTACACTTGGAGAAACTTTCTCGTCTATTTCATTCATTAATAAACTCATACCTCTATCAAGTGTATCTTTGAATTTAATTTCTTCATCCCTTATTGTGTTTTCTATAGTCAATTTTTGAGTTATTAATTCTGGAAAAGCATCACCCATTTGTTCAATCAAAAAATTAACTAACATATATATTACTGGATCACTTGCTCCTAAAAGATGTGTGTGGCGCATTGCTCTTCTCATTATTCTTCTTAATACATATCCTCGGCCTTCATTACTTGGTAAAACTCCCTCAGCAATTAAAAAAGAAATTGATCTTAAATGATCCGCTACTACTCTATGAGATACGATATTATCTTTTGTTTTTTCTACGCCTGTTACTAATGAAGAAGCCTCAACTAGATTTTTCATCATGTCTGTCTCATAATTATTATGAGTGTTTTGCAGAACGGCTGATATTCTTTCTAAACCCATTCCTGTATCAATACTTGGCTTAGGTAAATTAACTCTTTCAAATTTAGAAATTTGTTCAAATTGCATAAACACTAAATTCCAAATTTCAATAAATCTATCACCATCTTCATTTTTAGAACCAGGGGGGCCTCCTTCAATTAAAGGACCATGATCATAAAATATTTCTGAGCAAGGACCACAAGGACCTGTGTCACCCATACTCCAAAAATTATCACTGGTACTAATTTTGATTATTTTTTTATCACTTAATCCAGAAATTTTTTTCCATAAATTTTCAGCCTCTATATCATCATGAAAAATTGTAACTAGCAACTTTTCTTTTGGAATTTCATACTCTTTTGTTAACAATTCCCAAGCATGAAATATTGCTTTCTCTTTGAAATAATTTCCAAATGAAAAATTACCTAACATTTCAAAAAATGTATGATGTCTAGCTGTTCTACCTACATTTTCAAGATCATTATGCTTTCCACCAGCACGTAGACACTTTTGTGAACTTACAGCTCTATTGTAATCTCTTATTTCTAATCCAGTAAAAACATTTTTAAACTGAACCATACCAGCATTTGTAAAAAGCAGAGTTGGATCATTGTTCGGTACAAGATTACTCGAAGTTATAACCTCATGATCATTTTTATTAAAATAATTTATGAACTTCGAACGGATTGCATTTACTGAATTTTTAGTTTTATTCATGTGTTAAACTAGCTTGTTATCTACATCCCTTGATAACATCAATTTAACAAAATACAAAACTTCAATAAAATTATTTTTCTTCTTCAGGAATTTGTTGCTCTGGATTCATTAGAATTTCTTCAACTAGAACTGTATTTCCTTTAATTTTATCCTCTATTTCTGTAGCAATCTCAGAATTTTCATTGAGAAAGTTTTTAACATTTTCTCTTCCTTGACCTATCCTTTGATCATTATATGAAAACCATGACCCAGATTTATCAATTATGTCTGCAGATACTCCTAGATCAACTATCTCACCATTTTTAGAAATACCTTCACCATACATAATATCAAACTCAACTGTTCTAAATGGAGGTGCAACCTTATTTTTTACAACTTTAACTCTGGTTTGATTCCCTATTATATCATCTTTGTCTTTGATAGCTCCTATTCTTCTTATATCCAATCTAACAGATGCATAAAACTTAAGAGCATTTCCACCTGAAGTTGTTTCTGGGTTACCAAACATAATTCCTATTTTTTGTCTAATCTGATTAATAAATATTACTAAACAATTGGACTTAGAAATTGATGAAGTTAACTTTCTTAAAGCTTGACTCATCAATCTAGCTTGTAAACCCATATGACTATCACCCATATCCCCCTCTAGTTCAGCTCTAGGAACTAATGCTGCTACAGAATCAACTACTAAAACAGATATAGCCCCTGATCTAACTAATGTATCAGCGATTTCTAATGCCTGTTCTCCTGCATCAGGTTGAGAAATTAATAGGTCATCAATATTTACTCCTAATTTTTTAGCATACACAGGATCAAGTGCATGTTCTGCATCTACAAACGCACAAGTCCCTCCTGTTTTTTGCGCTTCTGCTACAACATGCAAAGCTAGGGTTGTTTTACCTGAACTTTCAGGTCCATAAATTTCTACAATTCTTCCTTTAGGTAATCCACCTATACCAAGTGCAATATCTAATCCCAGTGATCCAGTAGATACCGCTTGCACATCTAAATTTTCTCCAGATGTACCTAACTTCATAACAGAACCTTTACCAAAAGCTTTTTCTATTTGTCCTATTGCAGACTCTAAAGCTATGTTTCTATCTTTATCTTGATTTGACATTTTAATAACCTCAGCACTCATTCTCTATCTCCTTACTGACATACGATTACAATTCTTTCAACTAATAAATATTGTACAACAATATTCACCTTTTGTTCTTTTGTCAATAAATGTTCTATATTTGTTCTAATTTTATAAATTTAAAAATTTATGAGAAATTATTCGTCTTTATGGATTCTTTCCATTTTTTCATGTCGTTCTTGTGCATCAACACTTAGCGATGCAATTGGCCTAGCTTTCAAACGTCCTAATCCAATCTGCTCACCTGTTTCTTCACAATATCCGTATGTTTTTAAATCTATTCTTCTTAATGCAGCATCGATTTTGCTGATAAGTTTTCTTTCTCTATCTCTAGTTCTTAGCTGAATAGAAGCATCGGACTCAACCTGAGCTCTATCAGCCATATCAGGTCTTTGCAAACCTTCAGCAGATAAAGTGCCCTTAGTATCAGTTGCTTCTTCAAGTAATTCTAATTTCCAATTAAGTAATTTTTGTCTAAAATACTCTAGTTGATTGTCATTCATAAACTCTTCATCAACAGATGGCACGTAATCTTCTGGAAGAACTATCCTATTTCCAAGCAAACCACCTCTATCAGCACCATTTTCAAATTTTTCTTCTGTTATTTCTAGTAATTTTTTTGATGAACTCACTTTTATATTTCCCAAAAATTAAATTATGACTGTTATATAAAAACTTTAAAAAAGTTCAAGCACGAAAATAAAAAAATAATTATTGCATAAAATCTATGCTGAAAATTTAGTAAATAATAAGTTGAAAATTTTGAACATAGTATTATTTAATATCATAAACATAGGTAAATCATTGAACTATTCAGATATATTTAAATCATCCCTAAATAAACTTAAAATCGAGGGTACATACAGGCATTTCAACGAAATTGAAAGAAAAGCAGGTAAGCACCCAAATGCTTTTTGGATATCAGATTCAAAAAAAAACGATGTAATTGTTTGGTGTTCAAATGATTATTTAGGAATGAGTCAAAATAAACTTGTCATAAATTCAATGATAAATTCCGTTAAAAAAATGGGTACAGGTTCAGGCGGAACACGCAATATATCTGGAAACAGTAATGCTATTGTACAATTAGAAAAAGAACTGGCTGATTTTCATTTGAAAGAAAAGGCAGTAGTATTTTCATCTGGGTATGTGGCAAATGAATCAACAATAAGCACTCTTCTCAACTTATTAAAAGACGTAGTTGTTTTTTCTGACGAAAAAAATCATGCATCAATAATTTCAGGTATAAAAAAATCAAAAGCCTCAAAAGAAATATTCAAACATAATGATTTAAATCATTTGGAAGATTTAATTAAAAAATACCCAGAAAAAAAACCTAAAGTAATTATATTTGAATCCATTTACTCTATGGACGGTGATTTTGGTGATATCTGTGGAATATCAAAAATAGCTAAAAAATATAATGCATTAACTTATTTAGATGAGGTTCACGCTGTTGGGATGTATGGTAGAAAAGGATCAGGCGTGACTGAAGAGTTAGGATTACAAAATTCCATTGATATAATTCAAGGAACGTTAGGTAAAGCATTTGGAACAATGGGTGGGTATATTGCATCCTCAAACATAATCTGCGATGCTATACGAAGTTATGCTAGTGGATACATATTTACAACAGCATTGCCACCCGCACTTGTAAAAGCTGCAAGCACTTCTATAAGTTATTTAAGAAATTCTGATAAAGAAAGAAAACTACAACGAAAAAATACAATTATGCTCAAAAATTATCTATTAAAAGAAAACATAAATTTTTTGGATAACAAAAGTCACATAATACCAATAATGGTGAATAACCCATTAAGGTGTAAGGAAATTAGTAATATTCTGTTAAATGAATTTAATCATTATATTCAGCCAATTAATTATCCAACTGTTCCAGTTGGTACAGAAAGATTAAGAGTTACACCAGGCCCTTTACATACAGAAAAAATGATTTCTGATTTAACGATTGCACTTAAATACGCTTTCAATAAAACTAATAAAAGTAATTACTCAAAAATCGCATAATAATATTAAAAGATATTAAATTGACTATTATAAAAAAACCTAATGATCACCCCGTTTTTCCTGATAAAAATAAGATTGGTGTATTACTTGTCAATTTAGGCACGCCTGATGGCACTGATTATTGGTCTATGAGAAAATATTTAAAACAATTTCTTATGGACAAAAGAGTCGTAGATCTTTTTAGACCTTTATGGTGGTTAATATTAAATGGTCCTATACTCACATTCAGGCCTTCAAAATCTGGAAAAGCTTACAAAAAAATTTGGGATGAAAAAAACCATGGATCACCATTAAGAGGGATTACAATTAAACAAACAAAAAAAATACAGAATTCTTTTAAAAACAGCCCCAATGTTTTCATAGATTATGCCATGAGATATGGGAATCCAAGCATAGACAAAATTTTAAATAAAATGACAAAAAATGGATGTTCAAAAATTCTTTTAGTTCCACTTTATCCTCAGTATGCAGCTAGCACTACTGCAACTGTTAAGGATGAAGTTTTTAAATGGATGTTAAAACAAAGATGGCAACCAGATATCCGAACAGTTTCTCCTTGGTTTGATAATAAAAATTATATAAAAGCTTTGTCTTTGACTATTAAAAAACACTTGAAAGATAGGGGTAAAATAGACAAGTTAGTTATATCTTTCCATGGTATACCAAAGCGATATTTCATGGCTGGTGATCCATATCATTGTCATTGTATTAAAACTGCCAGATTACTTAAAGAAGAATTAAAATGGCCACAAAACAAAGTTTTAGTTACATTTCAATCTAGGTTTGGTCCTGAACCATGGCTGCAACCTTATACTGATGAAACTATTATAGAATTACCCAAACAAGGATCAAAGAATATTGCTTTGATTGCTCCCGGTTTTATCTCTGATTGTCTAGAAACGCTTGAAGAATTAAATGTTGAGGCAAGAGAGTTGTTTTTTGAGAATGGTGGAAAAACTTTTCAATATATACCTTGTTTAAATGATAACGAATATTCAATTAAATTTTTAAATGAAATAGTTAAACAAAATTTATTGGGTTGGAATAATTAAATTTTAAAAATTTTAAGACAAATTTGGTATTGATAAAGTTAGTATTTACATTTCAAATATTAACCCTTATAAAATATTAAAAAGCGGGTATTGTGTAGTGGTAAGACCTTAGCCTTCCAAGCTAATGACGCGAGTTCGATTCTCGCTACCCGCTCCATC
>CACNFD010000009.1 GCA_902619615.1 uncultured SAR116 cluster alpha proteobacterium | reverse complement strand
AATCTTTAAAAGCTTATTAAATACATAATTCTAGCATTTTCTATACATTCGTTGCAATATTGAGTAGGAGGTAATAGATTGTCTAAGGCTTTTTTATTATGGTGGATACAAGTAGTTACTGTCTCATTTGCAGCTATTTTAATATTTACCTATGGTTGGTTTGATGAATTATGGAATGCAGATCAAACAAAAATTAGTTTTATAATAATTACAATATTTGTTGCAACTTCTATTGCAACAGGATTTCTAAGTTTTAGATCTGATACCCAATATATAAAACTTAGTAACTATATTTGGTTTGCTTCGGAAACAATGGTCACACTTGGCTTAATAGGAACAGTAGCGGGCTTTTTATTAATGTTGAGCTCTGCATTTGATAATTTAGATGTAAGTAATGTTGAAAATGTTCAAAAAGTAATCTCAAATATGGCACTTGGCATGAGTACCGCCTTATGTACAACACTTTCAGGTTTGGTTGGTAGTGTATTAACAAAAATTCAAATGGTAATTTTAGAGAATAATACAAAATATGAGTGATCCAAGATATAGATCATCTTTTGGCTTCATTGACCTTTTATTCAATATGCTCATAGGTTTTGTTTTTCTTTTTATGCTGGCTTTTTTATTAATAAACCCAGTTGCAAAGAAAGAGACCATAAAACCAAAAGCAGAGTATTTTATAGAACTAGAATGGGATGGAGAAAAACCATTTGACCTTGATATTTGGGTTAAAGACAATATGGGACATATTGTTAGTTTTAGGAGACCTGATGATGCCCTAATTCATTTAGAAAGAGATGATTTAGGAACTGTAAATGATACTTATGTAGATCAGAATGGTAAAACTGTTTATTTAAAAGAAAATCGTGAAGTAGTTGCAATCAGGACTCCTGAAGCAAGATCGTATCTTGTAACAATACATTTTTATAATGCTAGAAAATTTCCTGCTCCACTTACGCATGCAACCGTAAAATTACTTAAGGTAAATCCATATAAAGAAGAATACACAAAAAAATTATTTTTTAGCTCAGAAGGGCAAGAACTTCCTGCATTTAAATTTAGAGTTGATTACAACGGCATAGTTCATGTAGATCCAACAAATGAGCTTATAATTGATGGTGAGGTCATTAGAAAGAAGAGCGGAGTATAATGATTGATTTCACAATAAGCTCAGGTCAGTTAATGCTTATTTGGTCATTTGCAGGGGCCATTTGTTGTCTACCTTTTTTTACCAAAAATATATGGCAAAGATTTTTTACTGTTCCAATAATTTTTATAGCAATTTGGCTTAGTTTTTATACCAATCATGAGTTCATTGGGCGACCTATGTTTGATAGACCTCCTGAACAATTTGTTTATGAACATCATGCAGTAGTATATGAACAAGGAGATAGATTTATTATTTTATGGGCTATTAAAGATGGTGTAAATAAGCTGTTTAAATTTCCATATACAGAAGAAAACGAAGAAGCACTAGATCAAGCGAAAAGAAACGCAGAAAGATCTGGTGTTCCTCAAATGGGTGAAATTGTAAAAGAAGATCAAGACAAAAGATCCAGAAACAACGAATTTACTCTAAAAACTTATAGATTTCCATTCCAGAAAATGATGCCAAAATAACTCTTAAGCTGCAAATTTCTGTTTTAAATATTTACTTAATATAGGTTCAACATTTTCTGACATTTTAGTGAATGAACTTTCCCATAGTTTTCTGGAATTACCAAAATCATGACCTGTAATTAAAAGTGTTCCAAAAGGTCCAACAATATCTATAAATTCAATTAATTTATCTATAACAGCAGATTGATCGCCAATTATTATTAAATCTTTCGCTTTTTTCATGGCATCAGGGAGTTCACTTTTTATGTGGATGTCTTTACTTAAAGTACCTGATGCAAGTTTTGAAACTGTATTTAAATAAAGAAAGTAGTTTGAAAAAACACCGTTTGGATCATTAATAATTTCATCAGCTTCTTGACTAGAATTTGTTATTAGGATACTTCTGCCAACTCTCCATTTATCAAATAGTGGTTTTTTTCCAGCTTTTTCAGCACCTTCAAGATAAGTAGGCCAGTGGGTAGCTATATCTTTTGCATCAATAAAATTTCCTGAAATTGGGATCCATCCTTTTTCACCAGCAAGTTTTGCTGTCATAGAATTTGGATTCTTTAAAGAAACTGCAATTTCTGGATGCGGGTTTTGAAATGGTTTAACAAACTTTCCTATTCCAAGTTCAGATACAATATTTTTATTTAATGATATGTCTAGAAATTCACCCTTATAATTGTAACTTTCGTTATCTTTCCAAAACTCTAAAATTGCTTCCACTGATTCAATCATAGTAATTGCACGTTTGCGACCATCTTCATTGCCAAATAATTCCCAATCGCTAACCAACCCGCCAGCACCAACCCCCATAATGACTCTGCCTTTAGAGAGATGATCTAATAAACTTACTTGTCCAGCAACAACAGCAGGATGTTGTTGAGGTAAAGAGATAACTCCTGATCCAAATTTAATGTTTTTTGTCTCTGATATTAACGAAGCATTAAAAATTAAAGGTGAAGTAACAGGTTCAGCAGTTGAACTATAATGTTCACCCATCCAGGCCTCTTTATAATTAAGCCTATCTGCTAAAAGAACTAATTGTCTATCCTCTTCATAGGAAACCCCAACGTCTTTTTCAGCAGGGTGAAGTGGCATCATAAATAATCCAAGATTGAGCAACTGAGTATCAACTCCATATTTACGAATATATATAATATTTAATTATATGACTATATAAAGTAAAAAATTTAAAATTTAAGAATTACTGATCCAGTTGTTTGTCTGCTTTCTAAGCTCAATTGAGCTTTTTGAATATCTTCAATATTAAATTCGTTTGTAATGTCGATATCTATTTCTTTTTTTAAAATCAACTCAAAAAATGCGTCAGCATTACTCTGCATTTCGTTACTGTCTTTGATGTATGTGTTCAGCCCTCCAGTTGCAATTGAACCAGAAAATGATCTCAATAAATTAATATTAATTGGTTCTATTGGTCCTGATGAAACACCAAAACTTACTATTCTACCTTTTGGAGCTAAACATTTAATTCCTTTTAAAAAAGTATCTTTCCCAACAGAATCATAAATAACATCAACACCTTTCTTTTCAGTGATTTCTATAATTTTCTCAACAAAATTATTTTCAGTATAATTTATTATAAAATCACATCCGTTTATTTTAGCTATTTTTTCTTTATGTGGATTGCTGACTGTACCAATTACGTAAGCTCCAATATTTTTTGCCCATTGACACAGTATTTGTCCTACCCCCCCAGCAATAGCGTGGATTAAAACAGTATTGTTGGGCTTTAATTTGTAAGAGTGGTTTATTAGATATTGTGCTGTTAGTCCCTGTAAAGTTGAGGCCGCAGCAATACTTAAATCAACATCATTTTTGAGTTTAATAACTCTATCCTGATTCAAAATCATTAATGTTGAGTAGGATCCAAGATTCATGCAATGAGTTACTTTGTCACCAATGTTGAATTTTGATACATTTTGTCCTACTTCTTTGATGATGCCGGAGGCTTCCATCCCCATAATTTGAGGAAGAGTTTTAAGTGGATAGGTACCTCTTCTTTGATTTATATCTATGAAATTTAATCCTGCATAGGAGTGTTCAATTAAAACTTCATTTAAACCTGGTTTGTCAATTTCAACCTCTTCAATTTTAAGAACATCCACTGAACCAGGTTCATAAATTTTGATTACTTTTGTTTTCATTTAGTACTATTATCATTAAATAAAAAATTTTGTAATATTTCTATTCCACCTTCACTGCCAAATGACTCTGGATGGTATTGTATACCATAAATTGGGTAGATTTTATGAGATATTGCCATGATTTCAGATTTAGGAGTGATTTGTTTTATTTCCAGTATATTGTTTTTATTATCATTTTCTTGTGAAATTCCATTTATGTCAAAACAATCAGGTAAAGTTTCAATGTCAACTACTAAAGAATGATATCGCATAATTTCAATATTTTGAGGGATTTTTTCATATATACCTTTTTCATCATGTAATAAGAAAGAAATTTTTCCATGCATAGGTTCTTTTGCATGTATAATTTTGCCCCCAAAAGAATGAACTATTCCTTGCATTCCAAGGCATATTCCTAAAATAGGAATTGATTTTCCTAATTTAAGAATAATATCCTGGCAATTACCAAAATATTCTTTTTTGTCTGGAGAACCTGGGCCCGGCGATATAATTATTTTGTCAGGATTAAAATTTTCTAAATTTTTTACTGTTATTTCATCATTTCTTTTAACAATTATTTCATTTTGGCCAGATAATGTTTTTTTATTTAAAATTTCACCACAATATTGATAAAGGTTAAAAGTAAAAGAGTCATAATTGTCAATTATTACAACTTTCATTTAATTTCCTTTTCTTCAAATGAAGCTAGTACTGTCTTCATTGCAGCTAGTTTTCTTTCTATTTCCAAATATTCTTTATCAGGATCAGAGTCATACACATTACCACCACATGTCTGGGCGTATGCTTGTTCGCCTGTTATAAAGATTGATCTAATTGGTATTGCAAATGTACAATCACCATTAAACCCAAATTGTCCTATCGCACCTCCATAAGGTCCTCTTCCTTCTTCTTCTATTTCATTAATTATTTTCATTGCTTCAATCTTTGGAGCTCCAGACAAGGTGCCTGCAGGGAAATTTGATGCTAGTGCAGAAAACATATCTTCTTCTTCACTTATTATGCCAGCAATTTCTGATGAGATATGTTGGACGTGTGAATATTTTTTAATATCCATTAAGTTTCTAACTTTGACAGTGCCAAATTTAGCTACTCTTCCTAAATCATTTCTGTGCAAATCCACTAGCATATTGTGTTCTGCAATTTCTTTTTTATCGTTTAATAACTCTCTTGCTAGTTTAAGATCTTCAAGTTTATCTTTTCCTCTTTTTGTTGTTCCAGCTAAAGGAAATGTTTCCATTTCACCATTTCTTAGTCTAAAAAGCAGTTCTGGAGATGCACCAATTATTACTTGATCACAAAATTTCATAAAGTACATATGTGGGGAAGGGTTTAAGTTTCTTAATTTTTCGTAAATTGCTGTTTGATCTCCTTTGATTTCATAATGACTTTTAAATCCAACTTCACATTGAAAAATTAATCCATTCTTAATATCTTCTTTGATTTTTAATACAGTTTTTTTATGTTGATCCTTTGTCATAGAATCATTTAAAAACTTACATTTAATATTTAAACTTTTTTTACGTTTTTGCTTGATGATATTTTTTATTTTCTCGATTTTATTTTCTTCATAATAATAATAAAATACTTCGCCAGTCATCTGATCATAAATAAGACCATCAAGAAACACTCCGAACTTGAAAGATTCAAACTTGGGATGTTTTTTTATATTTAAGTTACTCTCAAAGTAGTTAATACTATCATAACTTATATAACCTACTAATCCACCTGCATATTTTCTCGAAATAACATTTTGAGGAATAATATCTCTCAATTTGTAATATGGATTGTCACAAGTAATTGTGTCAGTTTCACCATTTGTGGGACAATTAATTTTTAGTTCATAATCATTTTCAGAAGATATGATATATTTTGGATCAAAACCGATTATATGATATCGAGAAATGTTACTTTCTTCTCCTAGGGATTCAAACAAGAAACAATTTAAAAAATTTAATTGGATTTTTTGGAATAATTCAAAAAAATTATAATCGGTGCCTAAATTAATATATTTAGGCTTTCCTTTGATGTTAATTTTTTTTTGTTCTTTTTTACTTGTCATTATCGAATTTTTTTGATCTCAGAATATCTATTATGTTTGTTTTTATTTTAAAAATTTCTTCTTTTTCAAATGCTAAAGAGCCTCTTGTAACTGTAGCTATTCCTACATTTAAATTTTCAGATATTTCTCTATGTTTTTTTCCTTGCATTAGCAATTGAAATATTTTTAAACGATTATCAAACTCTTTTAATTCCTTACTTGTAAATATAGCTTTAAGTAATAACTTCATGTTATTTAAATCATTTGTGTTTACGAGTAATTTGGCAAGTAAATTTGTATTCATGTACTAGTACAATTAATTATTAACTATATTGGATTTACAAAGTAAAATTATATTAAAATTTTAGATAGCTTTTAGGTTTCCAGCAGAAACTTTACCGTCTTTGCCGTCTTCAAGTTCATATTCAATTTTTTGATCAGGTTCTAGTGTAGTCATTCCTGCAGCCTGCACAGCGCTAATATGAACAAATACGTCCTTATCTCCCCCTTCGGGTTCTATGAAACCATAACCTTTGGTGGGGTTGAACCATTTGACTGTTCCTGTTGCCATTTTTTTTCCTTCTTTTAACCCTTTATAAATAATATAAAGAGTGTCTTGTTAGTAATTATTTATTAAAAAACATGGCTTATACATTCATGAACTTAATAAATACTTAATTATATTTAAAATATCTAATTATAGCAAGATTCAAATAAAGTAACTTCTTTTAATATTCTAGCTCTTGTGCTTTAATCAATGAGGTTACAACAGAATTATATGGTGTCTTAATGCTATTTTCTTCGCCCAAGGTGACTACCATCCCATTAATTGCATCAATTTCGCATAGTTTTTTTGCTTCAATATCTTGAAGCATAGAAGGTTTAGAGTGAAGAAGTTTTTTACCAAACTCTGTAATATACTCGACTGTATTTTCGAACGTGAAATTAACTTTTTTCAAATCACCCATTTTTCTGGCTTCTAATGCACATCCTTTAGCTATGTCAAACATATATTCATTATTCATTACTTCTCCGAGAGTTTTTCTGAATATTGAGCAAGAACCACTCCATGCCACATTACAAATAAACTTTTCCCATATTAATTGTTCTATATCAGCAAATGCCTTTGTATTAAAACCAGCATCACCCCATACCTTTACTAATTTTTTTAATCTTGGAGTTATTCCTCCATTCATTTCACCTATTCTAATCATACTCATATTATTGTGATGTGCATGTCCAGGACCTTTCATTGCAGCCCCAAAACCTTGAGCCACACCTAGAAGAATATTATTTGTAGTCATATATCTAGCAATTCTCTCTCCTGCACCAAGCCCATTTTGAATAGTTAAAATTAAAGAGTCATCATTAGTAATTTCACTTAACTTTGACGCTACTGTGCCAACACCAGAAGCTTTTGTTGCAATTATAAATAATTCATACCCTTTCGCATCTTCAATATTGCTTGATACATTAATATTTCTAACAACATTGTCTCCACTAAAACCAGACACTCTTAATCCATTTTTTTTTATAGCTTCAAGATGTTCTTCCCATATATCAATTACTAAAACCTCATTGTTATTTTTTGAAAGAAAAGATGCATATATCGATCCCATTGCCCCAGCACCAATTACTGCTATTTTCATTTTTTATACTCCTTTATTGCCTAATAAAAGTTCCGTTATTTAATTCGGTAATAGCTTGCTCAATTTCTTCGTTTGTATTCATTACAATTGGTCCATGCCACGCAACAGGTTCTTGAATTGGATTTCCAGAAACTAAAAGAAATCTTACACCATTGTTCCCTGAAAGAAGTTTTACTTCATTACCTTTATCAAAAGTAATTAAGGTCTTGTTTCCACTCATATCCCTAATTGTGTATTCGCTATTGTTTATTGATTTCTCAATTTTTATTCCTTTAGGATAAGAAGAATAATCAAATTTTGCAGCACCCTCAAAAATGTATGCAAAACAATTATCGTAAGTTGAAATAGGAAAACTCTTAATTTTATTTGGAGGCACATAGATGTCAAAATATTGAGGGTTTGAAGCTATTCCTTTGATTATACCCTTATACCCTTTATAATCTCCAATTATAATTTTAATAATTGTTCCATCATCCTCATTAATAACTTTAATATCTCCTGATTTAATATCCTGATAATTTGGGTTTGTCATTTTAAGGCTTGAAGGTAAGTTAGCCCACAATTGAAAACCATGCATTTCACCTTTAACATTGCCTTTAGGCATTTCCTGGTGAAGTATTCCTGAACCAGCTGTCATCCATTGAACATCACCATCAGATAATTCTCCTGAGTTTCCTAAACTATCTTTGTGTTCGACAGAACCCTTTAAAATATAAGTTATGGTCTCTATTCCTCTGTGAGGATGCCAAGGAAAACCCATTTGATAATCTCTAGGATCATTATTTCTGAAATCATCTAATAATAGAAATGGATCAAACTCACTTGTATTTCCAAATCCAAAAGCTCTATCCAATCTGACGCCTGCACCTTCAAGAATGGATCTTGAAATTTTTTCATTTTTAATTGGTCTCATAGACATGAAATTTCCTAAAAAAAGTATAAATCAAAATTATGCTTTGTTTTTTTATTCTTGATACTTATAAATCAAAAATAAATCAAAGTAGAATTATAAATTGATTGAAGAAACATTAAATAATTTAAAACTTATAAATCAATTAGAGATTTTAATTCCTATTGCAATTCTTTCAGTTATTCTGGTAGCAATATCAAAATCTGGATTTGGAGGGGCATTAGGCTCTTTGGGTTTACCTGTGATGGTTTTAGCTTTTCCGCCAAAACTTGCGATCGCAATTTTGTTACCCTTATATTTAATCACAGATATTTTTGTAGCATACACATGGAGAAAATTTCCTGTATTAAAGATCTTAAAATTGATGGTGCTTGGAGGGCTTCTAGGTCAAGTACTAGGTTGGATATGTTTTGAGTATCTTGAGGATAAATATATTTTAATTTTAATAGGTATACTTGCTTTAATTACGTCAATTAGATATTTTAAGAAGATTTTTTTTCAAAATAAGAAAACTAAAAAAATAGAAAATATCAAATCTTCATTATCAAGAGCAATTGGTTGGTGTGGTTTTTCAGGTTTTTCAAGTTTTGTGGCCTTAACAGGAGGTATTCCAGCTCAAATATTTTTATTACCAATGGGGCTTGAAAGACAATTATTTGTGGGGACTATGAGTTTTTATTTTTTAATAATAAATTTAGCAAAATTACCTTTTTTCTTTGATCTTCAACTATTTACTTCTACAAGTATAATGTTGAGTATTGTGGTTTTGCCAATATTACCCATTGGTATTTATTTAGGTAAGTTGTTGAATAAAAAATTATCTGACAGATTATTTTATCATATTAGCCATTCTGCTCTTTTCTTATGTGGTTTAAATTTAATAGGTCAACAAATTTTATAGAGGTATAATTATGGAAAGTAAAATTTTTAAGAAAGGTATTGCGAAAAGAAGAAAAGTCCTAGGTGATGAGTATGTTGATAAGGCTCTTGCCTCAGCTGACGAGTTGGGTGCCGACATGCAAAAATTAGTTACTGAGTATGCATGGGGAGAAGTATGGAATAAGGAAAATTTATCAGACAGAGATAGATCTCTAGTGAATTTAGGTATGATTGCTGCTTTAAATAGGTCCCATGAATTTAAACTACACGTAAGAGGTGCTATAAATAATGGACTTACAAGATTGCAAATAAGAGATGTAGTGCTACAGATTACAGTTTATTGTGGAGCGCCTGCAGGTTTGGAATCTTTGAGATTAATCAGAGAAGTTTTTCAAGAGATAGATGACGTTTAATAATTTAATCACGTTTAGTTGAGGCTCAAATTATATGAAATAAATTTTAACTAAGGTATAATTATGGTCCTAAAAGAAAATAAAAATGATTTAGAAATTGAAGATGTTTCTAAAACGGAAACAAACTTTAGAAGTTTATATGGTCTAACTCCTGAAGTTGAAAACGCAATTTCAATTTCAATAGAAAACAATAACAAGCAAGAATTAGTAAAATTAATTTCTCCACTTCATCCAGCTGATCAAGCTGATATGCTTGAAAGATTAACTGGTGAAGAATTAGTTACGGCTATATCTCTTTTAGGAAAAGCACTTGATCCTGAAGTTTTGGTTTATCTGGATCAAAATGTTCAGGAAAAGGTTATTGACATAATTGGGCCAAGAGCTCTTGCACGGGCTATACCTGTTTTACATTCTGATGATGCAGTTGATATTCTTCAAGAGCTTGAAGAGGAAGAAAGAAAGGTAGTTATTAAACAACTCCCTAAAGCTGACAGAATACTGGTTGAAGAAGCTCTTTCATTTCCTGAAGAATCGGCTGGAAGATTAATGCAAAGAGAATTTCTTGCATTTCCTAGTAACTGGACTGTTGGTCAGACCATCGATCATATGAGAGCGAAGCCTCAAGAAGAAGAAGATAGTTTTTATTCAATTTATGTAGTTGATCCTGCTCATAGATTATTAGGTGTAATATCACTTTCAAAATTATTATCAGCAAAAAGACCTGTAAGATTAAAAGATTTGATGGCAACCAGCCCAAGAAGCGTAAATGTTCAAACTGATCAAGAAGAAGTTGCATTGTTATTTCAACAATATGGACTAGTTGATATGCCTGTTATTGACAATATAAACAGACTTCTTGGTGTGATTATAGTGGATGATATTGTAGATGTTATTAATGAAGAAGCCGAAGAAGACCTTCAAGGTTTGACAGGAGTAAGTGACTTGTCAATAAGTTCTTCATTCATTGAAACTGTAAAAGGTCGTTTTTCATGGTTAATACTTAATATGCTAACTGCAATTCTTGCCTCTTCTGTTATAGGATTGTTTCAAGAAGAAATAGAGAAGTTGGTTGCTTTAGCAGTTCTAATGCCAATAGTAGCTTCTATGGGAGGAAACGCTGGCACTCAAACTGTCACTGTAGCTGTTAGAGCATTGGCAACAAGACAATTAAATTATACTAATTTGCAAAAATTTGTACTCAAAGAAACTTGGGTAGGTCTATTAAACGGGTTATTATTTGCCTTATTGTCTGCTCTGTTGGCTTATTTATGGTTTGATGATAAACTAATTGCCATAATTATGGGACTAGCAATGATAGCGAATCTACTTTTCGCAGGTATTTTAGGAACTTTGATACCACTTACATTAGAAAAATTTAAAATTGATCCTGCAATTTCAAGTTCTGTTTTTTTAACAACAGCTACTGACGTCATTGGTTTTTTTACCTTTTTAGGTCTATCTGCTATTATTATTTTGTAAATAGGTTTTTACTTTGTCTTATAATTTAAAAAAAATCGCTGTTGGAATAAAAACAATTGAAAGATTACGAATTAGACAACAAATGTTATCTGAAGAATATGGTTCGATTCTGCATTCAACGAGAAACATGCCCAAACAAAAAGCAGATCTTATAAAAACAGGTTCAATGTATTGGATTATCCAAAGAAACGTTTTGGTTAGACAAAAAATTTTAGATATAAAATCTGTAATTAGAAGTGATGGGAGTAAAGGCTGTGAAATAGAATTAGATCAAGATTTAATAAAAGTGATACCAACACCAATGAAACCATTTCAGGGATGGAGATATTATATGGATGAAGATATTCCACCTGATTTAAATATAAATGAAGATGGAAGTGAAGAAATACCAGACGAGGTAAATTCTGAATTAATAAAGCTAGGATTATATTAATTGATTGGGTAAATGAGATAAAAATCTTTGTTATTTAACAAATAAATATCTGTTAGGGCAATGTAAATGTTATTCAAAATATTTAATTTTAAAACGATTATGTTTTTTTTGGTTTTAGGAATAAGCATATTTTTATATAAGTACTTAGTCTCAACAAAACCTGTAGCAAAACCACAAACCGTAGAAGAAAAAACTTTTTACGTTAATGTTATAAGTCCCAAAAGAAATAATTACTCTCCAACTTCAGATGCTTATGGAAAAATAATATCATCGAGAAGTGGAGACCTGCGATTTGGTGTGTCGGGAAAAGTTCAATTTATTTCAGAAAAATTACTCAACGGATCTTTCGTAACTAATGGAGAGATACTAGCAAAACTAGACCAAAGAAGGTTTTTGCTAGAAATTGAAAAACTAACATCAGAAACTAGAGAATTAGCAGAACAACTTAATATTCGAAAGAGACAGGTTAATAGATATAAATCAATGTTAAAAGACAATGTTATTTCTCAAAATAAATATGACAATGAACTAATTCTTCTTTCAAAGAATAGATCTGATTTTGTCAGATCAAAAACGATGTTAGAGAAGGCAAAAGTAGACTTGTCAGATACAGTTTTAAAATCTCATTTTAATGGTCGATTATTTAACGTCAAAATAAATCAAGGTCAATTTGTTAATAATAATGAAAAAATTGCTAACATTTTCTCTACAGAAAATTTAGAAGTTGAGTTTATTGTGCCTTCAAAGATTTATTCCAACTCTAGTGATCTCATTGGCAAATCAGTTGATGTTTCTTGGAAAGGTGGAACTACCTCTTTAAAAAGTATGAGAGCAATAATTGAAAGATCAGATGGAAAAACAAATGAAGAAGAGGGTGGAGGAAAGTTATTTGCTAAAATTGATAAATTTGAAAAAAAAGAGGATTACATTCCCCTTGGTACATTTGTTAGGGTAGACTATCCTGTTGGTGATTTTAAAAATATTTTTAAATTACCAGAATCATCTTTATATATTGATAAAGTTTATATTGTTGAAAAAGGCATTGCGAAGCCAAAAAATGTAAAACTAATTTATAAAGGATCTGGATATATATTAGTTGATGGAAATTTGTCAAAAAATGATTACATCGTTACTACAAGAATTCCAGAAAATCTTAACAATCAAAAAGTCAAAATTTTAAATTAATTTAGAATATTTTTAATCAGGTTAGTGTTTTGGTAAAGTTTAAAGAGTCACATTTTTTAAAATTTTTTGTAGAACATAGAACATCTGCAAACATCATTATGTTATTAATGATAATTATAGGTTTGTTATCTATAGGTAAATTAAACAAACAGTTTTTTCCTGATTTTAATATTGAAGTTGTAGCTGTTTCAGTTGATTGGCCTGGTGCCACTGCAGAAGAAATTGACAGAAATATTATCCAATTATTAGAGCCAGAACTAAGACCAATTTCTGGAGTCAAAAAAGTATCATCTAAATCTGTTGAGGGTCTTGGCCGTACACAAGTCGAGTTTAAATATGGTTATGACATGCAAAAAGGAAGAACAGATATTGAAACGGCTGTATCAAGAATAAATTTTCCAGAAAAATCAAAAAAACCTAAAATTATTGTTGGAGAATTTTTTGACACAGTAACTAGAATTGTATTGTCTGGAAATGTTTCATTATCAGAACTGAGGATAAAGTCAAAAAATCTTAAAGAGTTACTTTTAAATTCAGGTGTTGATAAAGTTGATATATTAGGTCTTCCTAAAGAAGAAATTTTAATAGAAATACCTCAATTAGAAACAGCAAAACTTAAATTATCTTTTAATCAAATTGCTAATTTAATTAAATCTGAAACACAAGATGTTTCTGGTGGCAGTTACGCAGATGGTTCATTAAGAGTTAGAACAGAGGGCGAAAAAAGACTAGTTAATACTTTTAAAAAATTAGAATTAACAAGCTCTAGCTCTGGTGGCAGAGTTTTACTCGAAGACTTAGCAAAGATATCGTATAGTATTGAAAAAGGTAGTATTTTAAAATTTGTAGATGGAAATCCCGCGGTTGAGCTGTGGGTAAGAAGAAGTAAAACTAGTGATGCTATAGAGGTTTCAAAAAATATAGAAAATGTAATTTCTAGTTCCCAAAGTTTACTTGGTAATAATATTAAAATTGAAACTTACAACACGGCTGCTAAACTTATTCAAGAAAGAATTTCTTTACTAGTCAAAAATGGCTTAAGTGGTCTTTGTATAGTTTTAGCGGTACTTTTCCTATTCTTAAGTCGCAATACTGCAATTTGGGTTGCATTAGGTATTCCAATTGCGTTTCTAGCTACATTTGCAGTTATGTTACTAACTGGGCAATCAATAAATATGATATCATTATTTGGTTTAATAATGGCTCTTGGAATAGTAGTCGACGATGCTATTGTTGTAGGCGAACACTCTTCATACTTAAAAACTAAAAGAAAACTTGATAGCTCACAAGCTCCTGTAGTAGCTGCATCAAGAATGTCGATGCCAGTAATTTCAGCAATGCTTACGACAGTTGCTGCATTTATCCCTCTATTTATGGTCAAAGGTGTTATTGGTGAAATAATTGCTGCTATCCCTTGGGTAGTTTGCGCTGTTTTAGTTGCTAGCTTAATTGAATGTTTTTTAGTTTTACCGGCTCATTTAGCTCACTTTGATAATAAGAATAATTTACCAAGTAAATATAGGTCTTGGTTTGATAATAAATTTATCTATTTCCAAGAGGGTTTTTTTAGAAAATTTGTTAAAATAACGTTTAATTATAGATATGTAACATTCATGTTTGCTATTGGTATGTTTTTAGTGTCTGTAGGAATGATGTCTGGTGGAAGAGTGCTTTTTAGCTTTTTCCCAACACCTGAAGCAGATATCATAATCGCAAATTTTAAAATGCATTCTGGAACAAAAAAAACTAATACGCTCGAAATGCTTAACAACATTGAAATTGGTTTAAAAAAAACATCTAAGCAGTTTTCGTATTCTAATAACTTAGTAAAATTTAAAATGTCTACAATTGGAGACAGAACTTCTTTTTCAAATGATGCTGGGCCAAGTCCTATTGGAAGTGACTTACTTGGATCTATGGTTGTAGAATTAAAAACCGCGGATAAAAGAAAAGTTAGAACAAAAGAATTTATTAAGGCATGGAAAAATAATATTAAATCTGTTGCTGGACTGGATAGGTTAAGTATTAGAGCGCCTAGTGGAGGCCCTCCAGGAAGAGATCTTGATGTAAGATTTCAAGGAGAAAAATTAGAAAACCTGAAGAAAGCATCTGATGAGCTAATTCAAATTGCTAGAACAATTCCAGGAGTAACATCATTGAGTGACAACCTTGAATTTGGTGTGCAAGAGAAGATTTTAAGCCTAAATAACAAAGGACAATCTTTAGGTTTGTCAATTTCAGAAATAGGGGAACAAGTCAGATCTGCTATTAATGGGGTTGTTATATCTGAGTTTCCAAAGGCTGACGAAGAAGTTGCTGTTCGTTTGAGATTAATAAAAAACGAAAAACAAACTGATATGATTAATGATTTAAGAATTATTACTAATATTGGCACTAGCTTTAAACTTGAAGAAATAATAACAATAAGCGAAGAGATACCATTTGCTTCAATTAATAGAAAAAATGGCTTTCGTGAAGTCACAATTTCAGGTGATTTATTTCCTCAACTTATGAATACTTCTCAAGCTAGACAGTTTCTTTTGCAGAATGGATTGCCTGAAATTGCTAAGAAATATAATTTGAATTATAGGTTTGATGGTAAAGATTTAGAGCAGAAAGAAACTTTTGCTGATATGAAAATTGGATCAATTGTTGGACTAATGTTAATTTATTTCATATTAGCGTGGGTTTTTAAATCTTGGTCAAGACCATTAACAATAATGATAATGATTCCGTTTGCTTTTATTGGAGCGGTTTTAGGTCACTATATTTTAGACTTAACAATGTCAATATTGTCCATGTTTGCTCTTCTAGCCTTAGCGGGTATAGTTGTAAATAACTCAATTATTTTAGTATCAACAATAGAAAGAAGATTTGATGATTTACTTAATGATGGTAAAAATAGTTATGACGATCAAAATATTATTAACGAAGCAATAATTTCAGGTGTTGTAGATAGACTTAGGCCAGTATTACTAACTTCTCTAACGACTATTGGTGGATTGTCAGCGCTAATGTTTGAAAAATCTCTACAAGCACAGTTTTTAATACCTATGGCTGCTACAATTGTATTTGGTCTCGGTGTCACAGCTCTACTTGTGCTGATTATAGTCCCTTCAATGATGGGAATAAGCAATGATTTATCAAATTTTATAAAAAGTTTAAAAGAAGGAAATAAATGATCAATAATTACACAATTTCTAGTACTGAAAAGTTTCAAATTTCAGATATACAATTCAATAATGATGGTTTGGTACCTGTAATATCTCAGTGTGTTCATACTGGTGTTATTTTAATGATGGCTTGGATGAACAAAGAGGCTTTGAAAAAAACAATTGATACAAAAGATATGTATTACTTCTCTCGTTCGAGGCAAAAGCTTTGGCAAAAAGGTGAAACTAGTGGGCATTTTCAAAAACTTCATGAGCTAAGATTAGATTGTGATAATGACACAATACTTGCTTTAATAGAGCAAACTGGTTCTGCTTGTCATACTGGAGCAAAAAGCTGTTTTTTTAAATCTACAAAAGATATTCATAATGACTAATAAAAATAATTCTGGTTCATTTGCAAGCTCAAGAGGATTCTTAAATAAAATAAAAAAAGATAAAAAAAGAAAATCCTCTAGTACTAGGTGGATAGGTCGACAGCTTAATGATCCATATGTCTTAGAGACACAAAAAAGAGGATATAAATCAAGAGCCGCTTTTAAACTTTTACAGATAAATGATAAATTTAAATTTTTACTTCCTGGACTGTCAGTAATTGACTTAGGTTGTGCTCCAGGTGGTTGGTTACAAATAGCATCTGAAAAAGTTTCTTCAATAACAGGAAATGAAAAAGTTGTCGGAGTAGATGTTTTAAAAACAGATGATGTTGCTGGATGTAAATCTATAATTGGAGATATAAGTGATAAAGCAATTGGTGATCATTTATTAAAATTGCTTGGACAGAAGCCAGATGTTGTTTTGTCAGATATGGCGGCAAATACAACAGGTCATAGACAAACTGATCATATAAGAACTACCCATCTTTTAGAAATTGCTCTAGATTTTTCAATTGAGAATTTGAATAGGAATGGAGTTTTTTTGGCTAAATGTTTCAAAGGGGGCACAGAAAAGGAGGCCTTAAATTTAATGCAAAAAAACTTTTCTAAAGTACATCACGTCAAACCTGATGCAAGCAGAAAAGAATCAGTTGAAGGATATGTTATTGCTTTAGGTTTTAAAGGAAAATAAATTAAAAGAATTAAACTTTGCAAAATTTACTACAGTGCTTATATAAAACTCTATAATATATATTTTAAATCCAGTACCGAGTATATAATGATAATAGAAGAATCTTACACTTTTGACGACGTATTGCTACAACCTGCATACAGTAAGATTGGACCAGCAGATGCCAATGTAGGTACTTTCATTACTAAAAATATCAAGTTAAACATACCTCTAATATCTGCTGCAATGGATACCGTTACTGAACATAGATTAGCTATTACTATGGCCCAACTGGGTGGAATAGGAGTTTTACATAAAAACTTTTCAATTAAAGAACAAGCGTCAGAAGTAAAAAAAGTAAAAAAATTTGAAGCAGGAATGGTGGTAAATCCAGTTACAATAAAGCCTGATCAATCCCTTGGAGATGCTTTTAAACTCATGGAAAAAAACAAAATAAGTGGAATACCAGTGGTTGAAGGTCTTAAAAATAAATTAGTCGGTATTCTTACAAACCGAGACGTTAGATTTGCTAATGATTTAAATCAAACAGTTTCTGCTCTTATGACTAAAAATGTAATAACTGTTAAAGAAAGTGTTAGCAAAGAAGAGGCTAGAAAACTTTTACATCAACATCGAATTGAAAAATTAGTGGTTGTTGATGAAGATGGATACTGTGTTGGATTAATAACTGTTAAAGATATGGAAAAATCTCAAAATCACCCTGATGCATGTAAAGATGAACAAGGACGATTAAGAGTGGCGGCTGCCACCGGTGTTGGGAAAGATGGGCTTTCAAGGGCAGAAGCTTTAATTGATGCAGGAGTTGATGTTTTGATTGTTGATACCGCTCATGGTCATAGTAAAATGGTTTTAGATTCTGTGTCAAAAATTTCAAATATGTCAAAAGAAGTAGCTCTAATTGGTGGAAATGTTGCAACTAGAGATGCAACAAAAGCTCTAATAGACGCTGGAGCGAATGGTGTTAAGGTAGGAATTGGACCTGGTTCAATTTGTACTACTAGAATGGTTGCTGGAGTTGGCGTTCCTCAATTATCTGCAATTATTGATTGTGTAGAAGTTGCAAATAAACTCTCAGTTCCAATTATTGCAGATGGTGGTATTAAATATTCTGGAGATATAGCGAAGGCCATAGCAGGAGGGTCTAGTGCCGTTATGGTAGGCTCTCTTCTTGCAGGAACTGACGAAACTCCTGGAGAGGTATTTTTATTTCAAGGTAGATCTTATAAGTCATATAGAGGTATGGGTAGTTTAGGTGCAATGGCAAGAGGCTCTGCTGATAGATATTTTCAGGCAGAAATAGAAAATCTTAAACTTGTTCCTGAAGGTATCGAAGGACAAGTTCCATATAAAGGACCTGCTGGAAATGTAATTCATCAATTAGTTGGTGGTCTGAAATCAGCAATGGGTTACACTGGGAATAAAGACATAAATGAAATGCAAAAAAATTGTAAATTTAAAAAAATAAGTAATGCTGGGCTTAAAGAAAGTCATGTCCACGATGTTACTATAACTCGTGAAGCACCTAATTATCGACCGTCTTAATGTTAGATTATGATAGACTTTCATGTGTATTAGAGCTATTAAGATCTTTTGATCTTGGATCTAAAATTGCAAGTAAATTAATTCAAAATTATTTCAGATCTAATAAAAATATAGGATCAAAAGATAGAAAATTTATATCAAATTGTTTTTGGAACATTATTAAACATCGTAATAAGATTAATTGGCATTTAAAAAATCATAATCTTAAGGTTACTTTTGAAAGACAAGTAATTTTAGAATTATTTTTTTTAAATTTTGATTACAAAAATAATTTACCAAAAATAAAAACATTTTTCTTGTTCAATAATAAATTAAATAAAAACTTTAAAGATGATAATTTACAATTTTTAGAATATTTAAATTTCGAAAAATTTATTAACAGTGAAATGCCGGAATATGTGTACTATGAGCTTCCAGAATTTTTATTAACGAGCATAAAGAGAAATTTTAAATTTGATTGGAAAAATGTTGCTTTATCTTTAAACCAAGCATCTTTTGTTGATTTACGGATTAATACTCTCAAAAATAAAACTAGAGATGAAATTTTGGATTTACTTAGAGAAATTAATGTACCATTTAAAATTAGTAAATATTCTCCGCTAGGTATAAGGCTTTTGAAAAGATTTCCTATAAATGGAAACAGACTCTACAAGTCTGGTAATATAGAAATTCAAGGAGAGGCATCTCAATTGTCAGCATTGATATTGGGTGCAAAACCAGGAATGCAAGTTGCTGACATATGTGCAGGTGCTGGTGGTAAATCTCTCGTTTTAGCAGATATAATGAAAAATCAAGGAAGGATTTTATCTTTAGATATAAATAAAAAAAAATTAAAACATGCAAGATTGCGTTTTAAAAGAGCAGGAGTTCATAATGTTGAAACACGTTTGGTTGATTTAAACTGGAGTACAAAGGGTTTAGAAAAAAAATTTGACTTAGTTCTAATAGATGCTCCATGCTCTGGTATTGGAACATGGGCAAGAAGTCCCGACTCAAGATTTAATTTCAATAAAAAAAAGTTAGCAGAATTAACTAATATTCAATCTGAGCTACTATTAAAAGGATCAACTATGGTTGCACCAGGAGGTAAGTTAGCATATGTAACTTGTTCAATTTTACCTGAAGAGGGAGTTGATCAAATTGAAAAATTTAAAATATCGTTAAATAGTGATTTTTTTGAAATTGATATGAGTAACATGTGGAATGATAAATTCTCATCAACTAATAGTTTTGAATATCCATTTGATAGTGGTAAAAAAAGTATAACTATTAACCCTGCTATACATAAAATGGACGGTTTTTTTATCTCAATGTTTCAAAGAAAAAGATAGAATAATCAATTTCAGAAGAGAAAGTTACTTAATGGAAAACGAATTTGTTTTAATTATTGATTTTGGTAGCCAAGTTACTCAGTTAATCGCAAGACGTTTAAGGGAATTAAATGTTTATTGTGAAATACACCCGTTTAATAAGCTAAATGATGAATTTTTGCAAAAATTTAATCCTAAAGCAATTATTCTCTCTGGTGGCCCATCAAGTGTTTTAAATGATAACGCACCAAAGCCACCCATAAGTATTTATGATTTAGAAA
Source organism: uncultured SAR116 cluster alpha proteobacterium (assembly GCA_902619615.1). GTDB lineage: Bacteria > Pseudomonadota > Alphaproteobacteria > Puniceispirillales > Marisalimonadaceae > Marisalimonas. The sequence continues at coordinate 54,679 of CACNFD010000009.1, read as the reverse complement.
TTCCCATATTAGGAATTTGTTATGGACAACAAATAATGATGGAAATGTTAGGTGGATCAGTTGTTTCTGGGTCTGGAACATCAGAATTTGGAAAATCTTTCGTAAATATAAATAACAAAAGTAAAGATATTAAACTTCTTGAAGGTTTGTTTTTAGATGAAGGCAAAGAAGAAGTTTGGATGTCTCACGGTGATCATGTAGCAAGTATACCTAAAGATTTTGAGGTATATGGTATTTCTGAAAATGCACCTTTTGCAATAATTGGAAATGAAAAAAAACATTTTTATGGAGTTCAGTTTCATCCAGAAGTTATTCATACATTAAATGGCAAAGTGCTAATCAAGAATTTTCTTAAAATATCAAATTTTTCTTTTAATTGGAGCATGCGATCTTATCTTCAACAATGTTTAGAAGAAATAAAAATGAAAGTAGGAAATAAAAAAGTAATTTGTGCATTATCTGGTGGTGTAGATAGTTCAGTGACCGCAATACTTATAAATAAAGCTATTGGTAATCAATTAACATGTATTTACGTAAATAATGGTTTGATGAGAAAAAATGAAAGCGAAGAGGTTTTAAAGTTGTATAAGGAACACTATAAATTAAATTTAATAGAGGCAAATGAAAAGAATCTTTTCCTATCAAACTTAAAAAGAATAAAAGATCCTGAAAAAAAGCGCAAAATAATTGGTAAGTTATTCATTCAGGTATTTGAAAAACACGCCTTACAGATTGGTGATGTTAGCTTTCTTGCTCAGGGAACTCTATACCCTGATGTTATAGAAAGTGTAAGTTTTTCTGGAGGTCCATCAGTAACTATAAAATCACATCATAATGTCGGAGGGTTACCAAAAAAAATGAATTTAGATTTAATTGAACCCCTCAGAGAATTATTCAAAGATGAAGTCAGGCTTTTGGGAAAAGAACTTGGCATACCAAATCATTTTTTAGAGAGACATCCTTTTCCTGGACCAGGCTTAGCAATAAGATGTCCAGGTGAAATAACCGATGAAAAATTGAGCATTTTAAGAAATGCAGACTTAATTTATATTCAACAGATTAAAAAACATGGACTATACAATAAAATATGGCAAGCATTTACAGTAATTTTACCAGTTAAAACTGTTGGAGTTATGGGTGATACAAGAACATATGATTATGTATGTGCATTAAGGGCTGTTACATCATTAGATGGTATGACTGCAGATTACTATCCGTTTACACATGAATTTTTGAGTGAAACTGCAACAGCTATAATTAATAACGTGAAGGGTATCAATAGAGTTACTTATGATATTACTTCAAAACCTCCTGGAACCATTGAGTGGGAATAATTCCTAAAAAATAAAGTCAACAAAAACAATGACTTACAGAAAAACATCTGATTCAAACTAGATTCAAACTCCTTGATTTCATTGAATTTTTTGGTTATAGATTCAAACACTGATTCAAAGAATCGGAACTATTGACTCTCCATTTGTATATAATTTAATTATAATTAAAAAAATTATAAAAGTGGTGAAAGATTTGTGGTTTAAATTTGTTGTAATATTTTTAATTTTTATAGCATCAAAAAAAATCCTTTCTATGTTTTTTGCTGTTTATGAAGTCGATGGTTTTTCAATGAAACCAAACTTTGAAGATAATGAAATACTTTTTTTTTATCCAAATTATTATGAAGATAAAGAAATCAATTATGGTGACGTGGTCATTTTAAATTTCAATAATAAGGAAAGTGTATCTTTAAAAAGGATAGTAGGATTACCCAATGATATTATAAAAATTGAAAATGGAAATTTATATAAAAATGGATTACAAGTGACTTCTCAAAATGAAATAGAAATGAATGTTTATTTAGAAAATTTAAGTCCAAAAATTTCTTATAAAGTTTTGAATACTGAAAAAAAGGAATCATATTATGATTATAAATCAATTGTTATACCTAAAAATAATTTCTTTGTTTTAGGAGATAACCGACAGAAAAGTGGGGACAGTAGGGACTATGGTACTGTTCACAAAAAACAAATTTTACATAAACTTGTTCCTAAAAATCATCTTTTGTATGATTTTAGTTTTTTATTTTAACTAAAAAAAAAGTTTGTTAGAGTAGCATAAGAAATATGTTCATTATATACTTAGAAATTTAATATATTTATATGAAAATGAGAATTGGTAAAATATTTATAATTGTTATTTTCTATGCCTTCTTTTCTTTACCATCAAAAGCAGAAGAAATTATCATTAAATGTGTAGGCGATAATGACACTACTGTTTATAAATGGAAAAAAACATTTTATGGAGCAACCAATGTTTTTTACAGAAAGAAAGGTGAATGGTTAAAATGGTGTTCTTCGTATCAAGAAGATGGATATACGCAAAATAGTACAGTTAAATACCTTAAAACTGGCGCACAATGTTTATCTACCGCTTCAATTAAAGGAGATAATGGTGAGGTTGTTAGAGTAACAACTGAAAGTTATATAGATTTTGAATTTTTTAAAAGAGAGCATTATGCGAAATATACAATTAAGTCTGCTGATGGTAAAATAACTAAAAATGATAAAACCCATAAATATGTTTGTAAAAAATATTAATTTTTCATCATCAAAAAAATTGGAATTTTTAAGATGTAAAAATTTCAGTTTTTAAAGGTCAGATATTAATAAAGTAATTCAAACTAGATTCAAACTTTTAAAAAAGGTAATAGAATCAATGACTTACAAGGATAGAATTATTGAGTGGGAATAAAACATAAAAATAAAATCATTATAAATCAGTAGGTTAATCAATTTTATTTGTTACCAAGTAGTTTCTAATATATGATAAAAACAATGACTTAGTTTTATGAGTTACCAAGTTTGTAATCAACTACATGAACGATTGAATAGGAATAGTTTAATTAAGTTAGTTATTGGCTTGGTCAATATTAAGAAACATTATTTATAATTTTTTTCTTCATTTTTAATATCCAAGTTGCATAAAATTTAAAACATTATACTCTATTTATCATTTAAATAGCTGAACTTTTGAATGTATTGTTAGACAATTGATATGCGATTTTGGAATTATAAATCTGAAGAATTCTATAATCTTTATTCACAAATTTTTGATAGTAATTTCTCGATAGAAAAGAAAAAAGTTGTTCTAAAAGCTCTTTTTTCTGGTGAATATAGTTTAATGAGAATAACAAGCATTTCCAAACAATGTTATGAGGAATATAAAAAAAATAATTTCAAAAAAGTTACTAAATTTAAGAGGGCTAATAAAAAATTTGTTAGGTATCAATTTGTTACTTTTAATGAAACTTTAAAAGAAATTCTTGAGCGAAAATTTGAAATTAAAGATTTTTGGAGGATTATTGACGAAAATGAAAAAACTCACCTTATTACCAAAGGAGAAAAAGATAAAGAAGAATATTCATATATAAATATTCCAATTGAAGGTGGATATTTTCTTAACAAAACAGTTGGTTTTGAGTATGGAAAAAAAGAAGAATTATATCTAAAATATATTAGTCAACATAGAATTAGGTGGAAGAAAATGAAGTTTGAAACAAAAGAAATAAATTCCATACCAAAAGATTGATTTTTTAATAATGAATAAATAAATATGAAACTTAAAGGCACAAAATTTCAATTAAAAGTTTGGGAAGAGATTAAAAAAATTCCAAAAGGCAGTGTTAAAACTTATAAAGAAATTGCTTGTATTTTAAATAAACCTAATTCTTCCAGAGCTGTCGCAAACGCTTGTGCTAAGAACCCATTAATTATAGAAATACCTTGTCACAGAGTAATTAGATCAGATGGTTTTTTAGGTGGGTATAGTGGCAAAGGCGGTGTTCAAAAGAAAGGACAACTTTTAATTGAAGAGGGTTTTACTAAATTTAAATACGATTAATTAAATCTATTTGAATAAAGTCGTAAATAATTAAAAATTTATACTAATGGATAATAAATATGAATGATAGTTTAGATTTAAGAAATAGAATACTTAAAATGAGAGAAAGTAATAATCTAGTTATCACTAAAACAAATCCATTAAATAATAATCTAATGTCAAAGTTTGAAAGTAGTATTAAAGACGATAACAAAAAACAATCAAACTCTGATAAAGAAACAATATCTCGCAAAAATAATTCTGAAAAATTAATACAAGATAAACTTAAATCTGAAAATAAAAATTCAATTAAAACCTCTGTAAATGTTAATGAGGCTCAGTTTTTAATGCTTGCAAATAAATTCAATGAAGCTGTTGAGGTGATATTAGAATTATCTGAAAAGGTTGAAAAGCTTGAAAAAAAAACTTACCAAAATTCAAATAAAACAAAAAAAGTTAAAAATTATACACGATTTCTAAATATTAAAGCATTTACATTTTTTCTAATTATACCAATCATAATTATTCTTTTTTTTACATTTCCAATTGATTTTTCACTCATTAAATTAATTTTGTTAGATGTTTTTTCAAAAATTTAGAATTTTACTCTTTTAAATCTATATCTAAAATAGTCATATTGAAGTGATAGCAAGTATCTCCGTCCTCTTTATCTTCAAAAACTACACCTATAAATTCCCCATTTAAGGTGACATCAGCAGAATCTAATTTATTTTCTCTACCTTCAACCTTAATATGCTTAGATCGTAAAGATGATCTCATATAATCTTGAATTTTACTTATTGTAACTCTGTCCATTTTTATTTTCCTACTTTTATAGTCATTTGTTAGATAATCCTTAATTTGAAATTTTAATGTTTTTTTAATTTTTTAATACTTAATTTTTTTTCAAAATTTGATAATATTATAAGTAAGTCATTGCTTTTACTAATGATTTCGCCATCTTTTTTGATAAAAAAAATAGGTTTATTTCTAAATCCTTTCAGACTATTTTTTATTATTTGATACATTGGTTTATCTTGGGTATGTTTGTAAACAGAAAAAACAGCATTATCAAATTGACTGTCTAATGCATAGTCTTTCCAAATACCTCTTGAAACTTGTTTACTGTACAAATTCAAGATTGAAGTTAGCTCGATTTTGGAAAAAGAAATAAAATTTTTCTCAATTGTTTTTATATTTAAATAAGAATCTTTAAAATTTATATTATTTAATGAAGATATAGTTTCTTTTTTTTTAAATTTAAGGATATTCATCATATTTTCCGATATTTATATTATTCTATATTTTAAAACATAATATTGTCTATTAATAATGATATTCATTTGATCTTTTCTTAAGAAAAGTTTAGTAATATTTTTTATAAAATTTAATAAGTGGATAGTTTTATGGCTGATTTTTTTGATGAAGTTTCTGAAGAATTAAAACATGATCAATTAATTAAAACTTGGAAAAAATATTCAAAATTAATTATTGCTGGAATAATTTTCATAATTGTATCTATATTTTCTTACCAAGCATATATAAGCTGGAATAAAAAGAAGATGGAAGCTATTTCAAAACAATATTTTGAAGCTCTCGAAAAATTAGATAATAAAAATTATTCAAACAGCAAAAGCATCTTCTTAAAAAATTTAGAAAATCTTGAAGGTGGATATAAAATGCTATCTCTTTTTGGTTTGGCTGAGTCAAATTTCAAGGATGGTAAAATTGATGAAATGATTTTAAATTACAAAACTATATACAATGATGACAACATAGATATTTATTATAGAAATTTATCCAGGATGCTTAGTGTTATTAAAGATGATGTAAGCTCATTTGATCAACAGAAGCTTCTTCTTGATCCAATATTAAGCAGTCCAAGCCAGCTACAAATACTTGCCGCAGAATTAGAAGTTATGTTATTTATAAAATTCAATAAAATTTCAGAAGCAAAAAAAGCTCTTAATGTTTTATTAAAAAGACCCGATATCAGCTTTGAGCAAAAAAATAGATTACAATTAATTAATAAAATTTATAGTAACGATGTTTAATAAATACTTTTTATTTATTACTTTTTTAATTTTTCTCGGTTGCTCAAAAGAAAATGATGTTGATTTATCAAATTCCATAAATGTTTTTGAAACAAAAAACAATATTTCTTATGTAAACACACAAGAAGAAAAAAATAATTCTCAACTTGGTGAAGTAAAAGATATCAAAGAAATTTTAAATTCTAAATCATATAAATTAGACAATTCATCAATAAAGTATCCTTTTAAAAAAGTTTGGCAAGTTGACACAGATCAAAATATAGATGATCAAAATCCTTACTTACCTGAACCATTATTTTATGGATCAAATATATATTTGTTAAACAACAAAGGGTATTTGTTTAAAATCAATTCTGAAAACGGTAAAATAATATGGAAAAAACTAATTTTTGAAGATATGGAAAATACCATTATTGGGACGCCAGCAATATCAGGTACGAAAAATAAAAATGATAATGCTACCTTATTTGCCCATAATGGTTCTAGAGAGCTTGTGGCAATAAATGGAGATGATGGAGCTATTGTATGGGAAAAGAAAATGGATCTTCCATTCAGAGGCGGCATTACTTCTTTTAAAAATTATATTTTTGGAAGTGATTTTGATGGAAACTTTTTTTCTATAAATAATCAAACTGGTGAAACTTTATGGAACGTATTCTTGGGAAGTGAATATAGTTCAGTTTATACAACCGCTAGGCCAATAGTCGCAAAAAATAAAATTATTGTTCCTACTACTGGAGGTACCTTTTTTGTTGTTTCAGTGGACAATGGAGAAGTTCTATGGAGTGAAAATATTTTATCAAATAAACAATTACCAAAACTTTTTTATAAAGGTGATATAGTTGCAAATCCACTTAATTATGAAGGAGTAGTTTATGTAGTGTCGCAGTCAGGTTTCACAGCAGCCTTTGACATAGATACTTCTGAAAAACTCTGGAACATACCAATAGGTGGCTTTGAAACTCCAGTAATTTCTGGTAAAACTATTTTTATTATTGGTAATTTGGGGCTTTTAGCGGCTATTGATAAAGATACTGGTAAATTAAGATGGCAAAAAAGTTATGCTTCTTATTTAAATAAAGATTCTTTTTTTTGGGATAAAGAAATTGCCGTTTATAAAGGGCCTTCACTAGTTGATTCGAAAATATTAATTTCCAACCAAAAAGGGTTGGTAAGAATTATCGACGCAAATAATGGGTCTGAAATTAGTATTTTAAAAGTTGGTAAATTAGCTTTCCCTGCTATTCCAATATATAAAAAAATATTGTTTCTTACTGCAAATGGAAAATTAATGGCCTATAAATAATTTCTAAAATTACTAAGGTTAAAAAATGATAAAGGTAGTGTTAGTAGGAAGACCCAATGTTGGCAAATCCACCTTATTTAATCGCTTAGTTCGTTCACAAAAAGCTATAGTTAATGATCAGCCTGGGGTTACTAGAGATAGAAAGTATGGGAAAGGAAATTTAGTTGATCTAGATTTTATTTTGATAGACACAGCTGGAATAGAGGAACACTTAAAAGAAGTTACTGACACTGACATTAGACAGCAATGTCAAATTGCAATAAATGATGCAGACATTATTTTTTTTGTGATTGACGGTAGGGAAGGTGTTTTGCCAGTTGAAAAAACATTTGCCAAAAACTTACAAAAGCATAACAAACCAATAATTGTTTTGATAAATAAAAGCGAAGGATCTAACGGAATAGTTGGTTTAAGTGAGTCTGCTTCTTTAGGTTTTGATAATATTGTTCCTATTTCTGCTGAACATGGAGAAGGATTGTCGGATTTATACGACGTTCTTAAAGATAATTTAGAAGCTGAAAATAGAAATTTACATTTTGATGAATTACACTTACGTAACAAAGTCTCACCTATTAGAGTTAGTGTCATAGGTAGACCTAATACAGGAAAATCAACATTATTAAATAATATAATAGGTGAAAATCGCCTAGTCACAGGCTCTAAGGCAGGTATAACAAGAGATTCTATAGAAATTGAATGGAAATACAAAGACCAAACCTTTTGTTTAATTGATACAGCTGGTCTTAGAAGAAAATCCAAAGTTACTAAAATATTGGAAAAATATATGGTCAATGATACATTGAAGTCAATAAAATTTAGTGACATTTGTGTTTTACTAGTGGATGCTTCTCAAAATATAGATAAACAAGATTTAACTATTGCTAGAATGGTAATTGGCGAAGGTAGAGGAATTATTATTGCAGCAAATAAATGGGACCAAGTAGAAGATCGAATTACCATTAAAAATAATATTATAAATCAACTAGGTATATCGTTGTCACAAATAAAACAAATACCGATAGTTTTTATATCAGGTCTTCACAACAAAGGTCTAGAAAAATTATTTGAAAAAATTTTTTATATTAAGGAAAGATTAAATACCAGGGTTACAACTGGAAAATTAAATAGATGGTTGTCAACTGTAATAGAAAATAATCCACCTCCTCTATATAAAGGGAGGAAAAATAATATTAGATATATAACTCAAGTTAACGTAAAACCTCCTACGTTCGCTTTATTTATGTCAAGTCCAGACGATTTACCTAATAGTTATAAACGTTTTTTATTGACATCTATTGTAAAAACTTTTGATTTATTTGGTGTTCCTATAAGAATGATACTTAGAAAAGGTCAAAATCCTTACGTAAAACATTAAAATTTAAAATTAATTTGGTGTAGAAATGTTATTGTCATCAACTATTTGATGTTGAACATTTTTTGTATTTACATTTTCCATATTTTCAGCGTTTTGGGCTTGGCTCTCTAAAGCTTCAGCTTGAATTCTTAGCTCTTGTTCTTTAAAAATTTTATCTTTTTCTAATTTTATTCTTTTATTAATAATCTTAACTAGATCAGCATCATCTCTTTCGACAGTTTTAAAAAAAGATCCAAGTATCGCCTTTCTTTTGATTACACCAATTATTTTTATTTCTTTAGTAATTCTCTCTAGAGCGTTATCAATTTTTTTTAGAGCAATACCAGATATACGCTGGTCTATATATTCTTTTTCCATTGCAGCTCTGATTCTTAGCCCCGTATTTGTTTTTATCTTCATAAGTCTGGTAGCTGCTGAGTTCGTTCTTCTAATTACCTCATCTCCTAATTCTTCCAATTGCATTCTAGAGGGTTTTGGAACTTTAATATGAATGAATTGTGAACCTGTATCATGTTTTGCAGGAAAGCCATTTTGTTTGATAAATTCTAAAACTTGTTCTATTTGTTCTTTATTATATATCATTAATTCTATTTTCATCGGATCGTCAGGAGACTCTACATTACCTAATTCTGCGAGTCTTCTTGGACGTCCTTTGAGAGTTAATTTAAGGCCTCTGAAAACTGCAATATTAGCATCTTCTGGCTTTATCTCTAATAAAGAAACAGCAAATTCTTCAAGCGCATTTTCCATATTAGCTATTGCTTCTGGGGAATATCCCTCATCAACATTACTGGAAATATAATTTCCTTCATCCATTTTTAAAATCCTTCATGAATTGAATACAAGTCAAAGCTAGTACTTTATTTCAATTTCAATTCTTCTGTTTTTCTCTCTTCCTTGTTTTGTATCATTTTGCTCTATGGGTTTAGTTTCACCAAAACTAATTGCTCTAAGTTTATCTGATGGAATTGTGCCAGATTTAGATAATTCTTGAACAACACTAGATGCTCTAGCTGCTGCTAGATCCCAGTTATCTCGGTATTGACCGCCAAAAATCAATGGAACGTCATCAGTATGGCCAGATACATTAATTTGACCAGCACCTTTGCCACTTACGGTAGCAATTTTTTGCATTATTGCTCTAGCTTGCTTTGTTAGTTTTGCAGATCCAGAACTAAATGCCCCTGCAGATCCAACTGTTACTACAACTCTATCTTTTTCTCTTTGAACTTCAGCTAAACCTTTTCCAATTTCTTGCTTAAGTGCTACTCTAAGTTGATCTTCACTAAACTCTGCTTTTTTTGTTTTTTCTTGAATGTCTTTTTTACTATCAGAACTCTGCTTTTCAAGATTATCTACCTGATCTTTTAAAACTTTATTTTCGATTGTTGCTGAAGCCATTTTTTGAATATCTTGATTTATTCCTCCAATAAGTACATCTGTATCAGTAGCTCCTGTATTTTCACGAGCTTTCTCAACAGCATCAACAGTATCCTTTATCAATTTTGAAATTTCTTTTGAGGTTTTGTCTTCAGTATTGACGCTTACTAAAACTTTGTCTTCAACAGTTTCAACTTTTACATTTTCAGAAGATAAATTGTTTTTTATTTCTTCACTTAAATTTTTTGCATCTAAAACCTCTTTAGAATTACTTTTAGCACTTTCTCCTTCATCAATGTCAGATTTTAGGTCTAAATTTTTTTGTTCTGCATCTGTAGTTTGTTGGGTAAGGTTTTTAGTAACTGATGGAGCAGGAGATGGGCTGAAATCAAGGGAAAGCACAGTTGTACCCTTAGGCTGTTCTACAACTGGCACTATTCTCTGAATTCCAAAGGCATTCTTCAAGCTACCACTAATTTGTTTAAATTTTGGAACATTAAACTCTGCAAAAGATAAAATTAAAACAAAGAAAGCCATCAATAAGGTAGCCATATCCGCAAATGTCGCCATCCATGCAGGAGCACCTGCAGGTGGACATTTAGGACATTCTTCTTCTTCTTCTTCTTCTCTTCCTTCTACCTGTGCTTCAGCCATTATAAACTCCTAATTATGAAAGCTAACTAAGCAGCTTCTTCTATTTGAGCTTGAATCTTTGGAGGCATAAGAGCTACCAACTGATCAGTTATGTTTCTTGGACTTTCGCCTCTGGAAATATATTTTAGTCCCATTACAACCATTTCTCTATATAGTAATTCGTGAGCTGAATAACCTTCAAGTTTTGTAACAATAGGCATGAAAATACAATTTGCTATCATGGCTCCATATAAAGTTGTTAACAAAGCAACTGCCATTGCGGGACCAATTGCTTTTGGATCAGCCATATTACCTAACATAGCAACTAATCCAATTAATGTACCTATCATCCCCATTGCAGGTGCTAAATCTACCCAAGCCTGAAAAACACCTGTCATGTCTTCATGTCTAGCTTTCATAGCCTTAACTTCTTTATTTAATTGTTCAGTTAACTTAGTTTCATCGGCACCATCTACAAGCATTTGAAGACCTTTTTCGAAAAATTTATCTGGTACTTCTTGACCTTCAAGTGCCATCATTCCATCTTTTCTGGCAATGCCAGCAAGTTCAGTAATTCTTGTAATTAACTCATCGTGTTTTTTCGCTCCTGGCATAAAAACTTTAACAAGTGTTCCAAAGGAGGCAAGAAACATTGGTAATGTTGATCTGTACATTACTGCAAAGAAAGTACCCCCAATAACAATCAACATTGAAGGTGTATCAATAAAAGCTCCAATTCCCCCAGAAGATATCATTGCTCCAGCAATCATTCCAAGAGTACCTATAAGTCCAATTAAAGATGCTATATCCATTTTCTTGCCTTTTTTTATTTTTAAATAATGATATTAGGCATAAATTCTGCAAGAATGGGACCAAAATTAAAGTAAACTTAAAAAAAAATACTTATCGGAGTTTGTTATGTTAAAATTAAATTCATCATTCTCTAAAACTTATACTTTTATTATAATATTATTATTTTTGCTTAATTTCAACAACGTATGGGCTAATAATTTTATATCTAGGGGGTATTATGTTATTGATTTAAGTCAAAAACTGGAATGGATGACTTGTACAGTTGGTATGAAATGGGATCAAAATAGGTGTGTAGGTAAACCAATAAAGGTAAAATTGGACCAGATAGATTCAATTATTAGTCAAGCTAATGAACAACTCGGAGGGGTCTGGCGCTTACCAAACAGAAAAGAATTAGAGAGTCTTGTATGTAAAGATTGCAAAAAAATTAAAATAAATTCACAAATATTTCCTGATACCCCACCAGAGTCTTTTTGGACAAGTGAAAAAAATCCTTGGCAATCACAATTCATGTGGACAGTAAATTTTTTTACAGGTTATACTTTTGGTAGATTTCCTGGTTTCATTCCTAATCATGTAAGATTAGTTAGAGATAGGTAAATACTAATTATTTTTTTTTTCAAAAAAATAATTAGTTAATTTTATCAAAAAAATTATTATTCCAAAAATAATTATAAAAGTTGCAGCATTTTTTGGAGTAACAAAATCTAAATAATGTAAATTTTCACTTTGGATTAAAGCAAACAAAACAATAAAAACAACTGCTAACAAAAAAAACCTAATAATATAACAGTTTTTACATTTGTAAGGTTTTTTAATTTCTTTATTAGCTGTTGAAATTTTATTGTTATTTATCATAAACATATTAATTTATTAAAGCCAAATATTTGACTTTCTATTTTAAACAAAAAACTATTTTTTAAAACATAAAAAAATTAAATAGGTTAACTTATTGTTTTAATTACAAAAAATACTTTAAAACAGTTCCATTATTGTCGTTTTTTTGTCATTTTTTTTTGTCAAATTAAGATTTTGATTTTTTAAAATTTAATTGTTTTTATCTGTTTAATTATTTCGAATTAATCAAAAGTGGAGATTGAAATGAAATTAGGACAACAGTTAAAAATCAAACAAAATCAGTCATTAATTATGACACCTCAGTTGCAACAAGCAATAAAATTATTGCAATTGACAAATCTTGAACTGGCAGATTTTATTGATAAAGCTCAATTAGAAAATCCATTTTTAAATGACAAAACCCAATTAATTAATAAAAAAAGTGAAATAGAAGAAAATTTAAATGTTTGTGATAATATGAATAGTTCTTTAGATCCATTAAAAAACGAAAATAAAGTTGATTTAGAAAATACATTTGATACTCATATTTCTTCAAATTCAATATTGGAAAACAAAAAACTCTACGATAAAGAAATAATTAATTCAGGAACTATTATATCTGCAGGAGAAGTGATAGAGAAAACACTTAAACATAAAATATCTCTAAGAGAACATATTATAAATCAAATTAATACAAGTTTTAACAATACTGATCATATAGCTGTTGCAATAGGAATGATAGATTATCTACATCCTAGTGGTTGGTTTGTTTCTGAAACAACTGAAGTGGCTAAAGATTTAAATATTGACGTTTCTTTAGTAGAAAAAACACTTAAAAAATTAAAGAATCTCGAACCTGTTGGTTTATTTTCACAAAATTTAGCGGAGTGTCTTAAAATTCAACTAATTGACAAAAAACAATTTAATCAACATTTCGAAGCATTAATTGATAATCTTAACATTTTACCAACTGGAAAATTTAAACAAATAAGTAAACTTTGTAAAGTTTCAGAAAACAAACTATTTGAAATGATAAACGTTTTAAAAAAGCTTAATCCAAAACCCGCTGAACAATTTAATCAAGATAATACACTTATTGATCAACCAGACATAATTGTTAAAAGAACAAAAAAAGGATGGCATATTGATTTAAATGGTTCAACTCTGCCTACAGTTAATTTAGATGAAAGTTATATTGAAGAGATTGACAGCTACAAACTTGATGAAAAAGGTAATAACTTTGTATTAGAGAAAATTGGAGAAGCACGTTGGTTGAAAAAAGCAGTTGAGCAAAGAAATAAAACTATATTAAAAGTTACTTCTGAGATTGTTAAAAAACAAGTTGGGTTCTTTAGGCATGGTTTAAGTCATATGAAGCCAATGATACTTAAAGATATTTCAGATGCAATTGGAATGCATGAAAGCACTGTTTCAAGAGTTACAAATAGTAAACTAATTTTGACAGAATGGGGAGTAATGCCTTTGAAAAACTTTTTTTCTGCATCAATTTCAGGTTCAGAAAATTCAGAATTACATGCTGCTTTGGCAGTTAGAGAAACCATAAAATCTCTAATTTCTTCAGAAATTGCGGGTAAACCATTAAGTGATGATAAATTAGCTGGAATTTTGAATAAAGAGGGAATGGACGTTGCTAGAAGAACTGTGGCTAAATACAGAGATATGTTAAATATACCTTCTAGTTCACAGAGACGAAGACAAGCAAGATTACTTAAATTTGCTTCAAATTAAATTAATAAATACTGAGTTTTTCTAAGTTGTAGTTTTAGTATTTATATTTTTTGAATTTAATATATATTTTAAGGGCACTTTATTTTTATGTTTTTTTATGCCTTTTTGGTCAAAATAGTCAATTTGAATGAAAAAATCATTTAAATTATTAAATATATTTTTTTGATTATTTGATGAAGTGTCTATATTCTCTAAATTCATTTTTTATCTCCTTATGGAGAAAATAAATGCATTAGTTATGCCAAATACTAATTAGTTGAGATTTTTATTTGCATAACTTTTTAAGCTAGTCCTACTCAGAAGGTTTCTACCAATTTTGATATAAGTAGCTGGGTTTTGGGATTTTCCATTTACAGAAATCTCATAATGTAAATGTGCTCCTTTTACCTTACCAGTGCGACCCATTTTGCCTATTACCTGGCCTTCATTGACTAAATCACCTCGTCTAACATTAATTTTTGCTAGATGTCCATATGTAGTCATAATCCCATAATCGTGCCTAATTCTAATTACTTTTCCAAAAGATCCGTGATAACCAGCAAATACTACAGTTCCATCTGCTGAAACTGATACATTTTCTTGCCATGTACCAGCTAAATCTATACCATGATGCATTCTATATTTTCCGGTTACTGGATGTTTTCTAGGTCCATATGGACTTGATACATAGTAGTGCTCCATAGGAGGTTTTAAAGGAATATTTTGAAGCGCATCTTTATAAATTGAAAGCAAGTTTATACGAGTTTTTAGACTTCTAAAAAATTCATCACTATCAGGATCAATTGCATAATTATTTTTTTTAATTTCTTTAAACCTTTCTAGTTCATTACTATTTAGTTTTACATTAATTAATTTAAATACATTTTCCATTTGCATAAGTTCATTATCAACAGAAGCAATAAAACGAATAGTTTTGACTTTTTCATTAAGCTTAGGTGGTTTTGGAGTTAAATCATTATCTAACTCATTTGAATTTGATTTATCGGAAATATATATGTTGCTTTCGTTTACTATTGGCACTGTAAAATTTGTAGGCAAGTCTTGGTTTCTCATAGTTTTATTAAATAAATCAAAGCTATAATTTCTAGTGATGTTTTTTTTGTAATTTAATTTATCTGTTTCAATTTTTAAATTTTGATTATTAATATTTTTAAGTTTGCTTTTTAAAACATCTTTTTCGTTATTTTTTGGTATTGTCAAGGGTTGGTATGTCATATTATTATTGTTTTCAATTAAGGAATAATTTTTAATGACAGGCAATGAAATGTTGGATTGGTTTTGAATATTTATGTTATCTATAGTGTCAGAGTCATTTTCAATAGGACTACTAATATTAGCTGAAGCTTCTGTAATAATATCATTGTGTTTTGCAACATCAATAGCTGAATATATTCCCTTAGCGGACCAATAAATTATACTAGTTAAACCTATGACTGTTGTCATCAATACGCTAGCATAATGAATTGGCTTGAAAGCAATTTCAATAGGACCTCTTTTAGTAAATATTAAAAAACGTCTTTCTGAAAACAGTCCTACTTTTTTGTCTTTTTTTATTTCTTCTCCAAATCTTTGTCCAGTCTTAACAGGAGGGAGTTTACTTCCGAATTTATTCATTGTGGTATTGGCCACTTAATACTCCATGCCAAGATATAAAAAATACAGAATTCCAACATTAGAAATTATTTGTAAGGTTACCAATAATATTAAAATCTTGCTAGAGACTGGATTCTTGACAGATAAACTTACAGCAGGAAAAGTTTCATTTTTGGATAAAAATTTGTTATTTTTTTGATAATTATTATTAAAATTTTTGGGATCATTTTGCATATCAAAATTTTGATTCGGGTTACTGTTTTTATTTTCCATAGAAAGAGATATATTTGAATTACTAGTTTTTTGATGAACTTCCACATTTGATTTAGCAGAAATCTGTTCTGTAGCCTCGTTTTCTATCTGTATACGCATTTTCTCAATGCGGTCTCTTAAATCAATTATTTCTTCAGCCATAATTTTTAACTCTAACTTTTTTATTGCCGTATATTATTATGGCAAGTTAATTGCATCATTCATACCAAATAAATAAATTTTGAATAAATTTTTGATTATAATATAATATATAGTATCATTTTAATGATTGTAGTAGGTTAATTTTTTAAATTATTCAAATTAATTAGAAAAAGGATTTCCAAAATGTTAGGAAAAACAAACGGCGCTGAATCTGAAAAATCAGTTATTTCAAGTGATATGAAAATAAAAGGTAAAATCTCAGCTGATGGTGATTTAGTATTATTAGGGTCAGTCGTAGGAGATATAAAATGTCATAGTTTATCAGTAGAAGATACTGGTACTTTGAAAGGTAATATTGATGCAGATGTTGTATCAGTTTCCGGAAAATGTGATGGCCAAGTTTCAGGTGATGTAGTTTCAATTAAATCCACAGGTAAGATTACGGGAGAAGTTTTTTATGAGAACATATCAATTGAAGAAGGAGCAATAGTTGAAGCTCAAATTGGTAAGAGAAAAAATAAAAACTAAAGGAGACGTTTGATGGCAAATAAGCAGGCAGTTTTAGGTTCTGGTGCGAGATTTACTGGGAAAATATCTAATGCAAAATCAATTGAAATAAATGGTTATGTTGAAGCTGATTTAACAACTGAAAAAGTTACTATAGGATCAACTGGAAAATTTCTTGGATCAGTCGACTCAGAATTAGTTGTTATTGCAGGGGAATATGAAGGTAAAATGCAAGCTGATAGTGTTTGGCTTACTGAGACTTCAAGAATTAGCGGTGAGGTTCATTATAAGTCACTACAAATGGATAGAGGTGCAGCTTTAAATTGTAGGGTGGTTCATAATTGGGACGAAGCTGATGTAGAAAAAGTTGAAGAAAATAATGAAACTGAAGAAGTTCAAGAAGAGAAAATAGAAGAAAAATAAATTAGATTTTTATAAGGATTAATTATGAGTGAAATTACATATATATCAGAAGAGTTGGTTATGGAAGGTAACCTAGACTCTGCTGGGTCTTCGGTTGTTGTTGCTGGAAGATTTAAAGGTGAATTAAGAGCTAAGGATGTACTTCTCGAAGCTAATAGTATTTTTGATGGAAATTTGATTGCCGATAAAGTTACATTAGGTGGATTAGTCAAAGGTGAGGTTGCTGCAAATACACTTAATGTAGCTAGTAGCGCAAAAGTTGAAGGTAATTTGAAAACAAATGCTTTATCAATTGATTTAGGAGCAGAAGTTTCAGGGAATATAACAAGGATCTCTTAATTACTGTAAAATTCTGTGCTTCAATGTTGTTTTTATACATTCATTGATGAATTCTTTTGTACTTTCTTCACCTGTTAATTGTGCAAGTTTCATAGAGGCATATCTTCCAGCGGCAAGAGCTACAGCTAGGTCATCTTTTTCAATTGATGATGTTTTCCTGAGATAATCCTCGATTTCATCTCTAATTCTAACAAGTTTTTTTTCATATAAACCCTCTTCTTTATAATTAGATGAAGAAAAATCTATTTTGATTATCTGACCCATTTTAACCTTCTTTATTTTTTTATTTCTATATTTAATTTTACGACTAAAATGATATAAGTTTAATAGTTTAGGGGATTATTTTTTGAAACAATATAATGAATAATTTTCAAATTTATAAAAATGGGCAACAAATAACTTTCAAAAAAGAAAATGCTTTTTTTGAAAAACAAATATACAAAACATTATTTATTTTTCACGGCCTTTACGGAAGAGGAAAAAACTGGAAAACGTTTTCAAAAAAATTAAGTAGCAAAGAAAATCACATAGTTGTGACAGTTGATCTAAGAAATCATGGCGGAAATGAATTTGAAGAAGATATTTCTTATGTTTTAATGATGAAAGACATTATTAAATTGTTTGATTATCTTGGAGTGCAAAATACTAATTTATTAGGTCATTCAATGGGTGGTAAATTAGCAATGGTAATAGCTTTATTGGAACCCAAATACGTAAATAAGGTTATTGTAGCTGATATATCACCAATTGATTATCAAAATAATAATGACCAAATAATAAATGCTTTGTTAGATATAAACTTAAATTTAATTAGAAATAGAAACGAAGCTGAGGAGTTTTTGTCTAAATATATAGAACAAAAGTTTTTAAGATCCTTCTTATTACAAAATCTTGAATTAGTAGATGGAAAGTATAAATGGTCGATTAACCTTAAAGCAATAAAGAAATCTCTTAAAGATTTAAGAAATTTTCCAACTTTAAAAAATATAAATAAATTTGATAAACAAGTACTTTGCATTTATGGGGGGAATAGTAATTATGTTGAGGAAGAACATTTTAAGAAATTTAAAGAGTTTTTTTCTAATATTTACTTTCATGAAATAAAGAATGCTGATCACTTTTTACATATAGAAAACCCATTAGAATTTTATGAAGTATCAAATAATTTTTTAAATAATTAAATATCGTATTGTTTCTAAATATTAAAAAATGTAATAAGTATTCATGAATAATAAAATAGAAACTCATTTATTAAAATTATCCTGTAAAGATCAAATAGGAATCGTTGCAAATATTTCTTCTATTCTAGCTGAATCCAATTGTAATATTGTTGAATCTAAACAATTCACGGATCAAAAAAATGGTAACTTTTTTATCAGACAAAGTTTCACGTTACTTAACGATAATATGTTACCAAATTTAAAAAATAATTTGGAAAATTTAGCAAAGAAATTAAATGCAGATTTTTTCTTATCTGAGATTTCATGTCCTATGAATACAATTATGCTTGTTTCTAAATTTGACCATTGTTTGAATGACATCTTGTTTAGGGTTAGGAACAATTCATTAAATTTGAAAATTAAAGCTGTTGTATCGAATCATAAGATAGCAGAAAAAATAGCAAATTTTTCAAATATTCCTTTTCATTATTTACCAATCGAAAAGACAAATAAATTAGCGCAGGAAAAAAAACTAAAAGAAATTATTTATAGTAATGATGTTGAATTAATTGTATTAGCTCGTTACATGCAAGTGCTTTCGGAAGAATTTACAAATATTTATACAGGAAAAATTATTAATATACACCATAGTTTTTTGCCAAGTTTTAAAGGTGCTAAACCTTATCATCAAGCCTTTGATCGAGGAGTTAAAGTCATTGGAGCAACTGCTCATTATGTTACAAAAGATCTTGATGAGGGCCCTATAATTGAGCAAGACACCCAAGAGGTTAATCATGAAATGATGCCTAATGATTTAGTTTTAATGGGTAGGGATATTGAAGCAAGAGTTTTGTATAGGGCTATAAAAGCACATTCGGAAAGAAGGGTTTTTTTAAACGATAATAGAACAATTGTATTTAGAGGACAGAGAATTTAAATATGAAAAATCAAAAAGAAAAAGTGATAATTATAGGTTCAGGAGCTGCAGGGTTAACAGCTGCAATCTATGCGGCAAGGGCTAATCTAAATCCATTGGTGATAGAAGGAATACAACCTGGTGGTCAACTTACAATAACCACAGATGTTGAAAATTACCCAGGATATGCCGATGTAGTTCAAGGTCCATGGATGATGGAACAAATGAGATCTCAGGCAATTAAAGTTGGTGCTCGTATAATCAATGATATAGTTGTTAAAATTGATCTTAAAAAAAATGAAAAGATGATAATATTAGATTCAAACAAATCTTTGATTGCAGATACAATAATCGTAGCTACTGGGGCACAGGCTAAATGGTTAGGTTTAGAAAGTGAAAATAAATATAATGGAAGAGGTGTTTCTGCTTGTGCAACCTGTGATGGCTTTTTTTACAAAAACAAAGAAGTTGCTGTAGTTGGTGGTGGTAATACAGCTGTTGAGGAGGCTCTCTATCTATCAAATATTTGCTCTAAAGTTAATTTAATTCATAGACGAGATGAACTTAGATCAGAAAAGATTTTACAAGACAGACTTTTTTCAAAGAAGAATATAAATATAATTTGGAATAATGTAGTTAGTGAAATTCTAGGTGATGAAAATGGGGTTGGTTCTCTTAAATTATCCTCAACTAAACAAAATAAAACAGAGATAATTAAAGTTGATGGTGTATTTATTGCAATTGGTCATAGTCCATCAACAAACTCTTTTAAAGATGTTCTTGAAATGGATGATGAGGGTTATATTATAGCCCAAAAACCAGGTACAACAATAACCAACATAGATGGCGTTTTTGCTGCAGGTGACTGTGTTGATAAAGTTTATAGACAAGCTGTTACCGCTGCAGGTATGGGTTGTATGGCTGCACTAGATGCTGAAAAATGGATACAGAATCAAGGTCTCTAATCATTTAAATTTATTAGTTCCATCACCTTGTAGATTAAAGATGCTACTGTAAAATCATATGCAAAAAAATTTTCAATTGGAGCAAATTCAACAACATCAAATCCAATAACCTTTCTGCCCTTAATTAATTTTTTAATTAATTGTAAACTTTCATTAAATCCCAGGCCATCAGGCACTGGTGTTCCAGTGGCAGGCATTATTGATGGATCCAATCCATCTACGTCAAAAGTAATATATATGTTATGAGGAAATTTTTCAGGTAATCTTAAGTCTTTATTATTTCTAATATCTTCAACGTCAAAATATAAAATATCAAAAATATTTCTATTTTTAACTTCTTCATTGCTTAATGCTCTTACTCCGAATTGTGCAATTTTATATTTTGATTTGCTTAAAAGATACATAACACTTGCATGCGAGTGTACTTGATTTTCATATTTTTCTCTTAAATCAGCATGTGCATCAATTTGTATAATCCCAATTTCTTCATTTTTTTTAAAATCCAATCCTTTGAAAATACCATTTACAGCACCAAAAGTAATGCTGTGCTCTCCACCAAGGATTACTGGTATTTTATTTTGTTTGCTAATTTCTTTTGTAGTCTTTTCTATATTAAGCATCACATTTTCTATAGGAAAATTACAATTTAAAAAAGAATGAGTGAAAATCCCACTAAGGCAAGGTTCACTTTTACCAGTAAATCTTTCCAATTCGTTGCTCGCGTCTAGTATAGCTTCAGGACCGTTTGCTGTGCCTCTGCCACAAGAAACTGTTTTTTCTAGAGGTATTGGGAGGATTTGAAATTTTGCTTTTTCTTCACTTTTTTCCTCCACTGAAAGTTCTGAGTTTAAAAAATTTTTCTTTCTATTTTTCATCTCTTTACCTAAAATTAAGATAATTTTTTTTCAAAATCTTCATAAGTAAATCGTTTGATTACTTCCAAATTACCATTGTCACTATCCCAAATTGCTACAGATGGTATTTTCATTCCATTGAAAAAACTAGTTTTTACCATTGTATAATGCGCTTGATCTAATAAAGCTATTCTATCCCCAACTTTGGGTGTGGATTTAAAATTATATTCTCCAATGATATCTCCTGCTAAACAGCTCGGTCCGCCAAGCATAACTTTGTATCCGTCTTTAGGTTCATTAAGCAATGCTGGCCTATATGGTGCCTCAATTACATCAGGAATGTGAGAGACTGCACTAATATCTGTAACTGCAATATTTGGTGAAAGTTCATTGCTAGGTTTAAAACTATCTATAATTTCTCCAACTAAAATACCCGCATCTAATACCACAGCTTCTCCTGGTTCAATATAAATTTGACAGCTAGTTTCATCTGCAAGTTGTTTTAGAAAAGTTGCTAATTTATCAATTTCATAATCATTTCTGGTAATATGGTGACCTCCACCAATATTAAGCCAATTTAATTTTTTACAGAGGGGAATAATATCATTTTTAATTTTATTCCAAGTGTTTTCTAAAGGAGTGAAATTTTGTTCACATAAGGTATGAAAATGAATACCATTTAATTTTTTTATATCAATATTATTCAAATCATTTAAATGCGTGCCTAATCTAGATTTGATACTAGCAGCATTATATTTGTCATTATTTATTTCAGAATAAAGTGGATTAATTCTTAGACCAATTTCATTCTTAAATTTTATTGCAATATTATAAAAATCATTCAATTGGTTTGGGGAATTAAAAACGATATGATCTGATAAGTTAACAATTTCTCTAATATCGTCTTTTTTATATGCTGGAGAAAAAGTACTAATTTCTCCTTTAAAATATTTTTTAGCTAGCTTTGTTTCATATAAACCAGAACTGCAACATCCATCTAAATATTCAGATATTAAGGGACCAAAATAAGGAGTAGAAAAAGCCTTCAAGGCAATTAAAATTTTAACACTTGTTTGTGATTTAAGGTGATTTAATGTCAACAAATTATCAATCAATGCCCTCTTATCTATAACAAAGCAAGGACTTGGAAGTTTATATAAATCTAGTTTATTAAAATTTCTTGGGTCTCCTCCCATGGTTTGAAAAATTTTATCCACTAGAAATTTACTTTGTTTTCTAGCTGTATGGTTTTCGTAGGTAAACCATGCTTATTTAGAAGTTCCATAAATGGATCTGGATCAAATTGCTCCATGTTCCAAACCCCTGGTTTGAACCAGCTTTTTTTTAACATAAGCAACGATCCTATCATTGCGGGTACGCCAGTAGTGTATGAAATTGCTTGGCTACCCACCTCTTTAAAACAATCTTCATGATTGCAGATATTATATGTATAATATGTTTTTTCTAAATTATTTTTTTTACCAGTGACTATTGTGCCTATACAAGTCTTACCTTTTGTTCTTTCTCCAAGACTGCCAGGATCTGGTAAAACACTTTTTAAAAATTGTAATGGTATTATTTCTGTTTCATTATAATTGACTACTTCGATAGATGTCATACCTATATTTTGGAGAACATCTAAATATTTTAAATAATCATCACCGAATGTCATCCAAAATCTTGCTCTTTTAATCTCAGGATAATGTTTTATTAAACTCTCCAATTCTTCATGATACATTAAATACATATTTTTATTTCCAATTTCAGGAAATTTAAAAGAGACTTTTTTCTTAAGAGCTGGTCCAATCTTCCATTGATTATCTTCCCAATGCTTAGAAACAGATGTAACCTCTCTGATATTAATTTCAGGGTTAAAATTAGTAGCAAATGGATGTCCATGATCACCATCATTGCAGTCAAGAATATCTAAAAAATCAATATTGTCCAAGTGATGTTTTTTTGTAAAAGCTGTAAAAACATTAGTAACACCTGGATCAAAACCTGATCCTAAAAGAGCCATAAGACCCTTTTCTTTAAATTTTTTATCATAATCCCATTGCCATTTGTATTCAAACTTTGCTTCGTTTCTAGGTTCATAATTGGCAGTGTCTAAATAATGTGTATTAGTTAACAAACAAGCATCCATTATATTAAGATCTTGATAGGGAAGAGCTAGGTTTACTACTAAGAACGGGTTAAATTTTTTAATTAATGATACAGTTTCGTCAATATTATCTGCATCTAGCTCTGCTACTGTAATGTTAATATTATACTTATCTTTAACACTTTTTTTAATTTGGAAGCATTTTTCGATAGATCTACTTGCTAAAATTATATTTTTAAAATAATTAGGATTTTGTGCCATTTTGTGAACAGTTACATGGCTGACACCACCTGCACCAATAACTAGAATATTGTCCATTTTAAACTCCCATAAATTTCCGAATTAGTTATTTTTCAAAATAAGTATAACCAGAAATCGAATCCTTGAATGATTGGGTTATTTTTTTTCTCTCTGAAAGCGATAAGTCTCTACTTCTTACTGCATCCTCTACTATATGTTTGAACCTATTTATTATATTCTTAGGTTCATATTCAACATAAGTTAAAACTTCTGAAATAGTATCACCCTCTTGCTCATGTAATAATTGAAATCCCCCATTGTCTTTTAATTTTATTGTAGCAACATTTGTATCGCCAAATAAGTTATGAAGATCTCCCAACGTTTCTTGATAGGCACCAATATAAAACACCCCTAAAAAATAATCCTCATCATCACTAATGTCATGCAAAGGTAATGTGTTTGAAACACCATCTTTCAGTACAAATTTGTTTATTATACCATCACTATCACATGTAATGTCATTTAAAATAACTCTTCTGTTTGGTCGTTTATTATGTTTTTGAAGTGGTGCAATAGGATGAATTTGATCAATAGCCCAAACATCTGGTAGACTTTGAAATAAAGAAAAATTCCCATGATATATATCTGCCATATTATCAATTGTATCTTGAAGTTCTTCAGTTATGTCCGGTGTTGAAGAGAGTATTGTTTTAATTTTATTAATGATGTATAAGTAAGTCTCTTCAGTTTTTGCCATATTTGCTAAATCTATTTGACCACTTCTAAAAAGAGCTCTTATTTCTTCTCTATAATAATTTAAATCGTTCAAACATTCTTGAGCTCTTTCTAAATTTAAATATTCAGGAATTTGAATCATATTTTTCAATAAAGGATGGTCTTTTGAACTAATTTCCTGTTTTTTTTCACTATCAAAGTTTGTTGTCTCTAAAATATTAAAAATTAGCATTGAACTTGATGCAATGCATGCCCTTCCAGATTCAGTAACAATTATAGGATGATCTATGTTTGATTGATCTAATTCATATTTAACAGTTTCAACAATATTTATACAGTATTCATCTAGTGAATAATTTATTGAGTTAAGAGAAGACTTTTGTTCTCCTGTATAATCCACTCCTAAGCCACCTCCAAGATCTAAATATTCTAGAGGTGCACCTTGTTTGCACATTTCTGAGTAAAATCTACAAGCCTCTTGTGTTGCTTTTCTAATTTCAATGATATCAGGAATTTGGCTTCCAAGATGTGAATGTTGTAGAACCAAACAATCAAGATAGTTATTAACTTTTAATTTTGTGATAACTTTCATGACTTGTTCAACAGACATACCAAATGCACTTCGGTCTCCACTTGATTGAGACCAGTTACCACTAACTTTATTTGTTAACTTTACTCTTATTCCAAGTAACGGTCTTACATTTAGTTCTTCAGAAACTTCAGTAATTAGATCAAGTTCACGTGGACTTTCTAAGACTAAAATAGTTTTAAAACCAATTTTCAGTGATAAGATAGCCAAATTAATAAACTCTTTATCCTTAATTCCATTACATATAATGGTAGATTCACTAGAGAGATCGTGTGCTAAAGCTATTAATAATTCGGGTTTAGAACCAACTTCTAAACCAAAATCAAATTCTTTTCCAAAATCAACTATTCTGTCAATTACTTGTGCCTGTTGATTAACTTTAACTGGGAAAACACCCTTATAATAACCTTTATATTTAACTTCTTTTATTGCTTTAAAAAAAGACTCATTAATTTGTTTTATTCTAAATGCTAAGTAATCTGTAATTCTTAATAGTACTGGGCAGCTAATACCTCTTTCATTAAGACTTTCTATAATTTTAATTAGGTCGATAGAAGGATTAGATGGATAAAATGGATTTTTAAGTCCTATATTGCCATTATCAAGGACCTCAAGTATATCATCACCCCATTTTTTGATTCCATAAATATCATTATCCATATTTTTGGCCTTTAATTTTAAAATAATTTGATTATATTGCTATTTACGGTTGGTCAAGTTATGCTTTTATTAATTTTAAAATTCAAATCTTTTATGTAACTACTTTCTAATGTTTTTTTTAAAAAAAAATAACCTCGTTGATAAATCAGATGCTTTGGTAGGGAGAAATGATCCTATTGAAAGTGAGTTGTTTCACAAGATTAATGGTCGTAATCTAGTGGAAATTCCAAATGATTTTGAAATAATCATTCTTGGAATGGGATGTTTTTGGGGTGCTGAAAAAATTTTTTGGCAACTTGATGGGGTTTATCATACATCAGTTGGGTATGCTGGAGGTTATACTAAAAATCCAACCTATGATGAAGTTTGTAGTGGTTTGACGGGTCATACAGAAGTTGTTAGAGTGGCATATGATCCGAAAATATTAAATTTAAAAACAATTTTAATTGAATTTTGGGAAGGTCATGATCCAACTCAAGGTATGAGGCAAGGTAATGATATTGGCACTCAATATAGATCGGCAATTTTTTTAAATAATTCTAAAAACTTAAATGATGTGAAGACTTCTAAAACAGAATTTCAATCTTTACTTCATTCAGCAGGATTTAGTGAAATCACGACTGAAATTAAAAATAACATAGATTTTTATTTTGCTGAAACTTATCATCAACAATACCTTTATAAAAATCCAAATGGTTATTGTGGTTTGGGCGGCTGTGGAGTAAAATTTAAATAAATTTACTAAAGTTATTTATATCTTGACCAAAATGGATTGTTATTATATCAAAGCACATAATTAAATAATAGGGCGATCATGAAAGTAGTAAGTTCTTTAAAAACTCTTAAAGTTAGAGATAGAAACTCTCAAATTGTGAAACGTAGAGGTCGTCTATACGTTATAAATAAGAGAAACCCCAGATTTAAAGCTCGTCAAGGTTAATTACTAACGAGTAAAAAACTAATATATCATTTTAGTTTATTCTTAATATGTATTATCTTATATAGGAATAATATAATGAAGATAACTAATATAATTGAAGAAACCAAATCCATAAGTTCCAATATTAAGAACGCATATATTAATTTTTCAAAAATGACCATAAGTGTTGTTGCTGTTTGTTCTAATGTTATCAAAAATGGTAAGCCCTTAGTTGGTTACGGATTTAATTCCAACGGAAGGTATGGACAAGGTCATCTCATTAGAGAAAGGTTTGCACCAAGACTATTGGAAGCACATATAAAAGAAATTTTAAATGATGAAGGTACAAATTTCGATCCCACGAAGATGTGGAATGTCATGATGAAAAATGAAAAGCCTGGAGGACATGGGGAAAGATCGGTGGCAGTAGGTACTATTGACATGGCGATATGGGATCTTGTTTCTAAAATCGAAGAAAAACCACTATTTCAAATGCTTGCTGAAAGATACGGTAACGGTGAACCAAATCGAAAAGTTTTTGTTTATGCTGCTGGTGGATATTATTGGCCAAATCAAGGAATAAATGGTTTAACTGACGAAATAAAAAAATATCTAGATCTTGGTTATACTGTAGTCAAAAAGAAAATAGGAGGAGCTTCTCTATCGGAAGATTGTAAACGTATTGAAGCTGTTTTAAAAATATTAGGCCCTGAAGATCAACTTGCTGTTGATGCAAATGGTAGGTTTGATCTAAAAACTGCGATTGAATATGGTAAAGCTTTATCAAATTACAATTTATTTTGGTATGAAGAGCCTGGTGACCCTTTAGATTTTGAACTTCATAAAGAACTATCTAAGCATTATACATCTCCATTAGCAACTGGTGAGAATTTGTTCTCAGTTCATGATGCAAGAAATCTTATTAGATACGCTGGGATGAGAAAAGATAAAGATTGGTTGCAATTTGATTGTGCGTTAAGTTATGGGTTAGTTGAATATTTAAAAATTATTGAAATGCTTAAAGAAAATCAATGGGATGTTTCAAGGTGTATTCCTCACGGAGGTCATCAAATGTCCTTAGCAATTGCGGCAGGATTAGGCCTTGGTGGAAATGAGAGTTATCCTGATCTTTTTCAACCGTATGGAGGATTCCCTGATGGTGTTGAGGTTGA
Organism: uncultured SAR116 cluster alpha proteobacterium; assembly: GCA_902619615.1. Lineage (GTDB taxonomy): Bacteria > Pseudomonadota > Alphaproteobacteria > Puniceispirillales > Marisalimonadaceae > Marisalimonas. The sequence goes on along the minus strand of CACNFD010000009.1, from coordinate 27,066 downwards.
AAAAAGTTTTGTAACTTTACCAGAAATAACTGGCATTGGTTTTGAAGGAAAATCCGATCTTTTTTCAATAATGAAGCAGATGGTTGATTAAATATCAAAAAAATCATTCCCTTTATTATCAATTACTACAAATGCAGGAAAGTTTTTTACTTCAATTTTCCAGACGGCCTCCATTCCAAGTTCTGGATATTCTAAAACCTCTATTTTTTTTATGCAATCTAGTGCGACTTTTGCAGCAGTTCCTCCAATGGTTCCAAGGTAAAATCCTCCATGTTTTTGGCACGCTTCTTTTACCTGCTTTGATCTGTTTCCTTTTGCTAACATAACCATTGATCCACCATTTTCTTGAAATTTATCAACATAAGCATCCATTCTACCAGCAGTTGTTGGTCCAAAGGATCCAGAAGGCATGCCCTTAGGAGTTTTAGCTGGGCCAGCATAATATACTGGATGATCTTTTATATAATTAGGTAGCTCACCATCCTTGTCCAATCTTTGAAGTAACTTTGCATGAGCTATATCTCTAGCAACAATCATTGGACCAGAAAGATTAACTCTTTTTTTTATTTTACAATCATTTAATTGTTCTAAAATATTTTTCATTGGCTGATTTAGATCAATTTCTGTTACATCTTCCGAAATTTCGTCCAAACTAACATCGGGTAAATATTTACTTGGCTCTGTTTCGAGTTTTTCAACAAAAATTCCATCTTTATTTATCTTGCCTAAAATTTGTCTATCTGCTGAACAAGAAACTCCAATTCCAATTGGCAACGATGCGCCATGTCTTGGAAGCCTAATAACTCTGACGTCATGACAAAAATATTTTCCACCAAATTGTGCGCCTACCCCCATTTTTCTTGTTAGATCTAATATTATTTTTTCCCATTCTAAATCTCTAAATGCATGACCAGATTTTAAATTTCCAGCCTTAGGCAAATTATCTAGATAACGCATAGATCCTAGTTTAACGGTCTTTAAATTAAATTCGGCAGATGTGCCACCAATAACCACGGACAGATGATAAGGTGGACAAGCAGCAGTACCAAGAGAAATAATTTTCTCATAAAGAAATTTTTTTAAATTATCAGGATTAAGAGTGGCGGGTGTTGCTTGGAACAAAAAACTTTTATTAGCTGATCCTCCACCTTTTTGTACAAAGGCAAATTTATATTCCTGACCTTCATTAGCAAATATACTGATTTCAGCGGGTAAATTGTTAGCAGTATTTTTCTCTTCAAACATAGAGACTGGTGCAAGTTGAGAGAAACGAAGGTTATTTTCTTTATAAGTTTTATAAACTCCTAAGGAAAGAAATTCGTTATCATCTGAGTCAGTAAAAACTTTTTCGCCTTTATAACCTAAGATAATTGCTGTGCCAGTATCTTGACACATAGGAAGAACTCCTGATGAAGATATATTTGCATTTTTTAACATTGTTAAAGCGACAAATTTATCATTATTAGAGGCTTCATCATCTTCAAGAATATCTCTGAGCTGTTTTAAATGTGATTTTCTAAGAAGGTGAGATACATCTTTAAAAGCTCTTTGTGCTAAAAGAGTAAGTGCCTTTGGATCAACAACCAAAATTTCTTTGTTGTTTATTTTGGAAATTTTAACGTATGAATCTGAAATTTTAATGTATTCAGTCTCATCAGTAGAAACAGGAAATATTGGTGAATAATTAAAGTCGTTCAAAATAATCTCCTGCTAAAAATGTTATTTTTTATCTCTGAATTCATCAAGTGAAACTACTTCTCCAGACTTTACATCTGTATTTTGTAGAGGTGCTATCTTTGGTGTTTCAAGATTTGGGCTTTCATTAGTGTTTTGGTTAGTTTTTTTTAGATTATCTTCAAATTTAAATTGAAGACCAAAACCAACTGATGGATCAGTAAAAGACATAATTGCTTTAAAAGGAACAAAAATATTCTTTTTTTTACCACTGAAAGATAAAGTAACTTCAAAATGATCATTAGATGTTTTCAAATCCCAAAATTGATGTTGAATTATTATTTTAATTTCTGAGTTGACAGTATTTTTTAATTCAGGTGGTACTATTACGTCTGGATCATCACCATTAAATGTAATAAAAAAATGACTGTTTCCAATAAGACCAGTTTCAGAAGTAATTTTTAAAACTTTTTTAACAACATTTTTAAGACTTTCTTCAACTAAAACATCATAATTAAACCCTTGAGAATTAGATCCATTATTATCACTATTATTTGTCACTTTTTTATCCTGTAAACATTTCATAAATACTTTACATTTCTGAAAGTTATTTTTTCAATAAAAATTTTTGAAGATGGCGAGAAGTTTCTTCTCGCCACCAAAGTTTTTCTGTTGCCAGGTAAACAATAACCCCGCCTGTTCTAGCTATAGAACAGGACTAGTTTTCGGTTGCTTTGGCTGCTTACGCTGCTGCAGCTACCGGAGCATAGTTGTCGTTTGCAACTATTTAAAGTAGTCCGATAACGGTGGTACAATGCCGAGTGAAAGTTTAATTTTTACTACATGCGTCGATCCTATTTCACCCCCAAATATAATGGTGGAGGTGCCGGGTACCGCCCCCGGGTCCGCTAAGCTTATTCTAAAAAATGTTTATCACCATAGTCATCGAAATGACTTTTTTACTATACAATATTTATTTTTTTTATTAAAGAGCACATAATATTAATAATAAGAATTTTAAGTTGAGATTTTTTATATGAGGCAATATTTAGATTTATTAGGTCATGTTTTACAAAAAGGCAATGTCAAAGATGATAGAACTGGTACTGGAACAAAGTCAGTTTTTGGTTGGCAGATGAGATTTGACTTAAATGAAGGGCTTCCATTGTTAACTACGAAGAGGTTACATTTAAAGTCTATTATTCATGAATTATTATGGTTTATTAAAGGTGACACTAATATATCTTATTTAAAAGAAAATAATGTATCAATTTGGGATGAGTGGGCAGACGAAAATGGTGACCTTGGACCTGTTTATGGAAAACAATGGAGGAGATGGGATACGCCAGATGGAAGAAAACTTGATCAATTAAATGATATTATTAATGAAATTAAAAATAACCCAAACTCAAGAAGAATGATTGTTTCTGCTTGGAATCCATCAGATGTAGGAAGCATGGCTCTTCCACCATGTCATTGTTTGTTTCAATTTTACGTTGCTAAAAACAAGCTATCTTGCCAATTATACCAAAGAAGTGCAGACATATTTCTTGGTGTTCCTTTCAATATAGCGTCCTATTCAATCTTAACACACATGATAGCTAACGTCACTGATTTGTCTGTTGGTGATTTTGTTCATACATTAGGCGATGCTCATTTATATTCGAATCATTTTGAACAAGCTAAATTGCAATTGACTAGATCGATTAAAAAATTACCTAAATTAAAAATTTTAACAAATCATTCTGATATAAACGAATTTAGATTTGAAGATTTTGAAATTACTGATTATGACCCATATCCAAATATTTCAGCACCTGTAGCAGTTTAAATGATAACTAAAAATAAATTAAAAAATCCAATATTTTGTATTGTTGCTATGAATGAAAATAGAATCATTGGTGATGGGAAAAAGTTACTTTGGCATTTGCCAGGTGATCTCAAAAGATTAAAAAAAATAACAATGGGTAGTCCACTAATAATGGGAAGAAAAACATGGGATTCAATTGGAAGACCCTTGCCAGGAAGAGCAAATATTGTGTTAACCAATTCAATTTCTTGGAGGGCTGAAGGAGCAATAGTTGTGAATTCTTTTGAAGATGCTATTTTTAGAGCTGATCAATGGATTGATCTTAATTGGAAAATTGATCAAAAAATCGTCCAAAAAAAAATATTTTTATTTGGTGGAGCAGAAATTTATAAAATAGGTTTAAAATATTGTGACAATATTGAAATGACTAAAGTTAATTTTAATTTAAAAGCTGGTATTAAATTTCCTAAATTAAATGAAACAGATTGGGAAAAAACCAAACTCCAACATAATTTAGCAACAAATGATGTTCCAGAACATAGTTTTTGGCATTACAGAAGGATAGTTTAAATTATTGAATAATTTTAGGAGATTGTTTTCTGTTATTTTCAATAAGATTTAATATTTTAGACCCTATTTCCATATATTTTTTTGAAATAGAGTTATTTGGTTCTTTATGAAGAATAGGGCTACCTTCATCAGATGTAACTCTCAGAGATATATCTAAAGGAATTGCATTTAAGAAAGTTACACCTAATTTTTCAGCTTCAGCTTCTGCTCCACCATTACCAAAAATCTCATGTTTTGTATTGCAATTTTGACATTCAAAATAACTCATATTTTCAATAATTCCTAAAATAGGAACATTCACTTTTTTAAACATATTTAGACCTTTTCTGGCATCTATAAGAGATAAGTCCTGTGGTGTTGAAACAATAATTGCTCCAGTAAGTTGAACTCTTTGAGATAATGTTAATTGAGCATCTCCAGTTCCAGGTGGCATGTCAATTATCAAAAAGTCAAGGTTAGTCCAATTTACATCCCTGATCAGTTGTTCAATAGCGCTCATAACCATAGGCCCTCTCCAAATGGTTGCAGCATCTTCAGGAACTAAATACCCAATAGACATTACCTGTAAACCAAATGCAATATGAGGAATTATTTTCTTCCCATTACTTTTAGGCTTGTTGTTAATGCCAGTTAATTTTGGAAGACTGGGACCATATATGTCAGCATCCAAAATTCCTACATTATAATTTAATTTTGATAATGACAGAGCTATATTAATAGCAGTAGTAGATTTCCCAACTCCACCTTTTCCACTAGCTACGGCGATAATATTTTTTGCAGGTTTCAATGGTTCATTAATTGAAGAATTATTTTTCTTGGTTTTGTGTGATGTTAAAATTATTTCTACTTTTTTTATATCATCAACAGCATATAACTTTTCTTGTATAAAATTTTTAATTCCTTCGGAGTCTTTTAACTGCTCTGGGAGTAGTTCAAGAGTAAATGAAATCATATTGTTTTCATATTTTAAACCATTTACCATTTTGCTTTCATAGATATTTTGTGATTGATTTTGTAATATAATAGATCTTAAAATTGTAATAATTTCTTCTAATTTTCTACTATTCATCTTAAATGCCCAAAATAATTTACAGTAAAGGTTGAAATTTATTATTCCAGTGCAAATATCATATATTAATTCTAATCAAATATCCACATCGCTCAACTATTATAAATCTGCCTGGAGTAATAAATGATAACAAATAACATCAATGATAATGGGTCGGGACCTTGGGGTGGTGGAGATAACCAGAACCCGTGGGGTAAAAGACCTAACTCAAATGGAAATCCTCCCGACGTAGATCAAATGCTTAAAGAAAGCAAAGATAAATTAAAAAAAATGATGCCAACAGGTTTTGGTGGTGGAAAAGGTTTGACCATCTTATTATTTGTTATATTAGCTATTTGGTTGATGACAGGTATTTATAGGGTAAACCCGCAACAACAAGGTGTTGTTATGAGATTTGGAGAGTGGGTAAGGACTACTCCTCCTGGTTTGCATTATCATCTACCAAGTCCAATAGAAAAAGTTCTTACACCTGACGTTACAAGGGATAATAGAATTGAAATTGGTTATAGATCATTTGGGGGTGCAGCAACAAGTAGGAGAGATGTGCCAGATGAGTCCAAAATGATCACGGGTGATGAAAATAATATTGATATCGACTTTATTGTTTTTTGGAAAATTGCTGATGCTGGCGCTTATCTATTTAACATACAAGATCCACCCGAAACTGTAAAGGTTGCGGCACAATCTGTTATGAGAGATATTATTGGCCAGACAAAAATACAGACTGCTCTTACTGGTGGTCGTCAAGACATTCAATTGAAAGCCAAAAATATGCTACAAGAACTCTTGAATGAATATGAAGCAGGAGTTGAAATCAGAGACGTTCAATTGCTTTCAGTCAATCCTCCCTCCGAAGTTATTGATGCTTTTAATGATGTTCAAAGGGCTAGACAAGACAGAGATACACTTATCAACGAAGCCGAAGCATTCAGAAATGACATTGTACCTAGAGCAAGAGGTGAAGCCGCACAACTTATTTCAGAAGCAGAAGCATACGCTAGTGAAGTGGTTAATAGAGCTAAAGGTGATGCTGATAGGTTTAACTCAATATATAAAAGTTATAAACTTAATCCAGAAGTAACTGAATCTAGAATATATTTAGAAACAATGGAAAAAGTATTCTCTAGAGTTAAAAAAATAATAATGGACAGTTCGGCTAGTTCATCTGGAGTTGTTCCATATTTACCATTAGACCAATTAAAGCAAAAAGGAAACCAGTAATGTCTTCATTAAAAATAATTTCAGGTTTAGGAATAATAGCTTTTTTATTTGGTATCCTAAGTTCTTTTTTTACTGTTGATCAAACTCAACAAGCTTTAGTTCTTCAATTTGGTGAACCTAAAAGATTGGTAAATAAACCAGGGTTGAACTTTAAAATACCATTTATTCAAGAAGTTACATACTTTGAAAAAAGAGTTTTGTCATTAGTTTCACAAGACTCAGAAGAAGTCATATTAGCTGACCAAAAAAGACTTGAGGTTGACACATATTCTAGATTTAGAATAACAGATCCTCTTTTGTTCTATCAAACAGTAAGAAACGAATTTGGTGCACGTCAACGTTTAGAATCTATAATTGACTCATCTGTTAGAAGGGTATTTGGTAAGTTTGAACTTACAGCTATTTTATCAGATGCTAGAACTAAAATTGTTGAAGATATTGGTGATGAAGTAAATTCTACAATAAAAAAGCTTGGTATGGAAATAGTGGATGTTCGCATTCGAAGAGCAGATTATCCCGAAGCTACTAGTCAAAACATTTTTAACAGGATGAAAACAGAAAGAGAACAAGAAGCCAAAGAATTTAGAGCAGAGGGTGCGGAAGAAGCTCAAAAAATTCGTGCTGATGCAGAAAAACAGAAAGTTGTTCTTGTCGCAGAGAGCAAAAGAAAAGCAGAAGCATTAAGAGGTAATGGTGATGCTCAAGCTATTAAGATTTATTCTGATGCTTTCGGACAAGACGAAAAATTTTTCAAATTTTACAGATCTATGCTTGCTTATGAAAACACATTTGCAGATGATGGAACAACAATGTTATTAAGTCCAGATAGTGACTTCTTTAGCTTTTTTGGCAAACAAGATGGTAATTAATAATTAACTTATTTTAGTTTAAAGTAACATAACTTGTGCTTAATTTAGCCTTAAAAGTGCCTTGTTTTATATGTAATCATAAAAAATAACTTAACGGTGAGTAAATGTCTTATATGTTGAAATTTAAAAATAATCATAAATACATGCTAATCACAAGTATGTTTGTTTTCTTTTTTTCACTTAGTTTTGCTAACGCAAAAAGTGCTCCAGAAAGTTTCGCTGATTTAGCTGAAAAATTAAGCCCCTCTGTTGTTAATATTTCAACAACTACTATTGTTGAACAAAAACAAAGAGACATGCCATCTTTTCCACCTGGCTCTCCTTTCGAAGATTTTTTTAAACAATTTGACAAACCAGGTAATAAAAAAAGAAGAGCTCAATCACTTGGATCTGGCTTTATAATAGATAAAACAGGCTACATAATTACTAATAATCACGTAATAGATAATGCCGAAAAAATTATGGTAATCCTGTTTGATGATACTTCATTTGAGGCTACTGTTGTAGGAAAAGATCCTAAAACAGATGTTGCTCTACTAAAAATCGATCCTAAAAACACAAAACTAAAAGCCGTTAAATTTGGGGATTCAAATGAGCTTCGTGTGGGTGATTGGGTTATGGCAATCGGAAATCCTTTTGGTTTTGGCGGTACAGTAACTGCAGGAATTGTATCAGCAAGGGGAAGAGCACTTTCTGGTTCCTATGATGATTACATTCAAACTGATGCATCAATTAACAGAGGTAATTCTGGCGGTCCTTTATTTGACATGAAAGGAAATGTTGTTGGTATAAATACTGCTATTTTTTCTCAATCAGGTGGTTCAGTTGGTATTGGTTTTGCTGTTTCATCAAATTTAGCAAAACAGGTTACCGATCAATTAAAACAATATGGCAGAACAAAAAGAGGTTGGCTTGGGGTTTTAATTCAAGAAGTTTCAGATGAAATTGCTGAAAGTTTAGGTATGCAAACTGCTAAAGGTGCTCTCGTTTCTTCTGCAACTGCAGGAGGTCCTGCTGAAAAAGCTGGTATCAAAACTGGAGACGTCATTTTAAAATTTAACGATACTGAAATTAAAAATATGAAAGAACTTCCGAAAGTTGTAGCTAGTACTCCTGTTGGAAAATCTGTCCCATTAGTGATTTTAAGGAATGGAAAAGAATTAACATTAAATGTTACTTTGGGTGAACTTGAATTAGCTGAGAAAGAAAATTTGATTGGTCAAACTTCTAAAAAGAACGTTAAATCTAAAGAGTATGACAAATTAGGATTTTCTGCTGAAGAGTTATCTGATCAAAACAAAAGAAAATTTGATCTCAAAGACGTAAATAATGGTGTAGTAATTACCTCCGTTAAAGATGATAGTTCAGCTCAACAAGCTGGTTTAAGCACAGGTATGGTTATTATAAGGGTTGGTCAAATAGAAGTTAATTCTATTAACGTTATAGATGAAGCTATTAAAAATGCAGTTAAACAAAAAAGAAAAGCTTTGTTACTGTTGGTTAAAGTTAAAAATGGAACTAGGTTCGTTGCATTAGAACTAAAGTAAACTAAGTCAGTTAATTATATCGCTATCTGAATAACCTTGAGCGTATAATAAACCTAACAAATTTGTGTTATTGAAATGTATGTCAGCTACCCTATTAAGGGCAGTCTTACCATAAAAAGACACTCCTATCCCGGCAAATTTTACCATTTCAATATCGTTTGCTCCATCTCCAACACATATTGTCTCCTTATGATTAAGGTTAAATTTTTTTACATAACCATTTAAGTATTCAAGTTTTGCATTTTTGTCCAAAATTGGCTCCTCAACTTTTCCACTTATTTCAAACTTTTTAGTTTCTCGTTCAACAATTTGAAGTGTATTAGCATGAGTATACGTAAAGTTTAATATATCTTTTAAGTACTCAGTTAAAAAAGTAAACCCACCAGAAACAAGAACAGTAATAGATCCGTTTACATTCATTGTTTTAACTAATTCTCTTGCTCCATCATTAATTTTTACATTCTTTTTTAGAGTTTCTAAAATATCTGTGGAATTTCCTTTTAAAATAGCAACCCTTTCTATCAGAGCTTTTTTGAAATCTAATCTACCATTCATAGCTTCATTAGTAATAAATTTGACCTCTTTTTCTTTACCAATTTGTTTTGCAAGTTCATCCAAGCTCTCTTCTTTGATAATTGTACTATCCATATCAGCTAATAGTAATTTTTTTTTTCTTTTTTCTGTTGTTTTTATAAAATTACAATCTATTTCATAATTCGATTGAAAATCAGACATAATGTTTTTAAGTTTTGTATCATATTTTTTTGGATCTAATCCCCACTCATATGCTTTTCTGGGGCTCAATTCTTTAAAAGAAACCTTTTCATTTGTGGATTTTTCTACGTGAGATGTCACCAAATCCAAGTAAAAATCACTTATTTTATTTTCTTTTGTATTTGATATTAATAAGTAGTCTTTCATTAAAATTTTATTATATTATTGTTATAATTATGTCCAGTTTATTAAATATTGAATCATCTTTTGATCTAGCAAAAAATCAGTATCATTATAAAAAAGATCTTATTATTATTGCTGGTCCTACTTGTGTAGGTAAATCAATGCTAGCAATGGAATTAGCCAAGAAAATAAATGGAGTGTTAATTAATGCTGATTCTGTTCAGGTTTATGAGGATCTAAATTTATTGTCTGCAAGACCAACAGAAAAAGATATGAATGAAGTTCCTCATTTCTTGTATGGATACGTTCAATCACAAATAAATTATTCAATAGCTGATTGGCTACAACAGTTAAGTAAAGTGTTAAAGGGTCTAGAAAAAATAAAAAAAACAGCAATTTTGGTTGGAGGTTCGGGTTTATATTTAAATGCAGTTATTGATGGTTTAGCCCCTATACCAAGACTTAAAGAAGAAATTAAAATCCAGAGTTTGTTAAAGTTAAACGAAATTGGTATAGATAACTTTAAAGAAATAAATTTTAAAATTGATCCTCAATTTATTGGTAAAAACCATGATAAACATAGATTATTAAGATCATATGGTGTTTTTCTTCAAACAAAAAAAAATATGACATATTGGCACAAAATGCCCAGGGAAGGTGCAGTAAAGAAAAATTTTTATAATTTTTTAATTAATTTAGAAAGAAAGTCAATTTATAAAAGATGTGAATTAAGGTTTGATAATATGCTTGAAAAAGGAGCACTTGAAGAAGTAAAAAAATTATATGATTCTAATATTGATAGATCCCTACCAATTGCAAAAAGTCTTGGGGTAAGGTGGTTGTTAAGTTATTTAGACAATAAAATCTCTTTTGAAGAGGCTGTTAGGCTAAGCAAGAGAGATACAAGAAGGTATGTCAAAAGACAAATCACATGGTTTGCGCATAATTATATTCCGTATAAAAATATTATTATGAAATAAAATTTCATATATAGCCAAATATTTATAATTTTATATTATGAAGTTGACGATTATAAAATTTGTTGTTAACTAATGTTTTTTTTGAAAGTGAATAAAATGACAGTTAATTATATCAATGGAGCAGAAGCTGTAATTAAAGCTCTAGAGGAAAACGGTGTTGAGGTAATATTCGGATACCCTGGTGGAGCTGTATTACCTCTCTACGATGCCTTATTCGAAAATAAAAAAATTAAACATATTTTAGTTAGACATGAACAAGCCGCCGTTCATGCAGCAGAAGGTTATGCTAGATCAACAGGTAAGGTGGGATGCGTTTTAGTTACTTCTGGTCCAGGTGCTACTAATGCAATTACTGGATTAACAGATGCATTAATGGACTCTGTTCCAATAATCTGTCTAAGTGGACAAGTACCAACTCATTTAATTGGGACCGATGCATTTCAAGAAGCTGATACTACTGGCATTTCAAGACCATGTACAAAACATAATTATTTAGTAAAAGACGCTACTCAATTATGTGAAATTATTCATAAGTCTTTTCTAATTGCTTCTTCTGGAAGGCCTGGGCCAGTTCTTATTGATCTTCCAAAAGATATCCAACTTTCAAAAGTAAAATATGTAAATAAAAATACTAAAATAAAGAAACATAATAATGATAATTCATCAAATATAGATGAAAGTTTAATTAATAAAGTTGCAACACTGCTATTACAAGCAGAACGACCGATAATTTATGGCGGTGGAGGTGTGGTTAATTCGGGACCAGAGGCTTCCAAACTTTTAACTGAATTAGTAAATATATTAGATTGTCCAGTTACACTTACTCTAATGGGTTTAGGTTGTGTGCCAAATACAAATAAAAATTTTTTAGGAATGCTAGGTATGCATGGAACATATGAAGCAAATTTATCCATGCATAATTGTGATGTTATGCTCAATGTTGGAGCACGTTTTGATGACAGGGTTACAGGTAGATTAAATGCTTTTGCTCCTAATTCCAAAAAAGTTCATATTGATGTTGATAAATCATCTATTAATAAAGTTGTTTCTGTTGACTATGGCATTGTTGGTGATTGCAAAAAAGTATTATCAGCATTAGTCCAAGAGGTTAAAAAACTTCATAACCAAAAAACTATTAAATCAAAAACAAAATGGTGGTCACAAATTAATAAATGGAAAGAAAAGGATTCATTAGGTTTTAAACAAATTGGAAATAATATAAAACCACAACAAGCTATTAAATCTTTATACGAGAAAACTAAAAACTTTGATACCTACATTACAACGGAAGTAGGTCAACACCAAATGTGGGCTGCACAATATTTTGGGTTTTCTAAGCCAAACCATTGGATGACTTCTGGTGGACTGGGTACAATGGGCTATGGTCTTCCATCATGTGTTGGGGTACAAATTGCTCACCCAGAGTCTTTAGTAATTGATATTTCAGGTGAAGCCTCCTTTCTGATGAATATGCAAGAACTTTCAACTATAGTACAATATAAATTGCCTGTTAAAATATTTATTTTAAATAATGAGTGGATGGGTATGGTTAGACAATGGCAAGAGTTAAACCATGGCTCAAGGTACAGCGAGAGTTACACCGCATCATTACCAGATTTTGTAAAACTTGCAGAATCTTTTGGTATAACTGGTCTGAGAGTTGATAATATTAATAATTTAGATACTACTATAAATGAGATGATAAACATTAAGGGACCAGTAATTGCAGATATTAGAGTAGAAAAAGAAGAAAATTGTTTCCCTATGATACCATCAGGGGCAGCACACAATGAGATGATTTTAAGTTCTGATGACAATCAAAAAGACACTTCTAATGAAGGTCTTGCACTTGTATAAGTTTAGCTAGAATGTCTGTATATCAAAAAAATGAAGTAAAAGAAGACGAAACTTCAAGAACTTTATCTTTAGTTGTTGATAATCAACCTGGGACATTGGCAAGAGTAATTGGTCTTTTCTCTGGAAGAGGGTATAATATAGAAAGCTTAACTGTTACTGAAATAGATAAAATTCGGAGTTTATCAAGAATATCTCTTGTTACTAGAGGGACGTCAATGACAATTGAGCAAATAAAATCACAATTGTTAAGAATAGTTCCAGTGCACATAGTAAGAGATTTGACTTTAGAAGGACCATTTATAAAAAGTGAACTTGCACTAGTTAAACTTGTTGTTAAAGGGGCTAATAGAGTTGAAGCATTAAGAATAGCTGAAACTTTTCGAGCTAGAACACTTGATGTTACATTATCAAGTTTTGTCTTTGAACTTACTGGAAAACCTAGTAAACTAGACGCTTTCATTGATTTGATGCGTTCTCTAGGAGATACAGAGATATCTAGGACAGGTGTGTCAGCTATCTCAAGAGGAAACAAAACAGAAACAAAACTACTAGATCAAATTTAATATTCCTGTTAATAAGATCATATCTGACATTAAGATCACATAATTTAATAAAAATACAAGGAGTTTTTATATGCGAGTGTACTATGATAGAGATGCAGACATAAATTTAATTAAAAGTAAAAAAGTTGTGATAGTGGGATACGGTAGTCAAGGACACGCGCACGCTGCTAATTTAAGAGATAGTGGGGTTAAAGATGTTGCTGTTGCTCTAAGAACAGATTCAACTTCTGTAGAAAAAGCAAAATCTGCAGGCTTCAGAGTAATGAACGTCGCTGAAGCCTCAAAATGGGCTGATGTAATTATGATGTTAACTCCAGACGAACTTCAAGGTGAAATCTATAAAAATGATATTGAACAAAATATTAAACCTGGAGCAGCAATAGCCTTTGCGCATGGATTAAATGTACATTTTAATTTAATTGAGCCTAGAAAAGATATTGATGTTTTTATGGTTGCCCCAAAAGGTCCTGGTCATACTGTTAGATCAGAATACCAAAGAGGTGGAGGAGTTCCTTGTCTTATTGCAATTGACAAAGATATATCAGGAAACGTGCATGATATAGGTTTATCTTACGCATGTGCTATTGGAGGAGGGCGTTCTGGAATAATTGAAACTACTTTTAAAGAAGAATGTGAGACAGATTTATTTGGAGAACAAACAGTTTTATGTGGTGGTTTGGTGGAATTAATTAGAGCTGGATATGAAACTCTAACAGAAGCTGGTTACGCTCCAGAAATGGCCTATTTCGAATGTCTACATGAAGTTAAACTAATTGTTGACCTAATTTATGAAGGTGGTATTGCAAACATGAACTATTCAATTAGTAACACAGCAGAGTATGGTGAGTATGTTACTGGGCCTAGATTAATAACATCTGAGACTAAAGCTGAAATGAAAAGAATACTTAATGACATTCAGTCTGGAAAGTTTACAAGAGACTGGATGCTTGAAAATAAAGTAAATCAAACAAGCTTCAAAGCTACTAGAAAAAAAGCCTCAGAACACCCCATAGAAGCAATTGGAAAAGAGCTTAGGGCTATGATGCCTTGGATTACTGAAAATAGATTAGTTGATAAAGACAAGAATTAATAATTATTAATTCTTTGATTTAAGTTACTAGTTTTAATATAATATGGAAAGTTTCACTCATGTTGTAGAACTGAGACTTTAAGAAGGGTTATTATATGTTTGCATATGTACGTGGTTTGTTTTCTGCTGATTTAGCGATTGATTTAGGCACTGCTAACACTTTAGTTTATGTAAAGGGGCAAGGTATACTTTTAAACGAGCCCTCAGTTGTGGCAATTACTGAAATTAGAGGTAAATCCCAAGTATTAGCTGTTGGAGAAGAAGCTAAAACAATGCTAGGAAAAACACCGGGAAATATTAGAGCAATTAGACCTATGGCCGATGGCGTGATTGCAGACTTTGATGTTGCTGAAGAAATGATTAAACACTTTATAAGAAAAGTTCATAAACGATCTGCTTTAGTTAGTCCGCAAGTAGTTGTTTGTGTTCCGTCAGGCGCAACTGCCGTAGAAAGACGAGCCATTCAAGAATCGGCAGAAGCAGCTGGAGCTAGAAGAGTTTATCTTATAGAGGAGCCAATGGCAGCAGCAATTGGTGCCAACTTACCTGTAACTGAAGCATCAGGTTCAATGGTTGTAGATATTGGTGGTGGTACTACTGAAGTTGCAATTTTATCTTTAGGAAACATAGTTTATGCACGCTCTGTTAGGGTTGGAGGTGATAAATTTGATGAAGCTATAGTAGCTTTTATTAGGCGTCATCATAATTTATTAATTGGTGAAATGACAGCAGAAAGGATAAAAAAGGGGATTGCCACAGCAAAAATTCCAAAAGATGGTGTTGGGGCAAGTATCGAAGTTAGAGGCAGGGATTTAGTTAATGGAGTCCCTAAAGAAATTGAAATAAATCAAGCTCAAATTTGTGAAGCTTTAGCCGAACCTGTTGGTCAAATTATAGAATCGACCAAAACTGCCTTGGAACAAACACCTCCTGAGCTGGCCGCAGATATTGTTGAAAGAGGTATAGTTCTGACAGGAGGAGGAGCACTTTTAGGGGAACTAGATACAACAATTAGGGAAGCTACTGGCTTGCCTGTTGTAATTGCAGAAGATCCTCTTACTTGTGTTGTTATGGGAACAGGTCGTTGTCTTGATGAAATGAAGTCTCTAAGAAATGTGCTTATAGGTGCATAATAATGAAATAAATTTAATTACGAGTGAGATAAGATGGTTTCAGGAAAGCCGTCAAAAATAAAATCATTTAAAAGTGATAAAAACTTCAATTACATTTTGGTTTTATTATGCTTAACTCTAGTTTTTTTAGGAAAATTAGATCTTATAGCTGTTAGAAATGTTAAAGCTTTTCTTTCTGACTTTTTGGCACCAGTTACCTATGCTTTAAATAAACCAGTAAAAGAGATAGCCGGTGTGTTTGAAGATGTAAAATCTGCTGGCTCCTTAAGAGAAGAAAACGTTAGACTAAAAAGTGAGGTTAGAAAGCTAAGAGTTATAAATAGTAAAGCTTCCAGCCAAGAGCTTGAATTGTTAGAACTTAGAGAATTACTTAAAGTTTTACCAGAAAGAAAAAATCAAATCATTACTGGAAGAGCAATTACAGCACCAGGCGGTGTTTTTGCTAATACTCTTTTGATAAATGCAGGTAAAAACTATGGTATAAAAATTGGACAACCAGCTATATCTTCGCTTGGCTTAGTAGGATATGTAGTTAATGTTGGTTTGAAGACAAGTAGAATTTTATTAATTATTGACATTAATTCTATGATCCCAGTGTATTTGACTAACAGCAATTGGCCCGCTGTTGTTCAAGGACAAAATGGTAAATTATTAAAAATTAAATTTTTATCTAGTAAAGCAGTGCCAATTGAAGGAGAAGTTATACAAACATCTGGACATGGGGCAAGATTGCCATCTGGAATAAATGTAGGAAAAGTTGTTAAAAGTTTTTCTGGTAAATTTTATGTAAAACCGACAGTTGATTTTCATAGACTGACTTATATTTCCATAATTACTAACAAAACTTCTTTACCTGTTCTAACAAAAACTTTTCAAGATTTTGCACCATTACAAAAACCTGATTCATCTCTTTCTCTTAAGGGCTTAAATTTAAGTGGAAAAAGAATATTTGAAAGTCCAGAAGATTGATAAAAAATAATAATATATTTCATTACTTTTATGAATTATCAAAAAGTTTATTATTTTTTGTACTCTTATTTTGTTTAATGAATTTTCAGAAATCTTTAAGTTTCTTTTCTTTATTTGAAATTGCAACCCCTAATGTAATTTCAATTCTAATATATTTTTGTGTAATTAGATTTAATATTAATCCATCTAATACAGTTTTATTTTTTCTCGGTTTGATACATGACATAATTAATGGTGAGAATCTTGGAACTACAACAATTTTTCTTCTTTTATTTAAATATTTTACAAAAATTATGCTCTATGAAAAATTTAATAAAGTTAATCAAGAAGAATGGATTTTTTTCACGTTAATTTTCATTTTTTCATTCACTATTGTACTTTTGTTAAATATTGTTATAAATTTCTCAATTCCTGAACTGAGTCCTACTTTCTTTCATATAGGTATTACATTAATACTTTTCCCTATTATAAATATTGGTATAAATTTTTTCAGTTTTGTAACACAATTTATAAAAAGTTAATTAATGAAAAATAAAAATCAAAAACATATTGAAAAAACTATATCAAAAAGGTTCTTCTTTTTGTCTATTTTCAAGGGCATTGTTGTAGGAACTATAGGTTGGAAATTTTTTGAATTACAGATGGTTGAAAGTAGAAAGTATGAAAAACTATCAGATGACAATCAATTTAATTATCTAATGATAGCTCCTGAAAGAGGTAGAATCTTAGATAGAAAAATGCGGTTGTTGGCAGGAAATATGGATGGGTACTCTTTGGTACTCAAATGGAATAAAAAAACAAAAGTCGATAATATCATAAATAAGATTTTACGGATTGTACAAATTAATCAAAAAGATTTAAATATTTTCTACGATCAGATCAAATCCAACGATATCGGAGTATCAAAAGAAATTCTAATTACAAAAAATTTATCTCAAAAAGAAATGTCTAAATTAGCTGTTAGAAGTGTTGAGTTTCCTGAAATTAGCTTTTCAATGACAAAAAAAAGAGTGTATCCTCAAGGTATTATAGCAGGACATATAACAGGCTATACTGGACCATACTCTAAAAAAGAAAGTCAAATAAAAATCAAACCAAATTCTTCATGGCTTGATGTAGGAAAAACCGGTTTAGAAAATTTTTTTGATACTGAATTAAGAGGTAAATTTGGAAGAAAAAGAAATGAGGTAACTTCAAGAGGGCATGTGATTGCGTCTCAAATTTATGAGAACACTCAATCTGGAAATGATATACAGACATCTTTAGACATGGGACTACAAGCCTTTGCAATTGAGAGGTTTGAAAAAGGAAATAATACACTAGTTTCTATAAAGAATCAGATCAAAAAGAAAAAATTTGATAACAGTACTGATATAATTTATGTCAATGATCATTATGTTTATAAAGATAAAAAAAATAGAATAGTAAATCCTCAATCTGGATCACTTATTGTAATGGATGTTGAAAACGGTGAGATTTTATGCTGTGTTTCCTCACCTGGTTATGACCCAAACATATTTTCAGATGGTTTGGAAACTAGCGAATGGAACAAACTTAAAAACAATTTAAGGGCTCCTTTATTAAATAGAAGCATGGCAGGAGTTTATCCACCTGGTTCTACAATAAAAATGGCTGTTGCATTGGCAGCATTAGAAAGTGGAGTTATTGACTATAATACTAAATTTTTTTGCAGCGGCTCAAAAGAGTTAGGTTCTAGTACTTTTCATTGTTGGGCTAAAGATGGCCATGGAAAATTAAACCTAATGGAAGCAATTGAACAATCATGTGACGTATATTTTTATGAATTAGGATTAAAAATAGGAATTGATAAAATTGCTCTTATGATGAAAAAATTAGGCTTAGGTCAATACTATGATGTGGAAATTAATGATAGGTCTAAAGGTGTGGTTCCAAACATAGAATGGAAACTCAAACGAGATGGTTTAAAGTGGTCTCTTGGTGAGACATTAAATGCTTCTATTGGTCAAGGGTATATTCTCACTACACCTCTTCAGTTAACAACAATGGTATCTAGAATAGCTAATGGTAAATTTTCTTTAACCCCAACTTTGATGTTAAATAAAGACCCAAATAGGTTTGAATCTCTTAAAATAAATCCTAAACATTTGGATTTTATAAAAAAGTCTATGGAAAGAGTTGTTAATGGTAGGAACGGAACTGCAAGAAATTATAAAATTGGATCTAAAGAGATTGAAATGGCAGGTAAAACTGGAACAGTGCAAGTTGTTAGAATATCAGAGTCAGAAAGGGAAAAGGGTTTAATCAAAAACGAAGATCGACCATGGAAAAGAAGAGATCATGCACTATTTGTTGGATATGCTCCTGTAATAAAACCTAAATATGCTATAAGCGTAGTTGTAGAACATGGAGGAAGTGGTTCTTCAGTAGCCGCTCCAATAGCAAGAGACGTTTTTAAATACATTTTTAAAGTTTAAAATAACTAATTTTATGAGACAAAATATTAATAAATTATCTGATAAAACTTTTAGTAATATAATTTTATCAAAATTATCCAAACTAAACTGGTTAATTATTTTGTGTATAATTATATTGGGGTTTGTAGGTGTTGCATCATTATATTCTGCAGCTGGTGGAGACTGGGATCCTTGGGCTCAAAAACATCTAATAAGATTTATATTTGGTTTTTTATTCATGCTTCTATTAGCTTTGTTACCTCCTAGTATTTTTTTTAATTTGAGTGTTGTATCATTTTTCTTAGGTATACTTACTTTGGTTTTATTAAAATTTATAGGAACAGGAAATGTTCAAAGATGGATCTCAATTGGTGGGATAAATTTTCAACCATCCGAATTTATGAAGCTAGCTTTGATTCTCATATTAGCCAAATACTTTGACCATATTTCAAGAATTCAATTAGATAGGCTCATTACCTATCTAATTCCTATAATTCTTATAATTTTACCTGGTTTTCTGGTAATTTCTCAGCCTGATCTAGGTACGGGTATGACAATTATTATCCTTGGATTATCAATTCTATTCTTTGTAGGTATTTCAATGAAATTTGTTATTGTTTCTTTATTACTTTTTGCTTCTTCAGTTCCTTTAATTTGGAATCAGCTATATGAATATCAAAAAAATAGAATTTTAGTATTTTTAAATCCAGAAATTGATAGTTTAGGAAGTGGTTATCAAATCATTCAATCAAAAATTGCAATTGGTTCTGGTGGAATTTTTGGAAAAGGTTACTTGTTAGGTAGCCAAAGTAGACTCGATTACTTACCTGAAAAACATACAGATTTTATTTTTACATTAATTTCAGAAGAACTTGGTTTTTTTGGGTCAATTTTTATAATATTATTATTTTGTATATTAATCATTTCTATTATGAAGATTTCTTTTAGGGTTGACACTTTATTTTCAAAAATTGTTGTCTTTGGCGTAGGTTTTTTATTATTTCTTTATTTAAGTTTAAATATTGGGATGGTATGTGGATTACTTCCTGTAGTTGGGGCTCCTCTTCCACTTATCAGTTATGGAGGTACTTCTTTATTAACAGTCTTAATTGGTGTAGGTATTGTATTAAGTATTAGTATCCATGATGAAAAAATATTTTGAAATTGAGTAAAGTTATTTGGGAGTAAAGTATGTTTAGGTTTTTTACACTTAAAAAATGGTTTTTATGGTCCTGGTTAGGTTCATTTATAATTTTATCTTCTTTATGGGTTCAGGTTAAAATTGACGTAAAAATTAACGAATGGTTTGGAGAATTTTATGATATGATTCAAAAAGCACTTTCCAAACCTAATTCTATTACGATGGAAGAATATTGGGAAAGTTTATTTTCATTTATATCTTTGGCAGGGCTTTACGTTTCAGTTTACGTAATAATGATTTTTTTTACAGCTCATTATTTGTTTAGATGGCGTACTGCCATGGTAGAGTGGTACCACTCGGTATATGATAAGGCAAGCAAAATTGAGGGTGCGGCTCAAAGAGTTCAGGAAGATACAATTAAGTTTTCACGAATAATGGAATCATTAGGAACAAGCTTAATTGAATCAATAATGGTTCTTATTCAGTTCATACCCATTTTACTAGGTTTATCAATAGGCATACCAATATATTTTTTTGGAGATTGGGAATATGGATTGATAACTGGTGCATTGTTATGGACCATTGGAGGAACAATTTTTTTAATTGGTCTTGGGTGGATTTTAAGATTAGTTGGAGTAGAATATGATTTGCAAAAAAAGGAAGCTGCATATAGAAAATTATTAGTTATTGCTGAAGATGATAATACAGTTCGTCCAAAAAATATTGAAGAATTATTTGAAGATGTGAGATCCATACATTTTTTTAGTTTTATAAGATATTTATATTTTAACATTGGAAGAATGGCTTATATGCAGGCAAATGTTTTATCTGCATATGTTTTTCTAGCTCCAGCTATAGTTGCTGGAGTTGTAACTCTTGGTGTTATGCAGCAAATAATAAGAGCTTTCGGAAGAGTGGAAGGTTCTATGCAATATTTACTAAGAGCATGGCCAACGATTATTGAATTGGCAAGTGTTTATAGACGTTTGAGAGAGTTTGAGAATCGTATTTTAGAAAAATAATTAAGAGTTGTTTTTATGAATGATCTATGTTTTGCAATAGGTATTTTAAGTTGGAGAGGATACGACAGTCTAGAAAATTCTTTAAAATCATATAAAAAAAATGGTCTTTCACAAATGACTAAATATAAATTTGTTTGTTTGCCTGAATACACCCAAGAAGGAATTAAAATAGCAGAAAAGTATAATTATGAACCAATTTTGGTCAATGAAAATTTAGGAATTCTTAGAGGTTTCAAAAAGCTTGCAGAAAAAATGCCTAAGGGCCCTCTATTGTTATTAGAAAATGATTTAGAATTGATAGAGAATAAAAAAACAACATATAATGAAATAAAAAAGTCAATAGATTTATTATATGAACCTAACGTTATTCAAATACGTTTGAGGAGTACCATAAAGCCAGGTGACCCTTTTGTTGGTAAAGGAAAATATAAAAAATATTGGTCTAATAATCCTCAATCATATTTAAAGAGGATTTTTAGACCTTTTAAAGCAAAAAGATTGATTGGTGATTCAATATATGTGTTGGAAAATCCAGAAAAACGTCATCCTAGCAAAATAAAAAGGCTATCTGATGGATTTTTTTTGGTATCAAGTTCTATATTACCTTGGACTAATCAGTCGATTTTAGTAGATAAAACTAAATATCTAGAAATAATTATAAAAAAGGCTGAGTCAATAAAATCCTCAAGAGGTCCAACTGGATTCAAAAATGTTGAAGTAGAACTTAATAGTACTTGGTGGAGGAAAAACGAATTTAAAATAATAGTTGCCCCAGGATTATTTACTCATAAAAGATTGTCTGATAGGGGATATTAATCCTGATATATTTTAATTTTTTAATAATGACCACCAGATAATAACTTATCGAAATAATCAACTGTTTTTTTTAATCCATCTTTTAAGGAAACTTTTGGTTTCCAATTAATATTATTTTTTGCTAGGGAAATGTCAGGACATCTAATTTTTGGATCATCAACAGGTAAGGAGTTAAAAGTTATTTTAGATTTACTATTAATTTGTTGAATAACTAACTCTGCTAATTCTAAGATTGATATTTCGTCTGGATTACCAAAATTTAGTGGCCCAATATTTTTTTGACCTTCCATGAACTTTAATATACCTCTTACCAAATCATCTATATAGCAAAAGCTTCTTGTTTGTGTCCCGTTTCCATAAATAGTTATATTTTTATTTTTTAAAGCTTGACAAATAAAATTGCTAACTACTCTTCCATCATTTGGATGCATTCTCGGTCCATATGTATTAAATATTCTTGCAACTCTTATATCTACTTTGTGTTGTCTATGGTAATCAAAAAATAATGTTTCAGCTGCTCTTTTACCTTCATCATAACATGCCCTTGGACCAAGTGGATTTACTTTACCAAGATAATCCTCTTTTTGGGGACTAATTTCAGGATCTCCATAAACTTCACTTGTAGAGGCTTGAAAAATCCTTGATTTAGTTCTTTTAGCTAATCCCAACATATTAATTGTACCATGAATATTTGTTTTCATAGTTTGTACTGGATCTCTTTGATAGTGCACAGGTGATGCAGGACAAGCTAAATTATAGATTTGGTCTGTTTCTAAAAATAATGGAAAAGTAACATCGTGCCTTTGAAACTCAAAATTATTAAATTTAAGAAGATGATTAATGTTTTTTTTACTACTGCTAAAAAGATTATCAACGCACAAAACATCATATCCTTTTTTAACGAGATTTAAACAAAGATGAGAACCAATAAATCCTGATCCACCTGTAACAAGAACTTTTTTTAAATTATTTTTTGATGACTTCATATATATGACAATAAGAGCTAGTAATAAAAATTTTTATATATAATCTCAACGTATTTGTTTAACAAATTAGCACAAGTTTATAAGAAAACAAATATTTAACTAATTACATAAATTTTATTTCTTTTTTTTATTTGTTTGATAGGCTCTCCCGATTGAGAGGCTGTTGTCAGGAATGTTTTTATTAAAAACACTTCCAGCACCCATAGTTACATTATCCCCTATTTTTATAGGAGCAATAATTGTTGAATTAGATCCAACAAAAGAATTTTTTCCTATTTTTGTTTTATTTTTACTTTTACCATCGTAATTGCATGTAATTGTACCAGCTCCAATGTTAGTTTCAGATCCAATTTTAGTATCTCCAATATATGATAAATGATTAATTTTAACATTTTTAGATAGATCACTTTTCTTGATTTCTACAAAATTTCCAACTTTAGATTTTTCACCAATAATAGTGCCACCCCTTATTCTTGCAAAAGGTCCTATCGATGAGCCTTTTTTGATTCTACATTCCTCTATATGTGAAAAAGATTTAATCTCCACTAATGAATCAACTATTACATTATTACCAAAAATGACATTAGGGTGTATTATAACATCTTTGCCAAATTTTGTATCATGATTAATAAAAATAGAATTAGGGTCAATTAACTTAACTCCATTTAGCATAGCTTTTTTTCTGATTAAATTTTGAGATATAACCTCTGCTATCGATAGATCAAGTTGGTTGTTTATTCCTAAAATCTCTTCCTCATTTATTTCAACAAAAGATATTTTTTCATTTTCTTGACTTAAAATTTTTACAATATCAGTTAAATAAAATTCGTCAGAAAGTGAGTTTCTTTTAATCTTTGTTAGGTGTTTAAGTACAGAGCTGTGGATTCCCATAATCCCTCCGTTACAAAAACCTGAATTTATTTTCCTTCTTTTTGCATCCTTATATTCTACAATTTCATTAGGTTGATTTTGTGAAGAAAAAATGATCTTTCCATAACTGTTTTTTTCAATTTTTTTGAACCCAGTTATTACTAGTTTAGTTCCATTTTTAAAAGCTTTTGAAATTTTTTTAAGTGATTTAGAGGTTATAAAAGGAGTGTCTGCAAAACATATCAGAACAATACCTTCAAAATCATTAAGTAAAGAAGTGGCCGTTTTTACTGCATCTCCTGTCCCTAAAGGATGTTTTTGAATAATGGTTGTTATATTTTGATTTAGAATTTTTAATTTATCAAATTCTTCAGAAACAACTATAATTGACTTTTTTATACCTGCAGATCTATTGGCATCTATTACCCATTGAAGCATGGTTTTACCAGAAATTAAGTGTAGTGGTTTAGGTATGTTTGATAACATCCTAGTTCCTTTTCCAGCACTTAATATTATTGAACAAACTTCCATAAAAATGTTATATCTCTTAAGTTTATAAATATAAAGCTTTAAAATTAATGTTGAAAATTATATTAATTAAATTTTATAAGAAGGGTGCAATATGTGCGGTGTTGTTGCAGTAATTGGTAAACAAAATGCAAGTCAACTCGTGACTGAAGGTTTAAAAAAACTTGAATATAGAGGATATGATTCTGCTGGCATTGTATCTGAGGTTAATGGGGCTTTTGAAATTGTTAAGTCAGAAGGTAAGCTCATTAGATTAATTGAAAAGATAAATAAAAAATCAAGTTGTAAATTGTATTCAGAAAACACCGTTGCTTTAGGTCATACAAGGTGGGCAACACATGGTAATATAAGTGTAGAAAATGCTCATCCATTGACAAGTGAAGACAAAGTAGCTGTTGTTCACAATGGAATTATAGAAAATTATGAAAAATTAAAACTAAACCTTATTTCAGAAGGTTATGTTTTTAAAAGTCAAACTGATACCGAGATTTTGCCTCACTTGTTCATGAAATATATCAAGTTAGGAAATGATTTTCTGCAAGCTGGAAGGCTAGTTTTACAAGATATTAAAGGTGCATTCGCATTTGTTGCAATAAGTCTAGATTTTCCAAACCAATTATTTGTATCAAGGAATTCATCGCCTTTAGCAATTGGTTTGGGAGAAAATTCAAATTTTGTTGGATCAGATGCTCATTCGATTGATCATTTAACCCAAAAAGTTATTTATTTAGAAGACGGTGATCACGCATTAATTAAATTAGATGAAGTAGAAATTTTTAATAAAAATGAAAAAAAAGTAAATAGAAAAGTTATTAATATTAAAGCAGAAATTGGGCTTGTAACAAAAGGTGGTTATAAACATTTTATGGAAAAGGAAATATTTGAACAGCCTTCAGTAATTCCACAAGCAAGTTCATCTTTAATAAAAAGTAATTATGAAATTAATATAGATTTAAATAAATTAGGATTTAAAGAGAAAAACACTTTGCTTATTGCTGCAGCTGGTACAAGTTATTATGCTGCAATGGTCGGTAAATATTGGATTGAGCATATCGCGGATTTACCTGTAAGTATTGATCTAGCGTCAGAATATAGATACCGAAAACCATCAGTATTTGGCCAGAGCTCAATGTTGGTTATTTCACAATCAGGTGAGAGTTTGGATACTCTTATGGCCTTAAGGCATGGTAAAAAACTTGGTTTAAATACTAATGCAATTGTTAATGTAGAAGGCAGTACCATAGATAGAGAAGTTGATTACAGTCTATATACTAAGGTTGGTCCAGAAATAGGTGTGGCAAGTACAAAATCTTTTACATCACAATTGGTAGTTTTATTCATGATTGCAGTAGCTTTAGGAAAAAAATTCAATAATTTAAAACCAAACTACATACAAAAAATTTTCACTTACATCAATGCGTTACCAAGTGCATTAGCGGAAATGTTAAAGATAGAAGATAAAATCAAATTGATAGCTCAGAATATCAAAAATGCTAAAAGCATAATTTTTCTTGGTAGAGGACTTTTGTATCCTCTCGCTCTAGAAGGTGCATTGAAATTAAAAGAGATTAGTTATATCCATGCAGAAGGTTTTGCAGCTGGAGAAATGAAACATGGTCCAATTGCTCTTTTAGAAGATGATGTGCCAGTAATTATGTTTTTAATATCAGATGGTCATGAAGATAAAGCAATTAGTAACTTACAAGAAGCTTATTCGCGAGGTGCTAAGATTATTTTAATTGCTGATAAAAATTGTATTGAAAAAGCAACTTTTGCTCATTTAAATATAGAAATACCAAATTTTGAAACTAACTTTAAATCATTATTATCACCTTTTTTGATGGCCATCCCAGCTCAGTTGTTAGCTTATCACGTAGCTATTGAAAGAGGTACTGATGTGGATCAACCAAGAAATTTAGCAAAATCAGTAACCGTGGAGTGATTATGAAGAGTGCTTTTTTAAAAGAAAAGTTTTCTCAATATCTCTGTTTTACTGTGACCATTGGGTCTAATGATTTAATTGCAGAACAAAAATACACCAAACAACAACACCAAAATTATGAACTGATTAAATCCCTTCACGATCGTGGAATGGGATATCGGAAGATTGCAAAATATCTAAATGAACAAGGTATCAAGACAATTCTTGGAAATACTTGGAAGAACACTCAAGTCTTTTCAGTTCTCAAGAAATATCGTGCAAGACAAGAACGAATTCAGAATGTTCGATTAAGGGAACATCCAATTGAGATAAGTAAATTTGAATTGCAATGGATAAAAGATATTTAAATTTGAATGTTTTTGGGGGTTAAAAAATTAATGATGGGAGAGCATAAATTAAAATTTATCCTCGGAACTCTTTTAGTTTTTTTGGGAACCAATGTTTGTTTTGCAGATTTCAATTGGAAACTGATGGGTCAAACGGGAAATGGCGACAAATATTTTATAGATCTCTCATCCATACAAAAACATAATCAAAAGCGGACTTACATCAGGTTAAGAGACTATGCGATTACCGACTCCAATGGAGAAAATTCGAGCATCATTTTCATTGAGACAAATTGTGAAGATCAAACTGTTAGATTTTTGAAGGACGTTTATTTCAAGGGTAATATGGCAGAAGGTGAATATGTGGTGCTGGAAGAGAGAGGTGATTGGCAAAAATTCAAGTCTGGATCCATAGGGGAATTATTCACCAAATTTGTTTGCTCTCAATAAAGGTGAATTTCTAGATAGATTTGTAAACTTTATATCTGCCATTAAAATTTCATGAAGAAGGTCTCAATTGCCGTGCTTTAGAACCAACGTTTTTCAAATTAATTTACTGCGGTTAATTTTAAACACTCTTCCGAACCATTCGGTAACTGTGGAATAGATTTAAAGTACGGTTTCTTAATCCTTCCAAATATGGGTTATTATTTTACGAATGTTTTAGATATTACGACTTCATCATTATCTTTAAATTATATAAATCCTAAAAATAAAAAAAGATTAGATTTTATAATTAAATTACATAATG
>CACNFD010000008.1 GCA_902619615.1 uncultured SAR116 cluster alpha proteobacterium | reverse complement strand
AATTTTGTTAAAAAAGGCTTTGGCATAAATAGAAAAGACCTTATGTACAATGATTTCATAATTATTGGACCTAAAGAAAACCCTGCGCAAATAAATGATAAAGACAGTCCATTAGAAGCATTTAAAAAAATATTTAAAACATCATCTATCTTTGTCTCACGCGGTGATGATTCAGGCACTCATTTTAAAGAAATGAGTATTTGGGAAAAAGCTAAATTAAATCCATTAAAGTTTTCCGGTAATTGGTATAGAGAAGCTGGATCTGGAATGGGAGCAACTCTTAATTTAGCAAATGGTATGGGTGCCTACACTATTACAGATAGAGCATCATGGATAAATTTTAATAATAAAGGTGAATTGAAAATGTTTACCGAAAAAAGCGATATTTTATTTAATCAGTATGGAATTATACTAGTAAACCCTGCTAGATGTCCAAATGTAAAATCTAATATTGCCAATAAGTTTATCAAATGGCTTACCTCCCCTGAAGGACAAATCAAGATAAAGGCATTTAAAGTAAAAGGTGAGCAATTATTTTTCCCAAATGCTAACTAATTTTTAAATTGAGCAAGAGGTAAAATATGAGAGTTTTTCATTTCTTGAAGGGATATGCTTGAAGACATCTTAGTAAACTCAAGCTCTCCAATTAACTTCTGTTGAAAATTATCGTACTCCTCTATACTTGGAGCAACAATCTTTAGCATATAATCCGTATCTGAACCTGTAAGTCTATGAGTTTCAATTATTTCATCATACTTGTTTATTATATTTTGAAATCTATCAATCCAGTCTTTTGAATGGTGACTTACTCTTATTGATAAAAAAACAACAATTGATAAGTTAATAGCTTTTCTATTAAGAACAATTGTTCTCGCAGAAATGACACCTACTTCTTCCATTTTTTTTATTCTGTTCCAACACGGGGTTGGAGACACACCCACTCTCTTCGAGATTTCTGATAAGGGTAAACCAGCATTTTTTTGAACGACGTTTAATATTTTGATATCAATATCATCTAACATAGTTGTCTCTCAAAGAAATATTTTCTGTATCGAGTATAAATAATAGAATATACAAAATTTTTCAATGAAAAATGTTTAGTGTTTAGAAAATTTATCTATTTCAAAAATCATTGACCAAAAAGGAGAAATTAAATTTTTAGAACAAAATTTATTTTTATAAATAAAAACTACAATGATGCAGTTATACCACCATCAACATAAAGAGTATGACCGTTTACAAAATCTGAGGCTTCAGAACTCAAAAAGATACTAGCACCAACTAATTCATGAACCTCACCCCACCTACCTGCTGGAGTTCTTTTTTTCAACCATGCTGTGAAATCACTATCGGAAACAAGAGCAGCATTCAAAGGTGTATCAAAGTAACCAGGAGCAATAGCATTGCATTGAATACCATATTTTGCCCAGTCTGTAGCCATACCTTTTGTAATGTTTCCTACGGCGCCCTTTGTGGCTGTATAAGGCGCAATTCCTGGTCTAGCTAGTGCTGTCTGCACACTTGCTATATTTATAATTTTACCTTCGCCTCTTTTAATCATATATTTTGCAACAACTTGACTTACATTAAAAACTGAAGAGATATTAGTCTTTAATAATTGCTCAAACATTTCAGGTGGGAAGTCTTCTAAAGGAGTTCTAAATTGCATTCCAGCGTTATTAATTAAAATATCAATTGGCTTAATATCTTTTTCAAATTTATCAATAGATCGCTTTGTCTGTTCATAATTAGTAACATCAAAGCATAATTGAAAGATATTTTGTTTAGT
Organism: uncultured SAR116 cluster alpha proteobacterium; assembly: GCA_902619615.1. Taxonomy (GTDB): domain Bacteria; phylum Pseudomonadota; class Alphaproteobacteria; order Puniceispirillales; family Marisalimonadaceae; genus Marisalimonas. The sequence goes on along the minus strand of CACNFD010000008.1, from coordinate 79,117 downwards.
ATTAATTGCTTCAGCTGATTGTTTTAACTTTTCAGTATTTCTACCATTCAATATTATATCAGAGCCGGCATCAGCCAAACCCTTAGCTAAAGCATAACCAATTCCTTGTGATGAGCCGGTTATAAGAGCTGTTTTACCATTAAGATCAAATAATTTTAATCCTGAAACCATTTCTTTTCCTTTTTGAATTTATGTAAAAGTACAGTAATAATAAAAAGATTGCCAATTATCTTTCTAGAATTTAAGTTTTAAACTCAAATTAGATAAAGGCGTATTTAATGAAATCTTTACGAATTCATGGTCCATTAGACTTAAGGATAGAAAATTATCAAGTTGATAATTTAGACGCTAATCAAGTTGAAATTCATATTGCCATTGGTGGTATTTGCGGAACAGATCTACATTATTATAAACACGGTGGATTTGGACAAATTAAATTAAGGGAGCCAATGATTTTAGGTCATGAAGTTTCTGGATATATTTCAAAAATTGGCTCAAATGTAGAAAATTTATCAATTGGACAATTAGTTTCTGTATCGCCATCAAGACCATGTAATAAATGTAATTTTTGCCTTAACGGAAATCAAATTCAATGCATGAATATGAAATTTTATGGCTCTGCAATGCCATTCCCACATATTCAAGGCGCATTTAGAGAAATATTAATAGCTGAAGATTTTCAATGTATTCCCGCTGATGGTTTGTCTTCAGAAGAAGCTGCAATGGCAGAACCACTTGCAGTTTGTCTTCATGCTATAAAACAAGCAGGAAAGATTTTAGGAAAAAAAGTTTTAGTTACTGGGTCAGGACCTATTGGGACATTATGCGTGGCAGCTGCCAGAAGAGGTGGAGCAGAAGAAATAATAGTTACAGATATTTCTACAAATGCTCTTTCGTTTTCAAATTCTGTGGGAGCAGATAGAGTTATAAATGTTCTAAAAGAACGTGATCAATTAAAAAACTATCAATTTAACAAAGGGTATTTTGATATAGCTATTGAATGTTCGGGATCTGCGCAAGGTATTAGCGACTCAATAAATTGCCTCAAGCCTAAAGGAACCTTGATACAACTTGGTCTTGGAGGAGATGTATTGATTCCTCTAGTATCAGTTACAACAAAAGAGTTAAATTTAAAAGGCTCATTCAGATTTCATTCAGAATTTGAGTTAGCTGTTGAAATGATGAAAAAAAAATTAATAGACGTAAATCCATTAATCACTCATAAAATAGACTTTAAAAACGCAATTGATGGTTTTGAACTTGCAATGAATAAGAATAAAAAAAGTATGAAAGTTCAACTAGCTTTTTAAAGATTTAGTACGCAAGCGAAAACACAAAAGTCTTCAGGCCTAAAAAGAAAACAAACAGGGTTATAATTATTAGAACACCTAACAGTCCTTTACCTATTTCTTTGATCATTGATTATACCTATTTACTATTAAAGTGGATCATACCAAGATCTTTAATATTATAACCCTTTAATCTTGAAGCAATGTTTATAAATTCTTTCGTTTTAGAAAATTGAAAAAGTTTTTGAAAAGGATTTTCAAACCATGAAAATCTATCAATTACTAAATCAAATCTTTCTTCAACCACCGGAATAAATTTAAGTTTATACTTTATTGCCTCTGATGCCAGACCAAGAGTTACATCAGCTTGCCCAGATAAAACTAATGATACTGCATCAATTTCAGAATAAACAATTTCTGTTTTGAGAAAATCTGATAAATTCAAATTTTCACTTTCCAATAAATTTTTTAAATAATTATCTGCTCCAGAACCAGTTTGTCTTGAAACTAATTTTTGACCTTTAAAATCTTTTATGCTCTTCTTAGGCCCATTAGTTGACTTAAATATTAAACCTCTTTCTCTTTTTGCCCATTCCATAAGAACAAAATCTTTATCATTTAAATGCTCTTCAACACTTGTAATATTCCATTTTTTTGAAGTAAAATCATAAATGTGAAGTCCTGATGCAATTCCTTGATTTAATTTAAATCTTTCAAGCCCTTTATTACTTCCATCAAAAGATAAAGCTATACCCGATCCAGATTGTTTTATTGCATATTCGAGGAGAGGATCATGGCTTCCTAAAAAGACATCCGGTAAATATTTTTTATTATCAACTGAATTATTTTTACCAGCTATCCAATTAGCAACTTCTTCTTTTGAAAACAATAATTTGCCCATCACCCTTGAAAAGGGCACCTCTTCTTTAGCAACTAGATCATAAACTTTTCTTGGTTTAACTCTAAGAAAATCAGCTAATTCATCAGTTGTAAAATAATCAGACAAATTTTTATACCATAAAAATATTTAGTTTATTTTAGCATTATATTCTATAATCAGTTAATGAAAAGTAGATCAACAAACATAAAACGTTCTTCTCTACCTCCTAATTTGGTAAAAGAGAATGATAATGGCATTCGAATAAAAGTATATATTCAGGGCCATATGATTGGGGCTGGTAAAATGGAACTTTTCAATTTAGTTCATCAAAAGGGATCTGTAAGGGCTGCAGCAAGCTTTATGGGCATGAGTGCTAAGCGTGCAAAACTTCTGCTCAACACAATTGAAGAGGCATTTCCTACGCCTATTTTAGAAAAGCAAAAAGGAAATAAAGGCACACTCTTAACACCTTTTGGCAAAGAATTATTAACAAAATATTTAAATTTGAATCAACATTTATCAGAAGAAGCTCAAGAATTTATTCAATGGGCAGCTTCTAAACAACGTTAAAAATTAGGTTTGAAGATGAAAAATGATAAAGAATTTCTAATATCACCGGATTTAGATAATGATAATTTAACAAAAGAGATTGAAGGGTTTAACGAAGCAGGTGAATATGTAAAACTTCCTGTAGTTAAAGAGATACCTCTAACGATTTATCTAAATAAACAAGAAATAGTTACTGCTATGACACTTGGTGATATGCCTGATCTTCTTGCAGTTGGATATTTATTAAACCAAAACATGCTCAAAAAAAATGATGTAATTTCTGAAGTTACTTATGATGAAGACTTGCAAGTTGTAATAGTAAGAACAAAAAGAAAAACAAACTACGAAGAAAAAATGGAAAAGAAAATTAGGACAAGCGGTTGTGCTGTTGGAACTGTTTATGGCGATATAATGGATGATTTCTCATCAATAAATCTTGACAAAACTACCAAAATAAAAACTTCGTGGATTTATACAATTTCAAAAAAAGTTAATACTAAACCAAGTCTCTATCTTAAAGCTGGCGCATTACATGGGTGTGTTTTATGTAAAAATGATAAACCTCTTGTTTATGTTGAAGATGTTGGAAGGCATAATGCTGTTGATAAAATTGCAGGTTGGATTTTTCTAAATAATGAGAATACTAGTGATAAAATTTTTTATACCACTGGAAGACTCACCTCAGAAATGGTAATTAAGACAGTCCAAATGGGTATTCCTATTTTGATTTCAAGATCAGGTTTCACAGAATCAGGTGTAACACTCGCAAAACAAGCTGGCCTTACATTAATAGGAAGAGCAAAAGGAAAAAGAATGATTATCGCTAACGGCATTGAAAGAGTTGTTTTCGATAGCGACATTACGTCAGTTAAAAATGAAGACGTAATATCAGCACAAAGATCTATAATTAGTTGAGGCAATTTAAATTTGAAAACAAATAATGAAATTATTCCGTGTGTTATCCTAGCAGGAGGAAAAGGAAGAAGAATGGGTGGAAAAGAAAAAGCCCTTATCAACCTGCTGGATAGACCACTTATCTCTTATGTCTTGGAAAAAGTTTCTGGAAAAGCTGCGCCTATTGCATTAAATATAAATACCAATTATGAAAAATTTAAAAACTTTGGTTACGAAATTCTTGAAGATCCACTAAAAGGACACTTAGGTCCATTAGTTGGCATTTTAGCTTCCCTAAATTGGGCAAAAAATATAAAGCAAAATTGGGTTCTAACTTTACCTTGTGACACACCTTTTCTCCCAAAAAATTTAATTGAATCTCTAGTAAAAGCTAAAAATGAAAATCCAAATGTAGATTTAGTTGTTGCAAAATCTAGAGGCTTTAACCATCCTGTAATAGCGTTATGGAAAACTGACAATAATTTAATATTAAAAAAAGCAATTGAAGAAGGTATAAGAAAAATTGATATTTTCACTTCTCAACTTAAGACTGCTTATGTAAATTTTGATAACATTGATACATCAACATTTGATCCTTTTACAAACCTAAACTCACCTAAGGATTTAATAACTGCAAAGCAAATACTTGGGAAACTTCCACCCATATTTGGTCTTGCTGGTTGGTCTGGATCTGGGAAGACAACATTATGTACTAAATTGATAGAAAATTTTACAAAAATTGGAATTATCGTCGGAACACTCAAACACGCTCATCACAAATTTGATATCGATAAACCAGGTAAAGATTCTTATAATCTTAGAAAAGCTGGAGCTCGACCAATGGTGATTTCATCCAAAGAGAGATTTGCTCTTATTCAAGAAAATGACAATGAAGAAGAAAAAAGTTTGTTTGAAATGTTGGAAATTTTTGCCAAAAGTCCATTAAATAAGTGTGATATAATAATAGTCGAAGGTTATAAAAACGAAAATATTCCAAAACTTGAAGTTTTTAGACGTGAAATTGGTAAAACTTTTTTACATGAGGACGATAGTAATATTTTTGCAATAGCTTCAGATGAGAAGTTAAATACAGAAATTCCCTCATTAGATTTAAACAACATAAGCGCTATAACTGACTTGTTAATTAAAAAATTTGAGATTGCTTAAATATAAGTGGAGCATAACATGCCTAAAACCCAAAATAACAATAATACTGCAAAACCAAAATTTTTAGACCTTTGGCCTACTCAGTTTATGGAAATGTCATTACCTGGACATGAAAATGCAAATTCTGTGATTGCAGATTTAGTATTATCAAACAATGCATCTCAAGAGAATATGACAGAAAATTATATATCTCAGAATATTTTGGAAATGGATCATCCTGCTATGTTTTGGCTAAAACAATGTATTGATAGAGCTGTATATGATTATGCACAACAATCAGGGGTAAATTATGAATTAAACTGGTCAATCCAAGGCTGGGGCAATGTTAACATGAAAGGAGATTATCATAATCTTCATAACCATCCCCATTCTTGGTTATCAGGAACCTATTATATAAATGTTCCTGATCAATCAGATGCTGAAATATATAGATCTGACCTTAACCCAGCCTCAATTAGTTTTTTTGATCCACGCCCTCAAGCAAATATGAATTCAATCAGAGGTGATAACCAAGTAGATCCTGAACATAGAGTTTTACCTAAGTCAGGAGATCTGCTTTTGTGGCCAGCATTTCTACATCACCTTGTACATCCTAATATGTCTGATTTTCCAAGGATATCAATTTCTTTTAATGTAATTGTTAAATGGGATAAAAACCTAATACCCAACTAAAATAAATTATAAGCATCTATGTTCAAAAGGATAAAATTTAAGAAGCTGTCCTATATTAACTGTTTCATAATCCATAGGTATTTCTACTATACCATCTGCACCAGTTAATGAAGAAATCACACCTGCTCCTTTTCTTCCATGTATTTTCAAAAAATCTCCATTATCCTTACTTATAATTTTAGCTCTCAAATACTCTGCTCTACCTTTTCTTTTCTTATGCTCAAAACCTGAGGGAATTTTTACAACTAATGGTTCTAAATCAACACCACCAGCTAGTTTAATTAAGAGTGGTTTTATTAACAACTTTGAACAAACAAATGCAGCTACGGGATTTCCTGGCAGACAAAAAATAAATTTGTTTTTCTTTCGTCCAATTGCCATTGGTTTTCCAGGCTTCATAGCTAATTGCCAAACCAAACATTCTGCACCAACATCTCTAATAGCATTTTGCGTATGATCCTCTATTCCATCTGACGCCCCCCCAGATGAAATTACTACGTCATTCTTTGATAAGGCATCAGCAAATTTTATTGCTAACTCATTTCTATTATCTTTTACTATTCCAAAATCATGTATATTTAAAAAATTATGATCTAATAAAGATAGTAACATTGGTTTATTAGAATCATATATTTGGCCCCTTAATCTTTTGTTAACACTACTTGAAATTAATTCATCTCCTGTTGAAATAACTGAGACGTTTAATTTTGCATATATATCAATTTCATTATTTCCAGATGCAGCAAGTTGCCCAATATCAGCTGCATTAAGTAATTTTCCTTTTTTAACAACTACCTCACCCCTTTTTAAATTTTCGCCAATTGGTCTCATATTTTGATTTTGTTTTACTTTTTCGTTAATAATTACTCTATTATTTGATCTTTTACATTTTTCATGCATTACGATTGTATCTACACCCTCAGGCATTATAGCACCTGTATAAATTTCTATAGCTTGATGGGGTAAAATTTTCTTTTTATAAGGGTGTCCTGCTTTCGCAATACCAGCAATTTCAAATTCTGTTTCTGGATTATTTAAAAATGTTTGATATAAAATTCCATAACCATCAACTGCTGAATTTGCAGTTGTAGGTAAGTTTAACGTGCTTTTAATTGTTCTATAATTTATACGTTCTTGAGCTTTATGGATAAACGATTGTGTCTTTTTATCTTTTTCAACAATTGATTCTTTTAAAAGATCTCTTGCAATTTCTAATTTGGTAGGTGTTATTGACATAGAATTCTATTTTATCTGACTGGCATATTTATTCAAAAACTTTTCTATTAATTTAATGTCAATTGCAAAATTAACTCCAGCATCAATGTCTGCTTCCTTGGTGTATATTGCATCTACCATACCTATCAGTTGACCCTCTTTATTTAATAAAGGTGCCCCTGAAGCACCAGGATTTACAGCTGCATCTGTTTGAATAAAATCCTCAATTGGGTTGAACCCCAATCTTGTTCTATTAAGTCCAGATACTATTCCACATGATAAGCTTTGACCTAATCCAAAACTATTACCTATTAGACAAACTTCATTACCATATTTTATTTTTTTATTTGTAACTAGGACACTTTGGCCTTTTTTTGTTGATTTTAAAATAGCTATATCAGTTTTAAAGTCAGTCAAAATTACATCAACTTTCTCTGATTTATTATTATAATTTTTAATTTCTACTATCTTTGCATTTTTAATTACATGCGCAGCTGTAAGTATATAGTTTGTCATTTTTTCTTTTTTGTTCAATGACAAGTAAAAACCTGTACCAGCTGGTGCAGTACCAGCTGGGGCTCCAAAACCGGGTTTATTGTATCCTGGCCAAGTTGGCAAAACAACTACAGTTGATTTGTGAGCTTTTTCCCATACTTCAGAATAATCATGAGCAAGGGTACTAAAATTTAATAAGAATATAGTTAAATATAAAACTGATTTAATAGTTTTATTAACCATCTAAAGACTTATAAGTCTATAATCTTACATTTGAACTTGACATAACACTTGCAGTATCCATACCCGTACTTGTTAAAATCACGTATACACCTACTCCAACTATTATCGCAAAAACACTACTTGTAAAAAACATTTTCATTTTAAACTCCTTTGTTAGTTAGTAGCTTTTTTTAAAAACATTACAAGATCTTGTCTGTCTTGTATTTTTTTCATTCTTTGTATAGGCATTTTGGTACCTGGCGTCACTTTATCAGGCCCCTCATCAAATAGTCTATTAATACTTTCTTCATTCCATATTATCTCAGATTCAATTAGAGCTTTTGAGTATTTATATCCTTCTAATGTTCCAGCTTTGCGTCCAAAAATTTTATAAAGTGTTGGGCCTGCTCTTTTTTTCCCATTTTCTACAAGAGTATGACAAACACTACATTTCCTTGCAAATTGTTTTTCACCATTACTAACCTCTTTTACAGGGTTAAATCTTCTAGCTGGCCCAGGTCTTTCTAGAAACTTTGGAGGAAAGTCAAATATCTGCCACCTCGTTAAAAAATCGTCAAGACCAGCAACAATTAATGAAGAATCATTAGGAAAAAGAATATTATCCCATATTGGTCCATTAACAGCGTTGAAGTCTCTGACTAATGACCAATTTCTAGTATCTAATATAATCATTCTTCCTTTTGCATTGCCAAAACTTATCATATTTTCTTTTTCTAAATAATACATTGATAAAATTGGCACTCTATCTTCTTTTATAGTTAAAATAGTTTCATCTTGATCAAACTTATTTATTTTTATTTGTCCGTCTGTTGAACCAAAAGCAATAAAATTTTGTTTTTCATCCACTTCAAATTTTGAGATGCCCCATCCATTTCTAATTAATGGCCTTACATATTCTCCATTATTTGCTTTCCAAAGTTTAATTTCGCCATCAGACCCTGAACTATATATATACTTATTATCTTTTGAGTATTTAACTGAGTAAACTGGGCCTTTGTGTCCAACAAGTGAGTGTATTTTTTGTCTTTTTTTTAAATTCCATACTCCTACTGTACCATCCCAACTAGCTGATAATAAAAATTTACCGTCACTTGAAAACTCCAAATCAGCTATTTTACCCCTATGATTTCCAAGTCTAATTGGCTCTATTTCCTCATTTATGGTATATATGTCATTTAGCATCCATAGTAAAATATTGTTGTCATCTCCCCCTGATACTAAAAAATCATTTCTTGGTGAGAATTCAACTGCATTTACTGCAGCATCGTGACCAATCAAAGTAATTTTCTCCTTAATTGGATTTAAATCCCAAACAACAACAGAATAATCAAAACTGGCACTTGCCATGAGTTGATTATTTGTTGATACAGCTAAACCTTTAACTGGACCCCCATGGGCAGTATATTGTTCAATTCCAAATGAACTTTTAACTATGAATAAAAAAGATATCATAATTAATTTATAAACTATGATATCTTTAATTAAGATTGTCTTAAAAAGCATTTATTCTAATAATATTTACTCTGCGGGTTCAGGCTTTGATTTTGATTCTTCTTCCACTTCCTTAGCCCATAAACCATGGTGTTCTTTTGCCCAATTTTTGTCAACTTCACCGCTGTTCATGGCGTCAAGTGCGCCTTCCATTCCTACTGAACCTATGTATATATGTGCAATAATCATAATCATTAGACCCAAGGATACAATTCCATGCCAAACCTGATTATATTGCTGTTCTTGTAACAGCGTTAAATCAGTTGGTAAACCTAATCCAAGAACATTAAGTATGGCAAATGTGTCAGCAAACATTGTAGTTTGAAATGGGAACATCAATGCAATTCCTGACATACTTACAGAAAGTCCACCAATCATGGTTATCCAAAAAATCATTTTTTGCCCTGCATTAAATTTTTTTGCTGGTGGATGCACACCTGCTTTAAATATGCCGCCACCCATCTTCAACCATTCCCAATCAACTTTATTTGGTATATTATGTCTTACCCACAATACAAATGCTAGTACTAGACCTAACATGAAAGCAAAGGCTAGGTAATTATGAATATATTTGCCACCAATAGTAATAGCAGTAAAAATTTCAGGCCCAAAAATAGGTAATAATACATATTTTCCGTAAAGCAAATTTAAGCCCGTTAATGCCAACAAAACAAATGAACCAGCCATCAGCCAATGGGCAAATCTGTCGATTGCAGCAAATCTTAAAATTGTATCTCCAGAGAGACCTGCATCCACTTTTATTTTACCTCTATACATATAAAAAGCAAAAAGAACACCTATAATTGCTAGCAAGCCTAATCCACCATACAACGTAACCGGACCATTTCTTATTGCTCTCCAATTATCACCTTCTGATTGGATCATCACAGCTGATAATTGATCTTTCATTTGAGTTGATCCAGCATTACCAGTTCTTATATAGCGCCACAAATCAGCATCAGATTTTAATCCTAATGTGTTGCCTGGAACCTCGCCCTTAACTTGAGCTATTGATGAGTTTGGATTTGTTACAAATGTTAGACTAATGACAAATACCATAGTAAATGCAATAACCAGTTTCCTAACCATTAATTTTCTCCTCTTAATTACTTCTTTGTCTTGAAGTATGCAACTTAAGTTTATTTACTTGTTCTTTAGTTAGATTATCGTCTTTTTTACCTAAATACACACCTTTTTTATAATTTAATATTCTTCCTTGTTCTTCTTGGCATGAACTTAATACCAAAGATGTAAGAAAGATTGAGATAATTATAATTACTTTATTAATTTTTATCATTATATACCCCAAAATTGTAAGATATTTAGAATCAAAAAAGGCGGCTAAAACCGCCTTTTTTTTATTTTTTTAACCTTTTAATTGGTATGCAGTTCCCCATCCCCAAGCACCGGATCCGAAACCACGAGCAACCACTCTTTCTCTAAAGATATCAGCTACTTCGTCTCCATCACCAGCAAGCAATGCTTTTGTTGCACACATTTCTGCACATGATGGTAGTTTACCTTCAGCAAGTCTATTACGTCCATACTTTTGGAACTCTAACTCACCCATATCCGCTTCAGGCCCACCTGCACAAAAAGTACATTTATCCATTTTTCCTCTTGATCCATAATTCCCAGCTTGTGGAAATTGAGGAGCTCCAAAAGGACAAGCATAGAAACAGTAACCACAGCCGATACATAGATCTTTAGAATGTAACACTACACCCTGATCTGTTTGATAAAAACAGTCAACTGGGCACACCGCCATGCAAGGAGCATCAGAACAGTGCATACAGGCTACAGATATTGATCTTTCTCCTGGCTTTCCATCTTGTATTGTTACAACTCTTCTTCTGTTAATTCCCCATGGTACCTCATGCTCATTCTTACATGCTGTCACACAGGCGTTACACTCAATACATCTTTCTGCATCGCATAAGAATTTCATTCGTGCCATTTTTTAAGCCCTCCTTTAAGCTAGTTCAATTTGACACAATGAGCACTTAGTCTCTTGCATCTGTGTTACTGAGTCATATCCATAAGTAAATGCAGTGTTTGCTGCTTCACCTAGTACATACGGATCTGAACCTTCTGGGTACTTAGATCTAAGATCTTCACCTTCCATATGACCACCGAAGTGGAATGGTAAGAAAGCTACACCTTTGGCAACACGCTCCGTTACCATTGCCATAACTTTAATCCTAGCTCCTTCTGGGGTTGCAACCCAAACCATTGCACCATTTCTAATTCCTTTAGAGTTGGCGTCAAATGGATTGATTTCAACAAACATGTCTTGTTGCAATTCAGCTAGCCACGGATTTGATCTTGTCTCATCTCCACCACCTTCATATTCAACCAGTCTTCCTGAAGTTAGAATGATCGGATATTTAACAGAGTGATCCACATCCTGAATAGACTTATACAATGTTGGAAGTCTATATGCCATTCTATCAGAGTATGTAGGATAATCAGCTACAAGGTCTCTTCTAGAAGTGTATAGTGGTTCTCTGTGTAATGGAATTGGATCTGGAAATGTCCAAACTTTAACTCTTGCCTTAGCGTTTCCAAAAGGAGCACAACCATGCTTGATAGCAACTCTTTGGATACCACCAGATAAGTCAACTTTCCAGTTAGTTTTATCACCCGCAACTTTATCAATTGCAGCTTTTTCCTCAGCTGTTAAATCTTTATCCCAGCCAAGTTTTTTCAGCATTGCCATTGTAAATTGTGGATAACCGTCTTTAATCTCAGAACCAACCGGATATGAACCTTCAGCTAATAGGTTATTACCTTCGTGCTCAACACCAAATCTTGCTCTAAAACATAATCCACCTTCTGCCACTGGCTTTGATGTGTCATATAACAATGGTGTACCAGGGTGTTTCATTTCTGGGTTACCCCAACAAGGCCAAGGTAAACCATAATAATCACCATCAAGTTCTCCACCAACAGCTCTTAAAGTTGTTTTATCAAAAACGTGTTGATTCTTCATGTGAGCTTTAAGTCTCTCTGGTGACTGACCAGTATAACCTATTGTCCACATACCACTATTGAACTCTTTAGTTACGTCTTCAATGTAAGGCTCATCATTAGTTACTTTAATATTTCTGAACATACGGTCTGCAAACCCAAACTTTTTTGCAAACTTATATATAATAGTATGATCAGGAAGTGAGTCAAAAGATGGCTCGATTACCTTCTCTCTCCATTGAAGTGATCTATTGGATGAAGTAAGTGATCCATATGTCTCAAACTGAGTAGTAGATGGAAGTAGGTAAACGCCATCTGTTCTATCAGATAAAACTGCAGAAACTGTTGGGTAAGGATCAATCACAACCATAAGGTCTAACTTCTCCATTGCAACTTTCATTTCCTTCATTCTAGTTTGAGAGTTAGGAGCATGTCCCCAGAATACCATTGCTTTTAAATTATCTGGCTGTTCTATATTTTCTCTCTTTTCAAGAACACCATCAATCCATCTTGATACAGGTATACCCTTCTGGTTCATCATACTCTTGGTTTTACCGTCTTTTCCTTTCATTGAAGAAAATCTTGCTTTAATCCAATTGTAATCTTCTCCCCATACTCTTGACCAATGCTTCCAAGCACCAGCGGATAAACCGTAATAACCTGGTAAAGAATGGGATAAAATACAAAAGTCGGTAGCACCCTGAACATTATCGTGGCCTCGGAATATGTTAGCACCACCACCTGCGGTTCCCATGTTTCCTAGGGCTAATTGAAATGCACAATATGCTCTTGTGTTATTGTTTCCGTTAGTATGCTGAGTTCCACCCATACACCAGATAAATGTACCAGGTCTGTTATTAGCCATTATTTTAGCTACTCTTTTTAACTGAGATCCAGGAACTCCAGTAACTCTTTCTGTTTCCTCAGGATTCCACTTTTTTACTTCAGCTCTAACATCATCCATACCATAGACACGTTGCCTAATAAATTGTTTATCTTCCCATTTATTTTCGAAGATATGCCACATAATACCCCAGATTAAGGCCACATCTGAACCTGGACGAAATCTTACATATTCGTCAGCATGTGCTGCTGTTCTAGTAAAACGTGGGTCACACACAATTAATGGAGCATTATTTTGCTCTTTTGCTTTCATTAAGTGCATTAATGACACTGGGTGAGCTTCTGCTGGATTTCCACCAATGACAAACATTGCCTTAGAATTGTGAATGTCATTGTAAGAATTTGTCATTGCGCCGTAACCCCAGGTGTTAGCAACACCTGCAACTGTAGTTGAATGACATATTCTTGCTTGGTGGTCACCATTATTAGATCCCCAATATGCATAAAATTTTCTAAATAAATATGACTGCTCATTATTAAATTTAGCAGAACCTAACCAATAAACAGAATCAGGACCTGATGAAGTTCTGATGGCTTCCATCTTGTCGCCAATTTCATTTATGGCATCATCCCATGACATTCTTGTCCATTTGCCACTAACAAGCTTCATAGGATATTTTAATCTTCTTTCTCCACTTGCAGTTTCTCTTACGGATGCACCTTTAGAACAATGAGCACCTAAATTAATTGGGCTATCCCAACCTGGCTCTTGGCCTGTCCATACACCATTTTGAACTTCAGCCATAATCGTACAACCAACTGAACAGTGCGTACAAACTGTTTTCTTCATGGATACTGCAGAGGTTGAAAATGAAGCCTGTGCTGGCTTAACATTTGAACCTGCGAGTGCTGCAGCTGTAGCTAATCCCCCTACAGCTAACCCTGAACCTTTCAAAAAAGTACGCCTATCAACGACTTTTTCTGAGGTTTTACCATTGAAAGATGAAGTTTGGGAGCCTATCGCCACCCCTTTCGTCTTCTTTCTAAGCATATTTTTCCTCCTTAAATTGATTAATTAATATTAGAACCTAGCGGTTTCATAATAAGTTTTTACATGCTTTGTTTTCTGGTAGCCTGAACCAGTAGTATTCATAGTCTCGTTAGCAGATGCTGTTTTGGTAACAGTTGCAGCCACTGTAGCGGCGGCGGCTGTTACAGCGGCACCTTTTAAAAAGTCTCTCCTACCATTCTTAGATTTATCAATCTTCATTTTACACTCCTTAATTAAAAGCTCATTAAATATGAGCCTATGAAACAGGGGCCTATCGCTACCCCGAGACATTCATTGAGAACGACGCACGTTCAATTTCCATAAATTCTTTTCCAATAGTTCCAATTGGCGAATAAAACACTGCAATTTTGGAACTTTCAATATCTCTCATAAGCAAGTCAACCCATGGAGCTAAATGCTTATTAAAGAAATCTTTTTGCTCTGTAATAGAATATTTTTTTTCAAACTTTCCAAGTATCAAGCCAGACATCATATCAAATATGCTTGCGATGTGATCCTCTGGCTCTTTTACATTTTCCTCTAGCTTGATGCCAATTTTTTGCATATCCTGTCTTAACTTGGCTAAAGGCTTGTCTTTTAAAAATCCAGTCAAATAATAAGAAGCAAAGGGGAGTATTTCACCTCTACCGACCCCTACAAATATTCTTACATACTCATCTCTAATAGTTGGGAGATCAAGAGAAGTAGCTAATTTTGAGAGTGTCTTAATTGATTTTCCAATGGGAGAATCATCAGATTCAAGCGTTGTTAATTGTTTTACTAATTTTTCGTCAGGCTCTGATCTTAGAAGATTGGCTAAAAATGAATACATATCAGCACGCAACTGATCTTCTTCATTTACATTATCTACAATTTTGGCGTTATTAGAACTCAAGTTATATCCCCCAAAATAACTATTTACTATTATTTTGGAAAAGAAAAGCTTTTTTTTATTAATGTGTTAAGTAAAAAATCAAAATAAAATTTAGATCTGTTAGTTAAAATTACTATCACTGATTTTTTGGTTTAAAAACCATTGTTTCTGGCTTTATTTTATGATTAATATCTTGCAAGGAAATTTGAATTTCATCTGTGTTTGTTGATGTTTGTTCTATTGTAGTCTTATCTTTTTTTATTTCGCCAATCTTACTGATATTTTTCTTATTGTCTTTTTCAGAAATAAGTTTCGTTTCATAATTTTGTTTCTTATTTTTTATTTTATCTTGATTTTTTCCTTTAGAAATTTTTTTAATTTTCTTTTTATTACTTTTATCTGTTGATAGTTGAATAGGAGTTATCGATTCGACGTCATTATTTTCATCTTTATCATCAATTAAATCTGACAGATAACCTTTTCCAACTTTATAAGCTGTTTCCATCCCTTCAATAACTGTTGCAGCATCAGTAAAATCTTCATGATAATCGTTAATTTCTGCATCAGCGAATCTTATTATTGGATTTAATCTCCATACTCTTCGCAATGCTATTTGACGCAATCTGTCAGGAACTCCATCTCTAAAAAACACATCTAAAGATTTTTCTTTTTTAATTTTCTCAGGATTTGGTAAATTATATTTCTTTAACAATTCATCATCATTAAGTTTATCGTTTTCACTCGCTTCTGATGTTGAAGATTTTGAAACTTCATCACCTTGGGAACTATTAAAATCAGGCGATTCTATTTTAGAAATTTCTTGTTCAGACTTTTGTTTAGATTTTTTTTTAGACCATCTAGAAAGAAAGTTCTCATTTAAATCTTTTTTATCTTCTTCCATTATAAATTAACCTTTAAAATCTATTATTAGTTATAATAATTTTTCTTTAGTCTTTGATCCCCACCTCGATGAATATTTTCATCAATATTTTTTTTATCTCTTTTTCTTTTTTTAAACTCCTCAGGATGAAAGTGAATACTAACAAACTTATTTAAGAGCTGTAAAATGGGACCATATAATGGAACTTTTTCAACCTTATCTTCTCCACAATCTTCATAATCTTGAATATGATAGGGAGATAGTGAGACTTCTGCTAAATGAACGTCAATATTTCTTTTCTCATCACTTTTTTTTTCATTTTCTTCAATTAAATCTCCATCTCTCAGAACTATATATATTGAAGGGTCTGAAGATTGAAGATTTTCAGCATAACCTTCAGCCTCTGCGCGATGCAAGTCAATTGAGGCATCTGCAACAAATAAATTTTTATTATCACTATTTTGTGGAGAAACATCATTTAAAAGTGGACGAATTTTAACGTCATTAATTGGAGGATATCCTCCTCCACTTGTCACATCAAGAGGTATCAAATCATTAACTATCCATTTATGACTTTCCCATTGATTATCAATTTCTTTTTTTTCAAAAATGATTCTTACACCATATAAAAGATGCTTATTATTTTCTAAGCTTATCATAATGCCTCATTTATTAACCTTAGATAGGAGAGCTAAATAACAACATTAAGAATAAAAAACAAACTAAATTTTTTTTGTAATGAGAAATTAATTGACATTATACCACAATTAAATAAGTTCTTGTCTCAATCTTGGGAGATTGTTTTTGGAAATTGATAATAAAAAAATACTTATTTGCAATTGCGAAGCAACAATGGATATTGATGATGAAGCATTATCAAAAGCTTGCCAATTAGATAGTAAATGTAAAATACATAACAACTTATGCGGTTCAGAATTAGATGTTGTTTTGGATGAACTAAAAGTAGGAAATAAAGAAAATAAAAAATTGCTAATTGCGTGCACTCAGCAAGAAGATATTTTTGAAAATTTAGCTGAAGAAAATAATTTTCAGCCACCTGGAACTTTTAATATAAGAGAATATGCAGGATGGTCTAAAGAGGGTAAAAAATCCGTTCCTAAAATAAGCGCTTTGATAAATTCATCTGTCAATGAAACAAAAAAAACACCAAGTTTAACTTTAAATTCTTTAGGAAGATGCTTTGTTTACACTAATTATAAAAATGGTGACGACTCCCTTGGTATTGCTTTTGATTTCTGTAAAAAATTAAATAAACACCTTGGTGTAACACTAATGATTTCTAATTGTGAGGACGAAATAGTTTTAGAGCCTCAAAATTTCAAAATAACAAAAGGAAATATAAACAGAGCTCAAGGTTACTTTTCTCAATTCCAACTTGAGATAAATAATTTTTCCGAAGCACTTCCAAGTAGTAAATCAAATATGATGTTTGGAGATTTTTTTGAATCAGTAGATAGTGAATGCGACATAATAATAGATCTAAGTGAAAACACACCTATGTTTACAGGTGATCACAAACGTGATGGTTATTTTAGAGCAAGCACAAATAGTCCAAATGACTTACTAGAGATTTTTGCAAAAGCAATTGATATGATTGGGGAGTTTGAAAAACCAATTTATGTAAACTATAATGAGAGTTTATGCGCACATTCACGTAATGAAAAAACTGGATGTTCAAAATGTCTGGATGTTTGCCCTGCAGGTGCTATTCAAACATCTGGTGACGTTATTTCTGTAGATCCAGGTATATGCGGTGGTTGTAGTTTTTGCGGATCCGTCTGTCCATCTGGCGCTATTCAAACTGATTATCCAAGCCTTGAAGTTATATTAGGTGATTTATCAACCCTGCATGATAATTATATCAAAGCTGGTGGTAAAAACCCTGCTTTAGTTTTGTTTGATAATGATTATGGAAATGAAGTTATAAATATTCTTTCAAGACATGGCAGTGGTTTGCCGGCTAACTTGATACCCTATTCAATGCATTCTGTTGGTAGAGTTGGTCATGATATTCTAGTGTCTTCGATAGCTATTGGATATAAAAAAATTTTTATACTCCTAAACCCAAAAAAAATTGAAGAATTTGATTTCTTACCAAAAGAAATTGAATTGGCCAATGCCTTACTTTCTGGCGTTGCAAAAAATGATAATAAATCAATTACATTTATTGAAGAGAGTGATCCTGAAAAAATTGGGGATAAATTTTATGAAAAAGATGGTTACACCAAAATCAAACCATCTTCTTTTGTTGCAGTTGGAGCACCTAGAGGAATATTGAGAGCCGGAATACAAGGTTTATCAAAAAGTAATAACAATAAAAAAGACATTATACCATTACCTAATAATTCACCTTATGGGACAGTTGATGTTAATATCGATAGTTGTACTATTTGTTTATCATGCGTAAGTGCGTGCCCTGCTGGCGCATTGCAGGACAATCCAGACTCTCCTCAACTTTTATTCAGAGAAGATGCTTGCTTACAATGTGGTATATGTGTAGCAACATGTCCCGAAAAAGCAATATCTCTTAACTCTCAATTCAACTTAAACGATAACGCAATGTCAGCAAAAGTTATTATTGAGGATCAACCTTTTGATTGTATTGTTTGTGGTAAAACTTTTGGATCTACTAAATCTATAGAAAGAATAATTGAAAAACTCTCTACTCATACGATGTTTGAAAAAGATGGTAGGACTGAAATGCTTAAAATGTGTGAAGACTGCCGTGTTGGAGAAATGTTTAAGGAAAATGATAAAATGCTTGATGCTCAAGACCGACCTAAACCAAGAACAACTGATGATTACTTGAATTAAGAAGTATTTAATAAAGGTAAATTAGTTAATATATTTTGAGGTTTAAATTTTATCTTAGAACTATCATTCATTGCTAATCCAACATATACTGGCTTACCATTCATTTTTTGAACAAATCCGTCTTCAGCATCAAGTTGAAATAAACATAGTATCTGTTTAAGTCTTTCGTCAGCAACGTCAATTCCATTATAAAGATCGTTTAAAATATTGTTAGAATCACTGTCTAAACCAAGGTGCCATGACCAATTTGCATCCTCAATTTTTTTCATGGGTTTTATTGAAACTTCTATAGAAAGAAAATGATAAACCCATTTTTCAATCACTCGTGCCAGTGCATCTAAGCCTGGTTTAGTGTAAGCAAGATCAATGGAGGTGTCGAATTTATCTGATCTACTCCAATAATTGTCAGCAGAGCTTTCTCTTAAAATATCTATGTCAACCTCAAATTGTTTTGGATCATTTGCTTTAGTGATTTTTTTCTCAGCTTGAAGTTGAACTGTAGCTTCATCTGCGACCATTATTTCATCCTCTGCTATAGTAACAACCTGTGTCCTAAAGAATATTTCTGACGCCCTCACTTGAAGAGCATAGGGTGATTGATTGAGAATGTTCCTTAAAATAATTTGAACCATTTGATCTACAAAAAGAGGAGGAAAGTCTATAGCTTGTCCTCTTGCTATTGAAAGATAAGCACTATCTAATGTTGGATACTTTGATAAAAAATCTCTAAACTTTAATATAACTTCATAGTTGAAAATTACGTCTTTATCTCTAATTGAGTTAAGTTCTTTTTTTTCAACTAGAGCAAAAGGTTTATCAACCAATTTTTTATGCAGCTTAGTTTCAGCTTCACATGATTCTTCAATTGGTACAACCTCAGGTCTATAGAAATATGCTCGCATAAAGTCTTCAGTAGGAACTAAATGACCCTCATCATTTTGATCTAACAAATGCCAGCCAGAAGTTAACCAAAAATCGTTTTTAACCATTAATTAATTCCCCGAATTAACTCTCATCAACAAAAGTCCATATTTTTTGTTCTGCACATGAGTCAGCTTTAGGGAGATTTCTAAATTTTTCCTTAATTCCTTCATCTTCCCAAGTTCTTGTCAAACTTAAAAGACTTCCAATTTCATGATTTTTGCACAAATCAAGCATAAAATTTATTTCTTCTGTTGCCGCCTTTTCAGCCATCTCTTTTGTTGGAGCACCAAAATTATCAACCAAATACTTTCCTAAGTCTATTTTTAGTTGTTGTAATTCTTTTTTACTAATATTCACTAAACTAACAAACGTACTATAACCAAATGTATTACAGCCCATGAAACCATTAGAGAATGCCTGCTTTATTTTACCATTTAAATCTTGCTGCTTTAAATTATAAAAGTTAAAAGTGCCAACCACAGCTAACTCACCTTCTTCAGAAGCCAATGGGAAAATATTTAAATCCGATTTGTCGAAACGAATTGTTTTTGCAAACTTCATCTTAAATTAATCTCTCCAATTTCTTTTGTAATTTCAATTGGCGATAAGAATATTTCTTTATTTTTAGATTTGACAATTGCTAATCCATTTTCGTCTAATCCAACCCACGTGACATTTTCTTGATTTTTCAAAATAAGCTCTTTATTTTTTTCTCTTCTAGAATTCCACATATCTACGACAGGTTTAAAGCCCTCGTCTTCCCATTGACTAATCCAAGCTAAAAAATGCCTAGACAAAGATTCAACAGCTCTTGTTCTTGAGACAAAACCTGCGCCTTCATCCGCAAGAGATGTTATATCTGGCTGAATATTATTTTCATCTATCTGAAGCTGGTTATTAAGTCTCAATTTTAATCCAACCACCATCCAGTCAGGAACAGTATCTTCATTGGCTGAGGAAGAAACTTCAATTTTTACTAAACCAGCCTCACCCTGATTCAAAAAAATCAACCCAGGATAAGAATAAGAAACCACTACTTCAGGAGGAGCAAGTGAACCAATTGAGTCTCCAGCTGCAACCATCATTACATACAACATTTGATTACATTTAATCTTTTTTACTTCTGGATTTAAAACTACAGCTATTTCTACAAATTCTGTACTCTCGGAATAAAATACTGTCCCTGCTTCACTGTTTGAAGCTGCAGAAATTGCTTTGTTAAAAACTTCGATTTTATCTGGTACCGCAACCGGAGTTAATATTGGCGGTAGAAGCGGTGGGTCATTATCATCTGCTGGATCAAGTTCATAATATAAACTCATACTAACTCCTCTTCATCTATTTTAACAGACTTGATAATAGCCTTTGCAATATTTCTATAATTTTTAGATTGAACTGATTTTGGCTCAGAAATTATTATAGGAATACCTGAATCGGAACTCTTTCTTACCTGAGAACTTATTGGTATTTCACCTAACATTTCAATTCCTCTTTTTTTTGCCTCAGCTTTTACGCCGCCTTCTCCAAAAATATGATCTATTCTACCACAATCTGGACAAGACCAATATGACATATTCTCAATCATTCCTAATACTGGAACATTCGCTTTTTGAAACATTGTTAAAGCTTTAACAACATCTAGCAATGCTATATCTTGAGGAGTGGACACTATGACAGCGCCTGCTAGATTTACTTGCTGAGCAAGAGAAATTTGAATATCTCCTGTTCCAGGTGGTAAATCAATTACAATTATGTCAAGATTTCCCCACGCAACTGAATTTAACATCTGCGTTAATGCTGATTGCACCATAGGACCACGCCAAATCATTGCGGTATCATCAGGCACTAAAAGCCCCATAGACATTAGACTTATTCCATAATTTTGAAGAGGGGCAACCATATCTCCTCCAACTGATGCAGGTCTTCCACTTACTCCTAACATCCTTGGCTGAGAGGGACCGTAAACATCAGCATCTAGAAGACCTACCTTATATCCTTCAAGCTTTAGAGCAATAGCTAAATTTACAGAAGTAGTTGATTTTCCTACACCACCTTTACCAGAACCAACTGCGATAAATCGCCTTACTTTCGATTCTATTATTTTTTCAACAGTTTTATCAGTTTTTACATTATCTGTAGTTTTGTTGTGTTTATTATCATGAGCAGTAACTACAACCGTAGCACTAGTAACACCATCAATCCTTAAAATAGTTTGTTGTGCTAATTTTCTAATAGGTTCCATTGACGCTCCTCTATGAACCGGAACCTCTAAGGTAACTGCTACGTTACTATCCTTAATGGTAATATTACCTACTAAACCTAAAGTAACAATATCCTTTGACTGGGAGGGATCTTGAACCTTTTTTAAGGTATCTAATATTAAATCATTATTTAATTCAGTCATTTTTTCCTGGTAATGATAATGTTGAAGAAACTGAATGATTAAGACCTAACTCGTCAATTGTGATGTTAGCTGTAATATCAAGATTAGCGTTAGGACTCAATTCACCATCAGCTATTTTTTTGTTAATTAATTTTTCAATTTCTTTATGTGTTGTAACACCTAGATTTTTTAAAAATTTCCTATAACTAATTTCTGAAACCGTCATATCTGACATATCTTTTTTATCACTCATAAACTTTCTCCTTAAAAATTTTGTTAAAGCAAAACTATTCTATAAGTTTGGATCAGCTAAATGCTCGCGTATCATATCTATAAATTGTTCTGACATGTGCTTTACATAATCTTCATGATTATCTGTTTCTAAAACGTTCTTCCCAACATGAGCAGAATATCGAGCAGCAGCATAAAGCATTATGTAGTTAAGATCAGTTGATTTTATAGTTTTATTTTTGGTGTTTGCAAAAGAAATAAAATGATCTGCTAATTTTAAAAAATTTTTCCCATCAAGTACTTTTTGATCCTTAATCTTTTCTGTGGAGCTCTCAGGTCTCTCATGCCATTTTCGTAATTCCATTTTAAACTTTATCTCCCTAATAAAGAACAAAATACATTAATATTTTAATTAGCCTACACAATTTTTTTCTTTTTTTAAAAACTGTTTCTTATTTTTTTATAATGAAATAAAGTTCAAATTATTTGGGAGATTGTAAATTGAAAGATTTCTGGAAAATTAATGGTTATGAAATTTCTGCTTTATTAAATAAAAAAGAAGTATCAGCTACTGAAATATGCAACAACCTTATTGAGCATATAGAAAAAATAAATCCTAAAATAAACGCAATAGTAGTTGAAACCTTCGAAGACGCAAAAAAGCAGGCAAAAATTATAGATAAAAAAATTAAGGATGGTGAAAATATTGGGACACTTGCTGGAGTTCCTACTACAATAAAAGTTAATACTGATCAAATTGGTTATCCTAGCACCAATGGTCTACGAATACAAAAAGATCTAGTTGCAAAAAAAGATAGTCCTGTAGTAAAAAATCTTCGAAATTCTGATGCTTTAATGTTAGGGAAAACTAATACACCAGCTTTCAGTATTCACTGGTTTACCAGAAACAGTTTGCACGGCCATACTTTCAATCCTCATAATAAAAATATTACACCCGGCGGATCATCTGGCGGTGCCGCTGCTGCAACTGCAGCAGGTATGGGAGCAATTGGTCACGGCACTGATATAGCTGGATCAATTCGTTACCCTGCATATGCCTGTGGAATTCACGGATTAAGACCAAGTATTGGCCGAGTTCCAATGATAAATTATACTACCCCAGACAGACATATTGGGGGGCAAATAATGGCAGTGTCTGGACCATTAGCACGTTCCATAAAAGATCTAGAATTAGCCCTAAAAGTAATGAGCAGGGAAAATTATGATGACCCTTGGTGGACACCATTACCATTTTCTTTACCTATGCCTGAAAAAAAAATAGCATTATTAAGAAAAATTGAAGGCCTAAAAATTGATCCTTTAATATCAGCAGAATTAGGCCTTGTTGCTAAAAGACTTGAGGATTCAGGATGGGTTATAGAAGAACCTAAAGCGCCAAACTTTCAAGAAGCAGCAAAATTCCAAGCAACCTTATGGCTAGGTGAATTTAGAAGAACTGGCGGAGAAGCTATTACAAAAGAAAATGACCCTGATTCAAATTTTATTTATAGCCAAATGTCTAGAAGATGCCCTGATACTAGTTTAGAAAAATTTATGGACTCATTGCAACAAAGAGCAAGAATCAGCAGAGAATGGAATAAATTTTTTGATCAATACCCTATAATATTATGTCCAATTACAGGAGACATTCCATTTCCAGATTTAAAGGATTTAGAATCAGAAGAATCCTTTGATTTAGTTTTTGATTCTATGCTACCTCAAATAGCACCTCCATATATGGGACTACCTGGGCTATCTTTTGCAACTAGCCAAACAAAACAAAAAACCCCACTAGGAGTACAATTTATTTCCAGAAAGTTTCGCGAAGATTTGTTATTAAATGTTGGATATGATTTAGAGAAATATTACCCCAAAATTGAACCAGTATTACCAAACTTCTAGAACTATCTCAAAACCACATAAAAAACGGTTGAAAATATTAAAATTTGTATATTAATATCAAAAAAAATTACTTAATTGATTAAAATGTTCAAAACAAATGTAAAAATAACATATGCCGAATCATGGTTACCTATTCATCACAAATTTTTTATTCATACTGTCGAATTATTATCAGCAAGAATTGCTTTGGAAAAACGTTACAAAAACTTTATTTCTAATTCTAAAAATAAAACTGGTACCGAGTTATGGAAACATGCATTAACCTCTATGGGTATAAAGACACCTGATTTGGCTCCAGTCCCAAAGAGAGAAAAAGGCAAAGGATTAATTATTGCAGCGAACCATCCATTTGGTGTTACTGATGGAGTGTTTTTATCATGGTTTGCTTCAACATTTGATGATAATTTTAAAGTGATTGCTCATGGCGTTCTTCAAAAAGAACCAACCCTAGCAGACAATATACTTCCTATTGATTTTAGTAATAAAAAAAATGCTATGAGAGATAACGTAATTACTAGACAAACAGCTATTCAAATTTTGAAAAATGGGGGGGTAATTGCAATTTTCCCAGCGGGTGGTGTTGCGTGGGCAAGAAAAAAAGGATTGCCTGTTGAAGAAGATGACTGGAAACCAATGTTAGGCAGATTAATTAATGACTCTAAATGTGATGTTCTTATTACCAAATTTGGTGGCCAAAATTCTAGAGCTTTTCAGTTTGCTTCCCGGATACATCAAACTTTTAAACAAAGTCTATATTTGTATGAAATTAGAAAAAGTTTAGATAAACCAATAGAATTTAAAGTGTTAAATTATTTTAAAAATGAAACCCTACCAAAACTCGATGATAAAAGTCTGTCACTTTTTCTTCAAAGCAAAGTTAAAGCTTCATACTAAGCATTATAAAGTTTACCACTCTTTTTAGAGAGCTCTGGTGGAGCAGTTGGTCTTTTAAGGAAGGTATCCACATCTTTAACATCTAAAAATTTATTACCAGCCTTAATTATTTGATTATTAGGTAATTTTTTTAATGGAGTATATTTTGGATGATGGTGATCTATAAAAGGATTATTTCTTGCAGCGTTATAACAACATAAAAGTGTCCAACGTCTATTAGGAGAGTTATTTTTATCTGACCTGTGGAGAGTATTACAGTGGAAAAAAAGCACATCTCCAGGATCCATTTCACAATAAACTAGTTTTAAATGTTTTTTTGCTTCTTCAACTCTCTTTAAATCAACTCCTATTTGACCACTTTCTAATAAAGCATGATCTACTCTTCCTAATTTATTCGAACCAGATAGAACTTGCAAACATCCATTTTCTTTTGTGCATTTATCTAAAGCTATCATTACGGTAGCCATAAATGGGAATAAACAACCATTGTTATACCAATATCCATAATCTTGGTGCCATTCCCAAGCTCCACCCTCATATGGTTCTTTAGCTGTAATTTTAGAATGATAATGATAAACTTCTCCACCAAGAAGGTCTTCCATTGTATCAACAATTTTTTCTGATCTAGCGGTGACACCATAAATACTATCATCTGGATGGTTCCATGCCATCATTTTGGTTATTAATCCTTCGGAATCTTTTCTTTCATATAAATGATCTCTTATAGCAGGGTCCTTCTTAGAAGCATTTTGCAAAAGATATGTTTCATCTTCATTAAAAAAATTTTTTACGATCACATATCCATTTTCATGAAAATCTTTTGTTTGATAATTGTTTAGATATGTAGCCATTAGTTATTCTCCAAAAATATAATTATTAGAACATGTTTTTAAAATTGTGCCAGTTATAATAATTAGATTTAATATCAGCATCACATGAAAACGCATCAAAAACTTGCTCTAGATAATTTAATAAGTTTTTATTTATAATTTTTTTATTTTTTTTATTGTATTTATTTTTTAATTCCTCTTCCCAAATTATCATTGCGCTATGTATAATTGCAATTGGAGCAGGGTCAATACTTCTTATGGTTCCATCTTTTAAGTCTTTAGAAAAAATACTAAATAAGTTCTTAAATTCTTTTTCTAACCCTTGAAGCTTAGTTTGCAATAACTTTGTTGAACCATCCAAGCTTTCTTTCGTATTTGGTATTTGCTCCCATCTTCTATCAATTAACTCCTTTAAATAATTCGGGATATTATCAATATCCTTATTTAATTTTTTAAAATCTTTTAAAACATTATTTAAAATTAAAATATTTTCGTCATTATTATTAATTTTAAATTTTTCACCTGATTTAAAATTATCATAAATCACAAACATTCTTCGTGAAATTTCAATTAAATTGGTTAATGTCAAATTTACAAAAATCCCTTTCTTTGAATTTTTGATTATTGTTCGTAATTCAGACTCAATTTGTTCTTTTTTTTTCAAGATAGTCCTTATCAAAAATCATCTATTTTTTTGGTACAATTATACAAAGTATTTTTCATACAATTTGAGTATAATGCGTAACCATCATCATACTCATCTTTGCTCATTTTTTCTTTTATCATATTAATATTTTGAAGTGCACCCTCTATATCCAGATCTTCTGCTAAGCGCCACCATAAGTAAGCTCTAGGATAACTTACTTTAACACCTTGTCCTTGAAAATACATATTCCCCAAAATTAACCTTGAAGTAGGATGATCTCTCAATGCAGAAAATTTAAAAGATTTCAAAGCTAACTTATAATTTTTATTTATTCCTGAGCCTTTTAAATAAGCGTGGCCTAGTGCATAATTCGCTAAAATATTTCCTTGATTTGCAGAAAGAAAAAACCAGCTAAAAGCTTCATTTTTATCTACAGGAACTCCCAAACCCTTATTATACATAATACCTAAATTGTACTGAGCTCTGTCGTCACCTAAATTTGCGTCATAACTTAGATAATAAAGAGCCGTTTTATAATCTTTTTGTTCTAATGCTTGATATCCTCTAAGTCTATCGTTTGCAAATGTTATGGAACATGAGAGTATTAAAATTAGAAAAATTAATTTAATCATTATAATTTACCCAGACAAAGATGAGGCCCCACCATGGTCTGCGGACCAAGTCATAGGATCATTAAGAAAGCTCTCTACTTCTCCAATCTCATCATTTTCAAAATAGTTAAACTCTTTTGCTACTTTTAATACATCCCACCAAGTTGCTAAAGAGTGCATTTGAAGCCCAATATTATCTAAAGTTTTTCTTGTTTGTGGAAATATATCATAATAAAATACCACAAAAGTATGATCAACTTTTGCTCCTGCTTCACGAAGTGCTTCACAAAATTTTATTTTACTATTCCCATCTGTTGTTAAATCTTCAACTAGTAATATGTGAGAATTATTTTCAAAATCACCCTCAATTTGTGCATTTCTTCCAAAACCTTTTGCTTTTTTTCGAACGTACTGCATAGGCAGCATCATTCTATCAGCTATCCAAGCAGCAAAAGGGATACCAGCTGTTTCACCGCCTGCAATAGAATCAATGCTTTCAAAACCAATATTTCTAGTAATCTCAGAAGCTGCAAAATCCATTAATGTGTGTCTAACTCTTGGGTAGGAAATTAGTTTTCTACAATCAATATAAACAGGACTTGCCCAACCAGAAGTAAATTTAAAGGGCTCTTTTGCACTAAACCTTACAGCCTCTACTTCTATTAACATTTTAGCTGTTATTCTAGATATGACACTTTTTTCGGGGAAACTAGTTGAAAACATTTTTGACTTTCCTTTTTTCCATATTTGGATTACGAATTTCCAATTACTTAATTAACACGCACTCTGACTTTAAGTTAATTATATACAAAGTATTCTTGTAAAGACTACTTTAAAGACACAAAAAACAAGAATACATTTCTAAATTACATTATTCATAATCATTTATAAATTTATTTAATGTTGAAACACTTTTCATAAAATCTACAATCTCCATTCTCTCATCAGGATTATGAGAACCCTTATCATTTCTGACAAAAATCATTCCTGTTTTAATACCTTGATTAGAAAAAATCGCTGCATCGTGTGTGGCACCACTTGCTACTGAAACCCTTGAAAAACCAAGGGATTCGCTTGCATCTAATAGTTTTTCTACAACTTCTTGATTACACTCAGCTGGGTCTGATTTGATCACATTGTCAAATTCAAAATGAACTCCCCTTTCTCTTTCTATTGTTTTACATTCAGACCTTAAAAGACCCTCCAATGCATCAAGAGTTGAAATATCTTGGCTTCTTGATTCAAAACTAAATAAAATTTCTCCAGGAATTCTAGACATCGCTTGATTATCCATATCAGTGTGAAAAATACCTGAAGTTAGGACAAGATCTCCACCATGTTGTTCTATTGTATTCCAATGATCATCCATACGAGTTATCAAATCAGCTCCTGCAAAAACAGCATCTTTTCTTAAATACCTAGGGATAGTTCCTGAGTGACCTGCATCACCTCTGCATCTTATTTTGTGATGACGATAATTACCTCTAATTCCAGTAACTATTGCAATTGGCCAATCTTTATCTACAAGAACAGGACCTTGTTCTATATGTATCTCTATGAACACTTCTATTTTTTTTCCATTAATTAGAGACTTAGATTTTTGTATGAGATCTAGTTTTGCGCCTGAGGCACCCATGGCTTTTGACAACTTATCACCTGTACTTCTGTGGGTAGAATTTATATCTTCTGAGGTTAACAAACCAAATAGTGCCTTTGATCCAATGCAATTTTTTCCGTACCAAGCACTTTCTTCACCTCTTAATATTAACACCTTAACAGGTAAAGATGTTCTGATTTTTTTTTCTTTTAAATTCGCTAGAACCAAAAAGCCTGCAACCACTCCAGCAAGTCCATCAAAGTTGCCTCCCTGAGGAACTGAGTCCACATGTGATCCAACGAGTATATAATTCGTTTTAATAGATTTGTCTAAGGAAAAAACAACATTTGCAGCATCATCTTTTTCAACACAAAGTCCAAATTCTTTTGCTAAATCTATCAAATAATTTATAGCCAGAGTTTCTCCTCTACCATAAGATTCTCTCGAAACACCAATCTTATCTTTAGTTAATGCTTCTATATCAGAAAAAATTTTTATGGCTAATTTTTCAATCCATTTTTCCTCATGTAAAGGAAATTTATCATTTAACATTAAGAACAAACCTCAATCTTTTTGTAAAAAAGTAAAATGAATTTAATATAAAAAAAATTAAAAAGTTTTGCTAAGAAAAAGAAACAATATAATTATTACCTAATAAAGACAAGTTTACCTTCACTAGATTTCTCAGAACTATAATTATAACCGTCTAAATTAAATTTCTTAAGATCTTCTTCACTTTGCAAACGATTTTGGATAATGAAACGAGCCATAGCTCCTCGAGCATTTTTTGCATAGAAACTTATTATTTTTTCTCTACCATTTTTACGTTCCATAAAAATGGGTGTAATAACTTTTAATAATAAATTTTTGGGATTTATGACACTAAAATATTCGTTAGAAGCACAATTTACTAAAATTTGACTTCCTATTGTTTTTGCATATTGATTTAAATTTTCAGAAATTTTATTACTCCAATAATCATATAAGGAAGAACCATGAGCACCTTTAAGTTTGCTTCCCATTTCTAATCGATAAGGCTCAATCTCGTCTAAAGGTCTTAATAAACCATACAAACCTGACAGAATTCTCAGATGTTTTTGGGCAAAATCTAAATCTTCCTTTTCTAATTTTTCTATGCTTAAACCTTTATAAGTGTCACCAGCAAATGCAAAGGCTGCAGCTTTTTTTTGTTGATTACCAAATTCCTTGAACCTATCTCTATTTAATTCTGCTAATTTTGGACTAATATCCATCAGGTTTTCTAAATCTTTCGCACTTAAATTTCGAACAACATTTACCAACTCATCCACATTTTTTTTAAAGTACGGCTCGGATACTTTAAGATCTTGAACTAGACTCATGTTAAGTTTTTTTGCGGGTGAAACGACTACAAGCATAAATATCTCCTTTATATTTTTCAAAAATAATGCATATCTATTAAAATGTCTAGATGAGCCAAAGATACTTAAAATTATATTTTTGATAATTAATAAATAAGTCAAAAAAAATTGAGATTTTGATGGGATTACATTTTTCAAAACAATTTTTACCAATTTTCCTTTTAGTTGTTCTAATATTAGTTTGGACATCAGTATGGTCTTTATTTAAGATTGCTATTGAAGCAATTCCTCCATTAAGTTTTAGAGTAATAATTGGCATACCAGCATTTGCTTTATTGTTATTCCTTGGATTTAAAAAAGTTAAAACAGTTTACGTTCCCAAAAGTGACTTTAAACCTCTTCTTTTAATTAGTTTTTTTAATGTTACATTATGGCAGGTTTTAATGCTCTACGGAATAAACATGCTTGGTGGAGGTAGAGCAGCAGTTTTAACGTACACAATGCCAGTGTGGGCAACTATTTTCGCTTCTATTTTTGGTTATGAAAAAATTAATATATCAATAATAATTTCTTTAATTTTTGGAATGACTGGCATTATTTTTCTGTCTTTAGAAATTAATGTTTTTGAAAATATGTTAGGTTTTCTAATTACCTTGTCTGCAGGTTTAAGTTGGGCAATAGGGACTATGTTTGTAAAATATGGTGGAATTAAATCAGACGGATTGATTGTAGCAGGGTGGCAACAAATAATAGGTATCGTACCTATAATACCTTTTGCGTTATACTTTGATTTAGATAATTTTGGATTAATAGATTATAGACATATTCTTATAATTATATATGGCATATTTTTATCTAGCGCATACACATATTGGGCTTATTTTACTATTTTACAAAAATTTTCAGTTAATGTTACTTCTATATCTGTTATGGCAGTTCCTATTTTAGCAATTTTAGTCGACTATGTTTTAGTTGATGTTAAATTCTCTGGTTTTGATCTTTTAGCTCTAATATTTATTGTATCAGGTATTTATATAGTTGCTACAAAACCATTTAATAAACAGAAAAGTTGATGAAAATAAAAGGAACTCATTTTTAATTTCTCTTAGATTTTTTTTAATGTATAAAGCTCAACTCTTGCTTTTCAAAAAATTAAACAATATTCGCTTCTTTCTATTGCTTTTCTTAACCTAATTAACAATAAATTTCCTAAAATCTAAATCTTTCGAGATCTGCATTTCATTTATTATACCTCTAGAAATTTCTACTCTTGCTCCAGTCTCTTTTAATTTCTTCAAAACTCCTTCGCCAAATAACTTCCAAGATTTTTCTTCAGAAGCTTTGTCGGGCCAAATAGTTGCTGAATATCTTTGGGTACTGGATATGTCAACAGACATCCTAAAAAGCATACCAGCAGCAAATCCTTTTGTTTTACCTAATTGAACCAAAAGACTTGATGCGGCTTCTTTTGAAAAATCGTTCATAAATGTTAATTTTACAATTCTTACATACATTAATTAATGTAACTCCAAATTTTCTCTAAAGTCTATTAAAGTTTATATTACAATATTTCATATTTTGATAATCGCCCTATTAATTATTCATTATTAGTAATCATATTTAGATGTAGACTGAAGTCTAATGCACAAAGAATAACTCTATTCGGCAATGTCTCGATTTTCATTTTTTTTAATGTTGATAGTTAAGCATTTATGTAAAATTTAAAATTATATATGCTTATTATTTATTCAAAAAATGAGTAAACTATAAAATTTACTTGTTAAAAGAAAGAACTAATTAAAAAGTATTTATATGATTTAAATAATAAGGGGAAATAAAATGAGTAATACAAATTATGTTATATTAACAGTTGCTTCGGTGGATTTTAGTTACAGAGAAACTATGACTAAATTAATGTCTTCTTATTCAAAAGACTTAATTGACAACGCTGGTGCAAAAGGAACACGTTTTGGTTCAATTGGTACAGGTGACCATGCAGGAAGTCTAATTTTTATTCAATTCTATGACGACTTGACTGGCTATCAAAAAGCACTGGAAATTCAATCAAAGTCTTCTGTATTTAAAGAAATTATGGATAGTGGAAAGGCAAATATCTATTTAAGAAATATTGCAACCTCTTTACCAACAAAATTTGAGCAAACCTCTGAACATCCAAAGTATATTGTTATTACAAGAGCAGAGGCCGCAATGTCAGATAAAGATAAATTTCTAAATTGTATAAACGATACTGCTTCTTGTTTTAAAGATAACGGCGCATTAACATTAAGATTTGGTAATCTACTTACTGGCTCTAATGTTGGCAATTACTTGCTTGGAGTAGGATATCCATCCATGGAATCAATAGAAAAAACATATGATGAGTTATTAGTTCACAGTTCATACAAAGAACTAATGACCTTTGCAAAAGTTAACATGAGGAACATTATTAAAATCCTTTAAATACACTTTAAACAAGTTAGAGGCTTTAGATAAGTCTCTAACTAAATAATACTTAATATAAATGATTATTTATAACAAAATTTTAGTTTTTTAGGTTTAAACTAATAGGTTACGATATTCAAAACAAATGTATTAAAGGAGTTGTAATGCCATTAATCAGAATAGATGTTCCTGAAGGAATTTCCTCAAATATTAAAAAGGAAATACATACTAGAGTAAGGGAAGTTGTTTTAAAAACATTAGCGCCTAAAGAAGTTAAGTATGACTATGTTTCAATTAGAGAAGCATTTGGTTTTATAGGTGATGGTCTTCCAGTTATAGATGTTGATTTAAGACCAGGGCGAGATGCGAGAAGAAAAAAAGCACTTGTTGATGGTATATCTGAAGTTCTTAAAGAAACGCTAAATGTTTCTAGGGAAGATGTGTATTGTTTGTTTAGAGAGACACCAGCACATAATCATTATACTGGGGGAGAACCCTTGCCAGAATGGGTGCCGTCTGATGAGTGAGAGAAATGAAAAGGAATTACTTAAAACATATGAACAATATTTGGTATTGTGGTACACGAATTTAGTTCTGAAGAATTTAAATAATAAATTTATAGTTAAGGATATTAATAATGATAATTGCAATTGTTACCTTTGAAATAGATAAAGAATTAAACGATACGGTTTTGAAAGAAAAATTTTTAGAAACATCTCCTATATATAAGGATACCCCTGGTTTAATTAGAAAAAATTATATATGTAATACTTCAAAGAATTTAGCAGGTGGCGTTTATTGCTTTGATAATCTAGAAAATGCAAAAAGTTGGTTTAATGAAGATAGAGTTAAATGGATTACAGAAAGGTTCTCAGCACCTGATATAAAATTTTATAAAAATCCAGTTATAGTTGATAATAATACTAATGAAATAATTTCATAAAATATCCATGTCTTGGCAACAACCTCTTCACACCCTCTTTATGATTTGCCTAATTAGGTTTTTTTATGCCTGACAGATATTTTGGAACTGCTTTTTGTTCAAAATATTTGTTTACAAAATTTTCTATAATTTTTGATAGCCAATCCACTATCTTTTTCTCCTTGATATTATTTATGTACGATTTACTTAATTTCAGATTTATTACAGTTTTATTACAAAGATAATAAAGTTTTAAAGATTTCTGATTATAGTTGGGTAACATAAGGAAGTTATCTTAATGGCGGAGAGGAAGGGATTCGAACCCTTGAGAGGCGTTAACCCCAACACGCTTTCCAGGCGTGCGCCTTAAACCGCTCGGCCACCCCTCCAAAAATTAAAATTTTACATCAACATTTTTTTTGGAGCAAGGTAATATAAGTTATTATTATATTGAAATATTTTTTATACGTTTTAGATTAAACACAAAATTATAAATGGACTATATAAAGTGATAGTGGGAAGAGTTTTAATTTTATTTGGAATATGTTCATTTATTCTTACTCTTATTAGTAATTATTTTGATATTATTTTACAAATAGAGGGTAAGAATGAAATTACTCAACTAGGCCAATTTTGGTTTCATTTTGCACCAAATAGCCTTCAAATTGCAGAATCAATAGTAAGTCGATATGTTGATCCATGTTCGGCATTAGATATTCTCGATTGTTCAGGGTTTATATGGCATCCATTTATATCTTCAATATTGTTAATGCCTGCTGCAGTTATATTAGCCATATTAAGTTTTGTTTTTATTGCTTTAGGACTTAAAAAATCGTCAAGAAAAAGAATAAAAACTAAACTTTAAAGCATTTCTTTGACAAACTATTTATCACCCATTTTTAAGGCTTCAAAAAAAGCATTTTGAGGTATCTCAACGCTTCCAAATTCTCTCATTCTTTTTTTCCCTACTTTTTGTTTTTCTAAAAGCTTCTTCTTTCGAGTTATATCCCCACCGTAACACTTTGCAGTAACATCTTTTCTCATCGCTGAAATAGTTTCTCTTGCTATAACTTTTCCGCCAATTGCTGCTTGCAAAGCAACCTTAAATAGTTGTCTTGGTATAAGATCTTTTAATCTTGTGCATATTGCTCTTCCCCTCGTTTCAGCTTGGTCTCTGTGTGAAATCATTGCAAGAGCATCTACATGATCTCCATTAACTAAAATTGATACGCGAACAAGATCCCCTTTTTTATAATTATCAATTTGATAGTCGAAGCTAGCATAACCTGATGTCATACTTTTTAATTTATCATAAAAATCAAATACAACTTCATTTAATGGTAATTTATAAACTACCATAGCCCTAGCTCCTGCATAGGTAAGATCTATCTGCTCTCCTCTTCTTTCTGTACATAAAGTCAGAACTGATCCAACATATTCATCTGGAACCAGAATAGTTGCTCTAATCCATGGCTCTTCTATAAAGTTAATATGATTTACATCTGGCAAATCCGCAGGATTATGCAGAAGATCACTTCTATTATCATTTTTATGAACTTTATAAACTACTGAAGGTGCTGTTGAGATTAATTCTAAATTAAACTCCCTAGATAACCTCTCTCTTATAATTTCCATATGTAAGAGGCCTAAAAAGCCACATCTAAAGCCAAATCCCAAAGCGGCTGAAGTTTCAGCTTCAAAACTAAATGAAGCATCATTTAAAGACAATTTACTTAACGCCTCTCTTAAATCAGAAAATTGAGCATTATCCATTGGGAATAAACCACAAAACACCACTGGTACAGAAGGTTTGAAACCAGGTAACATTGTTTGAACTGGATTTCTTTCGTCAGTAATTGTGTCTCCAACTTTACAATCTGCTACTGTTTTAACTGAAGCCGTAATAAAACCTATTTCTCCAGGTCCTAGCTCATCAACATTTATAATTTTAGGGGTAAAAATTCCAAGTTTTTCAATAGTGTGAGAAACCTTGGTTGACATAAATCTTATCTTTTGACCTTTTTTTAAGCTTCCATTTACAACTCTTACTAATGTTAACACACCTAAATAAGGGTCATACCAGCTATCTATTAACAGAGCTTGCAAAGGGGCATTGGGATTACCCTTTGGAGGAGCTAATT
The DNA here is from genome assembly GCA_902619615.1 of uncultured SAR116 cluster alpha proteobacterium. Classification (GTDB taxonomy): domain Bacteria; phylum Pseudomonadota; class Alphaproteobacteria; order Puniceispirillales; family Marisalimonadaceae; genus Marisalimonas. The sequence continues at coordinate 43,906 of CACNFD010000008.1, read as the reverse complement.
TTTCAACTAAAGAAGATAACACTTCTTTAATACCTTGCCCTGTTTTAGCTGACACTTCAATCCCATCTTCTCCAGGTAAGCCAATAACATCTTCAATCTGATTTCTAATCCTATCTGGCTCAGAAGCAGGTAAATCGATTTTGTTAAGTACAGTCACAATTTCATGATTTACATCTATTGCTTGATAAACATTTGCTAAAGTTTGTGCTTCAACTCCTTGTGAAGAATCTACTACAAGAAGTGATCCCTCACATGCAGAAAGTGATCTAGAAACTTCATATGCAAAGTCTACATGACCTGGAGTATCCATTAAATTTAGAGTGTAAGTTTTATTATCAGTATGCTTGTATAATAACCTGACAGTCTGAGCTTTGATTGTTATACCTCTTTCCCTCTCAATTTCCATATTGTCAAGAACTTGCTCTTTCATCTCTCTTTCAGCTAATCCCTTGCATTCTTGTATTAATCTATCAGCAAGAGTTGATTTACCGTGATCAATATGAGCTATAATAGAAAAATTTCTTATTAGATTAATATCTGTCATTAATTTCCCACAAAAATTTTTAAGTATATACAGCAAATTAGTTTTAAAAAAAATATTTTGCAATATTAAAAATGTATTGAAAACTCTAATAACTTGACTAAATATTCATACAGTTGATATTGTTATATTATTATGTGTAAAAACTATAATTCAATTCTTATTAAGGTTCTAAATTTATTAAGAAACCCGTGCTCTAAGGGGTCCGGGATGATTACTAATAAATAAACAAATTAAATTTTGAACTTAATATAAGGTAAAGAATTATGAAAAATAAATATGAAAAATATAGTGCTTATCCACCTGTTAAAATTCTAGATAGAAAATGGCCTAATAAAACCATAAATAGTGCACCTATTTGGTGTTCAGTGGATTTAAGAGATGGCAATCAAGCTCTGATTGAACCAATGGATTCAGTCAGAAAAATGCGCATGTTTAAACATTTAGTTAAAATAGGATTTAAAGAAATAGAAATTGGCTTTCCTTCTGCATCTGAAACAGATTTTAATTTTGTAAGAGAATTAATTACTGATAATCATATTCCAAAGGACGTTACCGTTCAGGTTTTAACTCAATCCAGAAAACCATTAATAGAAAAAACTATTGAAAGTTTGAAAGATTGCAAAAATGCAATTATTCACCTCTACAATTCAACTAGCACCCTTCAAAGAGAAATTGTTTTTAAGGAATCCATGGACGGAGTAAAAAAAATAGCAACTGATGGGGCTAAAATAATTTCAGATCAATTATATAAATTGGAAAAGTCAAACATTAGATTACAATATTCTCCAGAAAGCTTTACTGGTACAGAGTTACCATATGCATTAGAAGTTTGTGAGTCTGTTTTAGATGTTTGGGAAGCAAGCGAGCAAAAACCTGTTATAATAAACCTTCCTGCGACTGTTGAAATGTCTACTCCAAACATTCACGCTGACCAAATAGAATGGATGGGAAATAATTTTAGTAATAGAAAGAGGGTAATTTTATCTCTTCATCCTCATAATGATCGAGGTACTGCAATTGCTGCAACTGAATTAGGATTAATGGCAGGTGCAGACAGAGTTGAAGGAACTTTGTTTGGTAATGGAGAAAGAACTGGAAATGTAGACCTTGTAACACTTGGACTGAATTTATTTACTCAAGGTATTAATCCTAATATAAACTTTAGCAAGATTAATGATCTAATTGATACTGCTGAGTTTTGTAATAGACTACCTGTTCATCAAAGGCATCCATATGCAGGTTCTTTAGTACATACAGCCTTTTCTGGAAGTCATCAGGATGCAATAAGAAAAGGTATGGATAATTTGGAAAAATCACCCTCAAAAAAATGGGCTGTTCCATATTTACCAATTGACCCAGCTGACATTGGAAGAACTTATGAAGCTATAATTCGCGTTAATAGCCAATCAGGTAAAGGAGGTACAGCTTGGTTATTAGAATCAGACTATCAAATAAGATTACCAAAAGGAGCGGAAGTTGAATTATCTTCAAAAGTACAAAAGATAGCTGATGAAACAGGTAACGAAATTACAAGTGACATTATATGGAGAACTTTTAATGAGAATTTTATTCTGCAAAAACCATTTCAATTAATTGATTTTAAAGTTGAGGGCGCTAATAGAGAAGACAATCTCGAAATAATTATCGCAAAGGTTAATTTCAACGATAAACTTTATCAATTTTCTTCTCAAGGCAACGGGCCAATTTCAGCTTTTGTAAATGGGATGAGAGAAAATTTTGATTTGAAATTTACATTAGAAGACTTCAGTCAAAACACCAGAAGTGCTTCTTCCAAAGCGGAATCTTCAGCTTACGTTGAACTTAAAATTAATGATGGTAAGGACTCAATTTATGGATGTGGGATTAATACAAGTATAACTGTTGCGCCTATACTTGCAGTCTTAAGTGCAATTAATAAGATCAATATTTAAAAAAATGTATCAAGAAAATCTTTATCTGGAAAATAGAAAAGTACTAAAAGTTTCAGGATTAAATTGTGTAGATTTTTTAAATAATATTCTAACATCTGATATTTCTAAACTAAAACCATTAGAAACTATACCTGCAGCATTACTTTCTCCCCAAGGAAAAGTTTTGTATGACATACTAGTAAGTCTAGAATTTCAAAATTATTCAGAAGATAAATCAATCCTTATTGAATACGATTTGTTTTGTGAAAATGAGCTTATAAAGAAATTAAATATATATAACTTAAGGAAAGAAGTAAAAATTGGAAAAACTAATTATTATGTTCATGTGTCAATAAACACAAAATGTTCTAAAAATTCATTAAAAGATAAAAGATTCTTAAATACAAATGTTAATATTAATAGAATTTATTATGAGAAAAAACCTATAAATTCGATAGATAAGAGCTACACATCTAATTGGTATGATTTGATCAGATATAAAAATTGTATTCCTGAAGGAACAAAAGAAATAGAAATTAACACAACACTCCCTATGGAAATTAATCTTGATTTGTTAGGTGGAATTAGTTTTGAGAAAGGATGTTTTATTGGCCAAGAGGTTAATGCGAGAATTAAATATAAGGGGTTAGTAAAAAAAAAATATGTTCCTGTACATTTTAAAAATAAAGATTTTTCGTTCTCTAATTTAGATAAAATTGATAATAAAATTTTTCTAAAAAAAGAGGCTATTGGTGAAGTAATTGCTTTGTCATTAAATGAGGAAGATGATGTTTGGTATGGAATAGCTAAAATCAAATTATCTCAACTATATTTATTTGAAGAAAATAATAAATTAGAGTGTGATTTTTTTGGTTCTAAGATGAAAATTAATTTTCTAAAGTATATGCTTCCTCTTCCAAGAAAAATCTAAACTTCTAAGATTGACAAATGTTATGTTTAAATTTAATTATTAAACTTGTCCGCATAATTATTTTGACCTGACACAAATTTCAGTTTGTGTTGTTTAAAATTATATTCTTATCTGAATTTTTTAATTCGACTAAGATTAATTGGAGTTTAGAAAATGACATCATTACTCATGCCAAAAGCAACAGCTGTTTGGTTGATTGATAATACTACATTAACCTTTGAGCAAATTGCTGAGTTTTGCAATCTTCATGTTTTAGAAGTTCAAGCAATTGCAGATGGTGATGTTGGTCATGGTATTTTAGGATATGATCCAATACTAAATGGGCAACTTACTCAAGAAGAAATAGACAAATGTTGTAACGACAATTCTTTGTTTCTTACAAAATCTAACTCCCCATTGCCTGAACATAAAAACAAGAATAAAGGTCCCAAATATATACCATTAGCAAGGAGAGGTGACAAACCTGACGCAATTGCTTGGATTGTAAAAAATCATCCTGAAGTTAAAAATAACCAGATTTCAAAATTAATTGGAACTACCAAAGATACTATTGAAAAAATTAGAACAAGAAGTCACTGGAATATTTCAAACATTACCGCTAAACATCCTGTTTTATTAAGTTTATGTACCCAAGAGGATTTAGATGAAGCGATAATAAAAGCTGGGGGTTCGATAGATGCTCAGGACAATGAAAATTTATCCACTAATGATTAAGTTTGTGTAAATATTATAAAATTCTTCATTATATTTAGAGATAAAACATGGATAATCAAGAAGTAAAACCATCAGTTGCCATTATCATGGGGAGTAAAAGTGATTGGGAAACCATGAAATTCTCAGAGGAAATTTTAATTAAACTTAATATTTCTTTTATTACTAAAATTATATCTGCGCACAGAACCCCTGATAGGATGAATGACTTCGCAAAAAAGGCGCAGGAAAATTCAATCCAGGTTATTATAGCTGGTGCTGGAGGTGCTGCTCATCTACCTGGCATGGTTGCTTCTCATACTGCTTTACCAGTAATAGGTGTTCCAATCCAAAGTACAGCATTGAATGGCCTTGACAGTCTTTTATCAATAGTCCAAATGCCTGGTGGGGTTCCTGTAGCAACAATGTCAATTGGGAAAGCTGGTGCTATTAATGCAGCCGTTTACGCGGCTAAAATTTTAAGTTTGTCTAACAATGAAATAAACACAAATCTAACAAATTGGCTTTCGTCACAAAAAAATGAGGTTCCACTTACACCAGATATAAAAAATGACTAAACTAAATAATTTTCCAATATTACCTAATGATGAAAATGTCATAGGTATTATTGGAGGAGGCCAGCTTGGGAAAATGATAGCTTTGTCAGCATCTAAAGCAGGTTATAAAACACATCTATATTGTCCCAAAGGTGATAATCCAGCAGAGGCTGTGGTTGACAAAATCACACATGGTCAATGGAATGATTATAATAGATTAGTTGAATTTTCTAATGAAGTAATTTGTGCAACCTCTGAATTTGAAAATATTCCATCTAAATCACTCGAATTATTATCTAATAAAACAAAAGTGGTGCCTAGTAGTTTAGTTTTTAGATGTGCACAAATACGTTCTAAAGAAAAAGAAATGGCAATTAAGTCTGGCTTTAACACTCCAAAATGGTTTTTAATAAAAAATACTGATGACTTAATATCTTCAATCAAGGAACTTACTAAAGCAGGAATACTAAAGACTAACTCTTTAGGCTATGACGGAAAAGGACAATTAAATATTGATAAAAATTCAAATTTTTTTGAAGCTTGGGAAAATTTAGGTTCTGTAGAATGTGTTTTAGAAGAAAAATTAGAATTTAAAAGAGAAATATCTTTGATGTATTTCAAAAGTCTTGATGATACTGAAGGATTTTTTCCTCTATCAGAAAATTTTCATGAAAATGGTATATTAAAAAAAACATCTGCACCAGCCTATTTAGATTCAAAAATTGAACTGGACTTAAAAACAAAAGCAAAAAGATTAGCACAAAATTTAAATTTTTATGGTGTTTTAGCTATTGAATTGTTCGAATTATTAGATGGAAGTATAATATTTAATGAAATTGCACCAAGACCACACAATTCTTTTCATTGGACACTAAATGGTTGCAATAGTAGTCAATTCGATATTTTAGTTAGAACAATTTGTGGATTGCCTGTTAAAGACGTTGAATGTAGTGGTAAATGGGAAATGACTAATTTAATTGGCAACGATGTAAATAATATTAATCTCTATAAAGATCAAAATTATATATTACATATTTATGGTAAAAAAAATGTAAAAGCCGGTAGAAAAATGGGACATTATAATAGAAATATTTCCTAATTACTTTCCTTTATGAAATTGAATGGAACATCCTGGTAAACTTCGTTTATAAAATTGGTAAACAGTAAGAATGCGTATGGTCTCCATCTGTTTATTGGTTCAAGATTAATATCATCATTTGGAAAATAATTAGCCGGAATATCTATCTGAGTTTGCTTCGATTTATCTCTTAAAAATTCATCCTTGAGAGTAATAGCATCATACTCTAAATGATTTAATATAAATAAATCTTTTGTTTTTGGACATCTTACCATACCTACTCCTGAACTTGGAGAAAAAGCTAGAATTTCAAGACCTGCTTGTTTAATTTCGTCTTTTTTATTTTCTGTGTAACGTGAAACTGGCATTGGAAATCTGTCAATAAAACCTTGCATTAATCTATATTTTTTTTCTTGATTTAAGTTATGATCATAAACACCAAATAACTTTTTATCCATTGAGTGTTTTTCAACACTATGAAGGATTTTTAAAAGAGCTTGAGCTCCCCAGCAAATACCGATTTTTCTAAAAACATTTTTTGAAGACCAAAAAATAATCTTTTTCAATTCATTCCAGTATTTTACTTCTTTAAAAGGTACAGTTTCAACAGGTGCCCCAGTGATTATAAGAACATCGTAGAAATTATTTTTTATATCATCTAAAGTTTTATAAAATTCGAAAAGATGTTCTTTTTGAGTATTTTTTGGTAAATATGTTTTTGTAGTCATTAAAGTTAGTTCTATTTGTAAGGGAGATGCGCCAAGCAACCTCGCAAATTGAACCTCAGTTTCAAGTTTTTTAGGCATTAAATTTAATAATAAAAACTTTAAAGGTCTTATGTCTTGCTTTTCTGCTGTACTACTATCAATGACGTCTACAATTTCATTTTGAAGAAGTTTTCTTGCAGGCAAATTGTCATGTATTTTAATTGGCATTTTTTTAATTTTTTAGTTAATTAACTAATGCTAGAATTTTTAGTATTATTTATTTTTTTTATAAAGTTAAAAACTGATTTGATATTAATTACATTCTTTAAACTATCAAAATTATTTGTAAATTTTTTCACTTCGGAAAATGGCTTTTTAAAACTAGAAATTTTACCAATATCTCTCAACCTTCTATCCAAGAAAAATTCAGTTTCTATATTATCATTAGATTTATCATTTAACCAAAATAATAATGTAGATGTATATACAGTGGCCAAGGATATTCTTCTTGTATAAAAAGAAAAATCTGTAGACTTGTCACCAGCTATCCTCCACATGCTATTACAAGTTCTATATAATATATTTATAGATGTTTTTGCATTTGTCGGTATTGCAGTTAAAGCAATTGAAGATCTAACCGCCTCTTTATATTTTTGACACAAATTTAACCTAATCATAATCATTTTTTTGATTTTTTCTGGAACTCTTTCGGGTTTAGGATCAATTAGATCATAATTTTTTTTGACTTCTAAGTCGATCATTTCAGAAAAAACATTAATAAAATCAATTGAACCATTTTTAAATAAATCTTTAAAAATTTCGATTCTTGAAGAAGATGTTTTCTTTTTTTCAAAACTAATATCAATAGCTCCTTGTTCCATTGCTTCCCAAGTCCAACCATCAAAAGGTACGTGTGTTAACATTGCTCTAATTAGATCAATTTTGATTTTTCTGTTATCAAATGTTTTAGTTTTCATTGTAATTGCCATTAAATACTTTTGTTTAATAACTAATTTATTATATGTATAAATTCAATATAATATAAATAAAAACATTAAATAACTTGCATTCACCTTATGTATTGTGTTATCTGACATTCCTTAATTATTAATAAATATAGGTTCTAAATATGTATGTGTCCGTTCGTGACAATAATGTCGATCAAGCTCTTAGGGTTTTAAAAAAGAAAATGCAAAGAGAAGGTATGTTTAGAGAAATGAAAAACAGAAGAGCTTATGAAAAACCTTCAGAGAAAAAAGCTAGAGAGATGGCTGAAAGCACTAGACGAGTTAGAAAACTTATGAGAAAAAGGTTAGAAAGAGAAGGCTACTAGTCTTAACTTTTTATACTTTTAGTACGAACCGCATTTTTCTAATTGCGGTTTTTTTTTGAACCTAGTAAAGAAAGTTTTGTTAAATAATATCAAATTTATTTAATATTATTAGGAGTAAGTTAGATGATTATTGGAAGCCCTAAAGAAATTTTTATTGGTGAAAACAGAGTAGCACTCACACCTGAAAGCGCAAAGCAACTGCAAAAATTAGGTTATACATGTCTTTTAGAGACTGGTGCTGGTATTAAAGCTAACTTTTCAGATAAGGATTATAAAAATGCTGGGGTTAAAGTTGTAAAGAATTCAAGTGAACTTTGGAAGCAATCAGATATAATATTGAAAGTAAGAGGCCCAGAAAAATCAGAATTATCAAAAATAAAACTTAATCATCATATTATAAGTTTTATATGGCCTAATCAAAATAAACCTCTCCTTGAAGCTTTGAAAAAGAAAAAAGTTACAGCTCAAGCAATGGATATGATACCTAGAATTAGTAGAGCTCAGAAAATGGATGCTTTATCTTCTATGGCTAACATAGCTGGTTATAGAGCAATAATTGAGGCAGGAAACCAATTTGGAAGATTTTTTACAGGCCAAATAACCGCGGCTGGTAAAGTCCCCCCTGCTAAAGTTCTTGTAATAGGAGCGGGAGTTGCTGGGCTTGCTGCCATTGGTACTGCCCAATCTATGGGTGCAATTGTTAGAGCTTTTGACGTAAGGCCGGAAGTTGCTGAACAAATTGAATCAATGGGTGCAGAATTTTTAATGCTTGATTTTGAATCAGATGGCACTGGGGAAGGAGGTTATGCAAAACCTGCTTCTAAAGAATTCATAAAAAAAGAAATGGAATTATTTAGAAAACAAGCACCAGAGATTGATATTGTGATTACAACTGCACTCATTCCTGGAATGCCTGCACCTAAATTATGGCCAAAAGAAATGGTTGAGCTAATGAAACCTGGTTCCGTGATAGTAGATTTAGCTGCTGAACAAGGCGGAAACTGCGAAGTTACTGTTCCTAACAAAATTATAGAAACAAAAAATAAAGTGAAGGTTATTGGGTTTACAGATTTGCCAAGCAGAATGGCAACTCAATCTTCTAGTTTGTATTCTACAAATATACGTCACATGGTTGATGACTTAACTCCTAAAAAAGACGGTATACCATTTACTAATATGGAAGACGACGTAATAAGAGGTGCTACAGTTCTTTATGATGGTAAAATAACTTTTCCTCCACCAAAACCAAAAATCGTAGCTATTGCTAAACATGACAATAAAAAAATTAAAGAAAAATCACAGGAAGAAAAAGTTCAGGATGAAATATATGCAGAGAGAAAAGCTGGAAAATTACAATTCTTACTTTTAACAATTGGTGCTCTTCTGACTTGGTTGATAGGTTACTACGCACCATCAGACTTTATGCAACATTTCATTGTTTTTATTTTATCATGCTTTGTAGGTTATCAAGTTATATGGAATGTGTCACATTCACTTCATACACCTTTAATGGCTGTGACAAATGCTATCTCAAGCATAGTCATAATTGGTGCTTTGTTACAGATGAGAACTGAGAACGATATAGTAAGTATCTTATCATTAATTTCTATCTTTATTGCTACTATAAATATTGTTGGAGGATTTATGGTTACAAAAAGAATGTTATCAATGTTTCAGAGAAGCTAAAAAAGGATTATTAAATGACTATTGGATTACTAACTGCCTCATACATAACATCTAGTGTGCTTTTCATTCTTGCATTAGGTGGCTTAAGGAATCAAGAAAAGGCAAAAAGAGCTGTCTGGTATGGCATTATTGGAATGGTGATCGCTGTATTTGCAACTATTTATGGAAATCAAGTTTTTTTTACCGAATGGCTGAATTGGCTTATAGCTGCAATTTTAGTTGGCTCTATAATTGGAGCAATTGTTGCAAAAAAAGTACAAATGACAGGCATGCCTCAATTGGTTGCTGCTCTTCACTCATTTGTGGGTTTAGCTGCTGTTTTTATCGGTATAAACTCTGCCATGTTGCCACACTCTGATATGAATTCTACTCAGTATATGATCCATAACGTTGAAGTTTTTATTGGTGTATTTATTGGAGCAATCACATTTACTGGCTCTATAGTGGCATTTGGAAAATTATCTGAATTGATAACTGGTAAGGCATTAATTTTACCTGGAAGACATTTGTTGAATTTGATCATGTTATTTTCCTGCTTAGCATTGGGATACATGTTTTTGATTGATGAGGGTAATTGGACATTAATTGTAATGACTATTATAGCATTTGTTATAGGAGCTCATCTTGTCTTAGCAATTGGTGGTGCAGACATGCCAGTAGTTGTTTCAATGCTTAACTCATATTCTGGATGGGCTGCAGCTGCAACAGGTTTTATGCTTGGGAATGACCTGCTAATTGTGACAGGTGCTTTGGTTGGATCTTCTGGTGCTATTCTATCATATATAATGTGTAAGGCAATGAACCGAAAATTTCTTTCAGTTATTTTAGGCGGATGGGGTGATGTAACAGGTCCTACAATGGATATTGAAGGTGAAATGAAACCAATAGACATGGATTCCGTAGCGGCTGCATTGAATGATGCAAACAAGATTATAATTGTTCCTGGTTATGGTATGGCAGTAGCACAAGCCCAAAGCACAGTTTCTGAGTTAACCTCTAGACTGAGAGCAAAAAACAAAGAGGTAAGATTTGGAATCCATCCTGTTGCAGGAAGACTTCCAGGCCATATGAATGTTCTGCTAGCAGAAGCTAAAGTTCCATATGATATTGTTCTTGAAATGGATGAAATAAATGACGATTTTCCTGATACAGATGTAGTCATGATACTAGGAGCAAACGATATTGTTAATCCAGCTGCTCAAGAAGATCCTAATAGCCCAATTGCAGGAATGCCTGTTTTGGAAGTTTGGAAAGCTAAACAGGTTTTTATTTCAAAAAGAGGACAAGGAAAAGGTTACTCTGGAATTGAAAATCCATTATTTTTTAGAGAAAATTCTAGAATGGTTTATGGAGATGCAAAAAAATCTTTGGATACAATTTTACAGAGTATAAACTAATTAAATTAGTCTAAAATTAAACCTGATTGATTCATTGCATTACTTTGCCTCTTAGACAAAATCTTTTCGTCAAAGTCACCAACTAAATCGTGAAAAACTCTATACCAGTTTATTTCTGCTTTTAAATGCATAAAAACTGATCCTAAACCGACGGCTGCTCTGTCCATTAATACAAATTCTCTTGGTGGTTTAACGCCTCCAATTTTTTTTAATTCTTCATGAACTTTTTCTGCCGTTTCTCTACCATATTGTCCAGACTCACTTGGATTAATCAGCCTAACTTTATCTTCTAATAAAGGTTGATAGATAAAGTTTGCCCATATATTTAAAACACCAATTAATTCTTTTGAAGGATTTTCAAAACCCCAACTTTTGTAGGCATTTACTGCTTGTTCTTCATCTCCATCTCTTAAAGCTTTATAAAGTTCAATTACTCCTGTCACAAAATCTGGTCTAAAGATTCTAATACATCCGAAATCCATTAGGTTAATACCTCCATCAGGACGTATTGTATAATTTCCAAGATGAGGATCTCCATGAATGACACCATATCTATAAAATGGTATATACCAAGCTTTAAACATATTTAAAGCGACTTGGTTTCTAATTTTTATATCACTGTTTTTAGCAATAAAATCCATGATTTTTGAGCCATCTATCCTTGTCATTGTTAGAAGTCTATTTGTAGACAACTCATCAATTGGATTAGGAAGTGTAATTTGATTTAAATCAGATAACATATACCTATATAGTTTTAAATTTTTAATTTCATGGGAATAATTGAGTTCCTCTTTTAGCCTATCTGACAACTCTTCGTGTATTGCTTCAGTAGAAATTGCAGAATCGTATTTTTCATATAATGAAAATATTAATTTAAGTTGTTTAAGATCAGCCTGAACTGCTGAGCCCATGTCAGGATATTGTAACTTACAAGCTAGTTTTTTTCCGTTGATGTCTTCGGCAAAATGAACTTGACCTAAAGATGCTGCAGCGGAGGCTTGTTTGTCGAAAACTTTAAAGTTTGTTAACCAATTTTCTCCTAACTCTGCCTTCATTCTTCTCTTGACAAAAAGCCAACCCATTGAGGGAGCATCTGCTTGAAGGTGAGATAATTCATTTACATACTCTTTAGGTAGAGCGTCAGGAATTGTAGCAAGAATTTGAGCAACTTTCATAAGTGGACCTTTTAGCCCTCCTAAGGCGGACCTTAAATCAGAAGCATGTTGTTCTCTATTTATTTTTATTCCTAAATATCTTTCACCAGCTAGTCTGGCAGCAAGCCCCCCCATTGCTTTGGTAACCTTTGCATAGCGCCTGAGTCTTCCACCAGTCATTGAAGAACTTAGCTCATCTTGAATGTTAATATCTTTACTCATAAATGTTAAAACCTTTAAATATTAAGTTAATTTTCTAACTCTTCTAGTTCGTCCATTAATCCAGTTATCATCGTAATACCTTTTTCCCAAAAACTACTATCATACGCACTTAAATTAAAAGGTTTTAGTAAATCGTTATGACTTTTAGTTCCTCCTGATGATAACATTCCAATATAATTTTTTGAAAAAATTTCTTTATCACTTTGTTGATACGCATACCATAGTGCGTTAACCAAACTATCCCCAAATGCATAAGCATAAACATAAAATGGAGTATGTACGAAGTGAGGGATGTATCCCCATAAAAATCTATAATCTTCACCAAGATTAATATGAGGACCCACTGCATGAGACTGTGTCTCCATCCAAATATCGCTTATTTCATCAGGTGTTAATTCAGATTTTATTCTTGCCTCATGAAACTTAACCTCGAACTGATGAAATCCTATTTGTCTAGCAACAGTATTTAACATATCTTCTATTTTGCCAGATAATAATTGTTTTTTTTGTTCGATTGGACTTTCATCTAACAACTTTCTAAACACTAACATTTCTCCAAAAACTGATGCTGTTTCAGCAAGCGTTAATGGTGTTTCTGCCATTAATAATCCATTTTTCCCTGCAAGAATTTGATGAACACCGTGACCAAGTTCATGAGCTAATGTCATAACGTCCCTAATTTTTCCTTGATAATTTACTAATATATAGGGGTGCAACGATGGAACTGAAGGATGGGCGAATGCACCAGATGCTTTTCCTTTTCTTAAGCTTGCATCTATCCAGTTATTTTTAAAAAACATTTTTGCAATATTAGAAATCTCCAGATGAAATGAAGAAAATGACTCTAAAATAATATCTCTAGCCTCAGACCATTCTATAAGTTTTTCGGAAGAGTTCGGCAATGGTGCATTTCTATCCCACCAATTTAGCTTTGTCTGGCCAAATTGATTTGCTTTCCATTTATAATATCTATGGGTAAGTTTAGGCATAGCCTTATCAACTGTATTTACTAATTTGTCTACAACCTCATCCTCAACGTCATTATCTAGATTTCTAGAGGACATAATTCTTTTAAAACCTCTTTTATTATCTTCGATGTACCTATCTCTAGAAATAACATTAAGTATCATACCAAAAACACGCTTATTATTTTCTAAAACTTCAGAAAGTGATTTACCTGCAATTTTTCTTGTTTCTGGATCTGCATCAGATAACAAGTTCAAAATTTCAGCTTCAGTAAGGGATTTTTTTTTGAAGGGAAAGCGCAATGCTGCTGATGTTTCGTCAAATAATCTTATCCATGCTGACCTACCAGTAGCAGATTTCTCTATTAAAATCTCTTCTACAAGTGGATCTAGAAGGTAAGGATTTCTTTTTCTTAATATATTGAGATAAGGTTTCCATTTCTTGGCATTTTTATCGTTTAACCATTTCTTAATTGTATTATCATCGACTTTTGAAAGTTCTAATGTAACAAAAATTAGAGTAGATAGAATTTCTGTAATTTCATCAGATATATAGGAATTGTATTTAGATATTTCAGGGTCTTCCATGTTTGTAGCAAAAGTTAAGCTGCTATGTGTAGCAATTTTATAAATAGCTTCATTAATTTCTTGATATTCATTTATACAAAACAAAAAATCTGATGGACTTAAGTCATTTATTTTTCCTTTCCAAGTTTTTAGAAAATTATTTGCTGACTCTTTAATATTTTTGATATCTTTGTTGATTTTTGGATCTTTAATATTTTTATAGATTTCAGAGAGATCCCAAGTTGGTAATTCGTTGTTAGTTATATTTAAAAGCATTTCATTCATGTTAAATTTGCAACCTCAATTTATTTTATTTCAAAAAGCTATTAATGCTTTTTATAATTTCATCAGGATTTTCTTCAGCCAGATAGTGACCAGTATCAACTCCATAACCTGTCACTTCTTGCACACAATATTTTTGCCAGATTAGTAGAGGATCATACCATTGTTCTATCTTACCTTTTTTTCCCCACAAAACTAGTGTTGGCATTTTAATTTTTAAATTTTTTTTTCTACTTATTTCATCTTCTTTCAAGTCAATAGAAGCCGCAGCTCTATAATCCTCACATATAGATCTTATAGTTTCAGGATTTTTAACACACTCTAGGTAATCTGTTAATGCTTGAGGATCAAAAAAATCTTTATCTTTTTTTTCTCTTGAAGTATGTGCGAAGAACCACTCCTCAGGTGCTTTGTTAATTACTGACTCTGGTATTGGATATCTCTGAGCCAACCAAAACCAATGATAATAACCCATTGCAAATTCTTTGTTAGTTCTCTCAAAGTGTTCAATAGTTGGTATTATGTCTAACAGGATTATTTTTAAAACTTTGTCAGGATGATCTAGTGCCAAACGATGCCCAATTCTTGCACCTCTGTCATGACCAACGAGATAGAATGTATTATGTCCTAACAATTTCATAAACTCATTCATATCATTGGCCATACTGACTTTTGAGTAATTGCTATGATCCATAGATATTTTAGGTTTGTAAGACTTCCCGTACCCGGGTATATCAGGGCAAACAATAGTAAATTTACTTGTTAGTGCTGGTACTACTTTATGCCACATAACATGAGTTTGTGGATTACCATGTAACATTAGAATAGCAGGACCTGCACCACCTTTTCTATATCTAATTTCACCTTTACTTGTTTTAATATAACAAATTTTAAGATCTTTAAAAAAATCCATCTTAATAAAACCTTTAAAACTATTCTCAATTACTCATTTAGTATATAAATTGTAGAATGTTAATACCTTATAATAGATTACTTTTTAGGGGAATTGTTGATGAAGACTTATATAGTAGATATAGATGGTACAATTTGTACTCAAAATCATTTCAAAGATGGAAAAAGAGATTATAGTCAGGCAAAACCCTTAAAAAATCGAATACAAAAAATAAATAAGTTATTTGAAGAAGGTAATGAAATTCACTATTGGACAGCTAGAGGTTCTCAAAGTGGATTAGACCATAGAGAATTAACGTCAAATCAATTAAAAAAGTGGGGTTGCAAATATACTTCATTAAGGGTTGGTGACAAACCTCATTATGACATTTGGATTGATGACAAAGCTATTTGGAGCGAAGAATATTTTAAAAATTTAGATTAACATTTTAAAATAGTGACATTTTTAATACTAATTTAAATTTTAAATTGAATTTATTATGTTTTTATATTGATTAATTTTGTTATGTGTTTGTAAAATTTTAGTAATCAAAATTATTAGAAATAAGATAAGAGATAAAAGTTAAATTAATACTTATAATCATATAAGTTTAAAACCAAAATATTTAAATTATACTGACCTAGACAGAACTGGAACCTGTTGCCTCAAGATTAGGAAAAAACCGATTCATCTTATCCAACTGGTAAAAACAATAAATTCAATATCTTAAAGACCCTCTATTTACTATTAGCCCCTAAAACTTATTCAGATGTTATTAACATATAAATGGTAGTTAATTGGTTAATTTAAATTAAAATTTAAATCTCACGTTTTGCAATTATAATTGTTTCAAATCCATGGAATTGTAATGTACCTGGTAAAACTTTTTTACTAATTTTAGATATTGGCTCAAGAATAAAACCAAGTAACCATAGAATTACAGGTTTGTAACTTATTTTTAATTTAATAATTTTAAAATTATTTGATTTTAAAATAGTTATTATTTCATCAACATTTGGTGGTAATGACTTATGTGTTGGATCATCAAAATAATTTAAGGTGCCTGATCTACCTCTATCCAAATTAGTTGTATGATTAGAGGGAAAAGAAAGATAAAAAAAACCACCTTTTTCTACTGTAGAAATGCTTTTTTTCAAAACTAATTCTCTTTGGTCTACATGTTCTAAATTATGAGAAGAAATTGAACAAGTAAACTTGTTAACATTTTTCTCAAGTAATTTGTTAAAATTTTTCTTGTTAGTTAATAAATAAATATCTGACATATTTTTTTTATTAATAAAATGATTAGTTATATCAATTCCAGTATAATGAATATCTGGAAAAAGGAATTTAATTTTAATACAAATTATAATTATAAATTTTAAACTAGAAGACTTTATATTTCAATTATTTGAAATATGGTGACCTCGACAGGACTCGAACCTGTTACCTCAAGATTAGGAATCTTGCGCTCTATCCAGATGAGCTACGAGGCCACACGATTAATTTAATATCATATAAAGATTAATTTTCAATTATTAGATGGTTTTAATCAATTCGAAATATATTCTGGAAAATTAACAAAAAATTCTTAATATTAATAAACAATATGATATAGGGGTTTTATTAATGAATATCGATTTAGGGTTAAAAGATAAAGTAGCTGTTGTAACTGGAGCTGGTGGGGGAATAGGACGCGAGATAGCCCTTGCTCTTGCAAAAGAGGGAGTTTCAATTGTTGTAAATGATATAGGTGTTTCATTAACTGGTGAGGGCGGATCGGAAACACCAGCACAGGAAACTGTTGGATTAATAACTCAAAAAGGTGGGAAAGCTGTAATAAGTAATGATAGTGTCTCTTCATGGGATAGCGCACAACTAATAATTAAAAAAGCATTAGATACGTACGGTAGATTAGATATTGTTATAAATAACGCAGGTATTTTAAGAGATACAATTTTCCATAAGATGGAACCCTCAGATTGGAATGACGTAATAAATGTTCATCTAAATGGTAGCTTTTATGTAAGTAGAGCTGCTGCTCCATATTTTAGAGAACAAAGTTCAGGAACCTATGTACACATGACAAGTACATCTGGATTAATAGGAAATTTTGGTCAGGCAAATTACTCAGCTGCAAAATTAGGAATCGCTGGATTATCAAAATCAATTTCCTTAGATATGAGTAGATTTAATGTTAGATCAAATTGTATTGCACCTTTTGCCTGGAGTAGAATGACCAATTCTATACCTTCAAATAGTGAAGCTGAAAAAGAAAGAGTTGAAAGACTAAAGAAAATGACCCCTGAGACCAATGCCCCTTTAGCTGTTTTTTTAGCCTCAGAGGCCGCTAACACAGTAAGTGGACAAATCTTCAGTGCAAGATTGAATGAATTATTTATTTATAATCAAAATAGACCTATAAAAAGTGTGCATTCAGAAGCAGGATGGACCCCACAACAAATTGCCATTAGAGCACTCCCATCATTTCAAAATTCAATGACGCCTAATGAAAGAAGTGGCGATGTTTTTAGCTGGGATCCAATTTAAGATAAGCCTAAAAGTACAATTATATCTTTCATATTTTTTAGAGTATGAGTTGCTCCAAGTTTTTTTACATCCTTATCAGTGTAACCACCTGCAACCGCAATTGATTTTATATTTGCTGCTTTAGCTGCGTCAATATCATTTGATGTATCCCCAACCATGTAAAACATTTTGTTTGTTGTTTTAAAACCTTCCATTGTTGATATCAACATATTTGGCATTGGTTTTAACGGAATATTATCTCTTGCTCCAACAATTATTGTAAAAAACTTATTTAGATTCATTTCTTGAATAAGTTTTTCAGTAACAAATTGTCTTTTATTAGTACAAATACCCATTAGTATTTTTCGCTCATAGAAAAAATTAAGAGTTTCCATTACTCCTGGCATTAAAGTACTATATTTATAGGGTTGTTCTGAATAGTTTTGTCTGTAACTATTAAAAATTATTTCATATAAACTTTTATCTCCACCACAAAAATCAACTACTTTTTTTGTTAATGACAACATTCCTTCACCAACAAAAGTCTGTAGTTTTTCCTCAGAGATATTTTTTAAATTATATTCAGTTAAAGTTTTATTTATAGCATAGTGCATATCAGGAACTGAATGAACTAAAGTGCCATCTAAATCAAAAATAATATTAAAATTTATTTTTTTCATATTTTAAATTTTATAACGAAGAGCTTTAATATTCTTAGAATAACTCTCTACACCATCACCATTAAATACAGCTGAACCTGCAACAATTACATTTGCGCCTGCATCAATCACTCTAGGCGCAACTATCCCATTAATCCCACCATCAACCTGTATCTTGATAGGTTTTTCTTTTACTAGCTCTTTAACTAATCTAATTTTATTCAAAGATGATTCTATAAACACTTGACCACCAAAACCTGGATTAACTGTCATTACAAGAATAAGATCTAATTTATCTAACAAAAACTCTAATCCTGAAATAGAAGTAGCAGGATTGATAGAAACTCCAGCCTTACATCCTAACTCACGAATACGAATCAAAGTTCTATCTAAATGAGGTGTAACTTCTTTATGAACAGTTATCATATCAACTCCAGCATTAACATATTCTTCTAGAAGATTATCTGGATTAGTAACCATTAGGTGTGCATCGAAAGGTTTTTTTGAATGATCCCTTATAGACCTTATAACTGGAGGACCAAATGTAAGATTTGGCACGAAATGACCGTCCATAACATCCAAGTGTATCCAGTCTGCGCCAGCATTATCAATAGCTCTAATTTCTTCAGCTAAACATGAAAAATTTGCTGATAATATTGATGGAGCTATTAACACTTCGGTCATACAAATATTTCCTTATTACTTTAAAAAGTTTAAAGTGTTTTTTAAATTGTCTTACTTATCGCTACAGCAGTATCTGACATTCTATTAGAAAAACCCCACTCATTATCATACCAACTTAATACTCTTACAAATGTATTGTCCATTACTTTTGTTTGATCCATGTGAAATATAGAAGATCGTGAGTCATGATTAAAATCACTTGATACAAGAGGTTCATCTGTGAATCCAAGAATGTTTTTTAATTCTCCATTGGCAGATTTTTTTATAATGTCATTAATTTCGTCAACTGAAGTTGCTCTAGTTGCATTAAATTTAAAATCAACAACTGATACATTTTGAGTAGGAACCCTTACTGAAACACCATCTAATTTTCCATTTAATTCAGGTAAAACAAGTCCAACTGCTTTTGCTGCGCCAGTAGAGGTTGGTATCATATTGCCAGCAGCAGCTCTAGATCTATAAAGGTCAGAATGCATTGTATCTAATGTAGGTTGGTCACCTGTATACGAATGAATTGTAGTCATAAAACCTTGACTAATACCTACTCCATTATTTAATGCCATCGCAATAGGTGCTAGACAATTTGTAGTACATGAAGCATTTGATATAATAAGATGATCTTTAGATATTTTGTGGTGATTTACTCCATAAACAATAGTAAGATCAACACCACTAGCAGGAGCAGAAATAAGAACCCGCTTTGCACCTGCTTCTAGATGCATAGAAGCTTTTTCTCGGCTAGCGAAAATACCAGTACACTCCATTGCAATATCAACATCAAGCTCTTTCCAAGCCAAGTCTTTTGGATCTTTAATAGAAGTTACTTTTATAGGACCTTGTCCAACATCTAGATTATTTCCATTAACATTAACGTCCGCTGGGAACTTTCCATGAACACTATCGTATCTTAATAAATGAGCATTTGTTTCTACGGGACCCAAGTCATTTATACCAACTACAATGATGTCATCACGAGCTGATTCTACAATAGCCCTTAAAATATTTCTTCCTATTCTTCCAAATCCATTAATGGCAACCCTTACTGACATAATTTTTCCTTTCTACATTTATGATACATTTAACTTTTACTTAATACTGATATCGCTGGTAATTCTATACCCTCAAGCCATTCTAAAAAAGCTCCCCCTGCTGCAGAAACATATGTAAAATCATTAGCAACATTAGCGTTGTTTAAAGCAGAAGTTGTGTCACCTCCACCAGCTACAGTGATTAAATTTTTATTTACTGTTAATTTAGCTGCCTCCCTTGCGAGTTTAATAGTTCCTTCACCAAATGGAGGTGTTTCAAAGGCTCCAACTGGACCATTCCAAATTAAAGTATTAACATTTTGAAAAACAGAACTTATTTTGCTTAAAGTTTTAGGGCCAACATCTAAAGCCATCATTTCTGATGGTACAGCATTTGAAGAGACTATTTCAAAATTTGCATTATTTTCAAATTTCTCAGAAACAACCAGGTCTGACGGAAGTATTATTTCACAGTTATTTAACTCACTTTTTTTTAAAATTGATTTTGCAATATCAATACAATCTTTTTCATAAAGGCTTTTTCCCATATTTAAACCTTGCGCAACAAGAAAAGTATTTGCCATTGCTCCACCAATAATCAAATAATCCATTTTAGTTAACAAATATTCTATTATATTTATTTTTGACGATATTTTAGCACCACCAACTAGTGCTGCAACTGGTTTGATTGGAGCGTTCAACACAGAAGTAAGGACTTTTACTTCCTCATCAAGCAATAATCCAGAAAAAGATGGAAGAAATTTTGTTATTGCATGTAAACTTGCATGAGCTCTATGTGAACAAGAAAAAGCGTCATTTACAAAAATATCACACCCCTTAGACAATTCATTTGCAAAGTCAAAATCATTTTTAATTTCACTTTCATGAAATCGTAAATTTTCTAATAATAAAATTTCTCCTTGTTTGAGTTTGTTCTTTTGCTTCAAAACATGATCACCAATACAAGATGAATTAAAATGAACCTGTGTTTTAGTGATTTCAGACAAAACATTTACCAAAGGCTTTAGAGAAAAATTTTCATCAAATTTTCCTTTTGGTCTACCTAAATGACTACAAATAACTAGTTTAGATTGATTTTCTAACAAATAATTTATTGTAGGCATTAACCTTTTAAGCCTGGTATGATCTTGAACAACACCATTAACAATTGGGATATTCAAGTCAGCTCTTAAAATAACAACTTTATTTCTAACATCTTCATTAATTATACTTTTAATGTTACTGCACATTTAAAAAATTTACTCTTTGTTTTTTTGATTATTTTAACAATAATTTTGCTGAATCAATTACAGCTTTACTAGTAATATTAAAATGATTGTATAAGTCCGAAGCTGGCCCAGATGCTCCAAAACTTTTCATGCCAATGAATATCCCCTTTTCACCTATATACTTACTCCAACCCATTTCAGAAGCGGCTTCAATAGCTATACGTGGGCAATTTCCTAAAACTTGATTTTTATATTCTTCATCTTGTTTATCAAATAATTCCCAGCTTGGAAGCGAAACAACAGTAGCTTTAATACCTTCTTTGAACATTATTTCAAAAGCCTCCATAGCGATTTCTATTTCAGATCCAGTAGCTATTAAAGTAATATCTCTGTCTTTTGAAATATTATTTAGAATATATCCACCATTAGAAACCATGTTTTTGTTAGTTTTTTCAGATCTATAAGCTCTCAAACCTTGTCTTGACAATGCTAAAACCGTTGGTCCATTAGTTTTGAGTGCAACATCCCAAGCCTCTGCAGTTTCAACAACATCTGCTGGCCTTATCAAATTTAAATTAGGTGTTGCTCTTAAAATCGCTAAATGTTCAATTGGTTGATGAGTTGGGCCATCTTCACCAAGACCAATCGAATCATGAGTTAATACATAAATCACTCTTAAAGACATTAATGCAGATAGTCTTATAGATGCTCTCATGTAATCACTAAAAACTAAAAATGTTCCTCCATAAGGTATAAAACCTTTATGCAACGCAACACCATTCATTATAGAGCCCATAGCATGCTCTCTTATTCCATAATGAATATAATTTCCTGAAAACTTTCTTGAGGTAACTGTTTTCATTTCACTAGTTTTAGTTAAATTTGATCCCGTCAAATCTGCAGATCCACCTAATGTATTTACAATCGTTTTATTTATTACTTCCAAAACTTTTTGACTTGCTTGCCTGGTTGCAAGTTTAGGCAATTCTTTTTTCATTTGTTTAATAAATGAATTCATCTGTTTTTGATAAGAATTAGGAATATTTCCTTCAATAAACATCTGGAATCTTTTTCTTTTAGCGCTTTCTTCTAATTTTTTTTCCCACGCTTTAAAAAGTTCTTCTGATCTTCGTGTAGTTTTTTTCCATTCTGTTAGTATTTCTGAGGGTATATCAAATGGATTATTTGTCCATCCCAACGCTTTTCTTGTTGAGGCTATTTCATCAGATCCAAGAGGAGCACCATGAGTTTTAGCTGTTCCTGCTAAATTAGGTGCACCGTATCCAATCTTAGTTTTACATGCAATGAGTGATGGTTTTCTTGATTTTTTTGCATTCATTATAGCTGTTCTAATATCAGCATGATTATGGCCATCAATAATTTGAGAATGCCAACCTGCTGCCTTAAATCTATTGATTTGGTTTGATGAGGAAGATAAATCAGTAGATCCATCAATTGAAATTTTATTATCGTCCCAAAAAACAATTAGCTTTGACAATTTAAGATGTCCAGAGAACTCAATGGCTTCATGACTAATGCCTTCTTGTAGACAACCATCACCAGCAATAACGTAAGTAAAATGATTAACTAAATTATTACCAAACCTAGATGCCATTAATTTTTCACTTAAAGCCATTCCAACTGCAGTTGCAAGACCTTGTCCTAATGGTCCAGTTGTAGTTTCTATGCCGACTGCATGACCAAATTCTGGGTGCCCGGCGGTATTATAATTTAGCTGTCTAAAATTTTTTATGTTTTCAATTGGCATATCTTTATAACCTAAAAGATAATGGAGTGAATATAATAACATCGATCCATGACCTGCAGATAAAACAAATCTATCTCTATCTGGCCAATCTGGTTTATCTGGGAAAATATTAATAAAATCTTTGAAAAGAACAGTTGCAACATCTGCCATACCCATGGGCATTCCTGGATGACCGGAATTAGCAGCCTGCACTGCATCCATAGATAAAAATCTTATTGCATCAGCCATTTTGGAGGACATATTATCATTTGATCTTATGTGTCCTTGCATAAAAGTACTCCTAAAAATTAGTATAAAGAAATTAGGTTTATCAATAACATTTATGAGAAAAAAATTACATAGAAGTTTTAAAAAAAATTACAAACTTGATTAAGATTTTTTATATTCTAAAACCTCCTCTTTAGAACCAAAAATTAATGGTGATCTTTGGTGCAATTCATTGACTTCTAGATCTAATATATTTTTATGTCCATTAGTAGCTGCACCATTAGCTTGTTCTACTAGAAAAGCAATTGGATTTGCTTCATAAGTTAAACGTAATCTTCCATTTTTATATTTTTCTCTCATATCAGAAGGGTATAAAAAAATACCTCCTCTATTAAAAATTCTACTAGCATCTGCAACTAGTGATCCGACCCACCTCATTCCAAAATTTTTCTTTCTCGATCCACTTTTTCCATTCTGGCATTCTGTAATATATTTTAATGTTGTACTGTCCCAAAATCTTCTATATGCAGCATTTATTGCAAATTCAGTAGTTGTTTCTGGTATGGTGATATTATCCTTGATTAAGATAAATTTACCTTGAATTTCATTTAATGCAAATAATGACGTTCCTACACCAACTGTAATAAATAAGGTTGTTTGTGGTCCGTAAACGAAAAAACCTGATGATTTTTGATGATTTCCATTTTGAATAAATGCTTTTTCTAAAGGTAACTTATTTTTAGACATTATTGAAAAAATAGTGCCTATTGAAACATTTACATCAATGTTACTTGAACCATCAAGTGGATCAGCGAAAACAATAAAATTATTATTATTTTTTAAGTCAATATATCCTTCTTGCTCTTCGGAGGCATACCCAGCAGCAGGTGATTTTTTTAGAAAATTTAGTATTATTTCATCTGAAATTATATCTAATGGCTTTTGTATATCACCATCAGCATTTAATTTTGTATCACTCTTTGAAATACTTTCATATGGTTTAAGACTTCTTATAATGTTAGATATTTTAATTGCAGCATTAGCTAATGATTTAACAATTGATGAAATTTGATCTTCTTTAGAATTTTTTAATAAATAATTATCTAGATCCATTTTTAATTCTTCTAATACAATATTGAAACGAAATTAAAACGTATGTAAGTTTATATAAGATAATAAATTTTTTTTGATTTGTGAATGCTTTATAAAAAACTAAATTTACCAATCAATTTGCCATTAGCAAATGATGAAGAAATAGAAGTTAATGAAGTTGAAAATAATATCATTATTAAATTACGAAATATTAGTAATATAAACATAGATGCAACCATAAAACTATTTGAAAGTTTTTTTGAAAACAGTCTATCTTCTGCAACAAGAGAAAAATTGTCTAAGATTTTTAAAGAAATAATTCCAATTATTTTTCGAAATAAACATAAAGAGGAAGGTCTTTATCAACTTTTAAGGTATGTAAATTCTATAAACTCAAATCTTGATTATATAGAAATGATTAAAAATAATACTTTTATTTATGAAAATTTATCAAAAATCCTGACATTTTCGGGATTACTTACTGATATTCTTTCGAGAGATATAAAATTGCTGGAGGTTATCCAACCAGAGTATGCAGTAAGGTTAAATGGAAATATTTCTTTTTATAAAAATTTTTTTGAAAAAATTGATTTTATTAATTTAGATACTGAAATAATGTTAGATACACTTAGAAAACAACACAGATTACTTAAATTTCAAATATTATATGCTTTAATAAATCAAGAAATTAATATTGATAGAGCTTCAACTGAATTTTCGTATTTAGCCCAAGCAACAGTTGATTGCGTTTTACAAATTGTTAATCGTCTCATTAATAATAATTATGAAGTAGATTGTAAGAATTTTTGTGTAATTGCTTATGGGAGGTTTGGAACTTTTAATATGACAGCTAATTCTGATTTAGACTTAGTTTTTGTTTATGAAGAAGAACATAACAAAAAAACATATTTAGACATGTTTCGACAACTTATAAATATTTTGTCTACAAAAACATCTGAAGGGATTTTATATGAAGTTGATACAAAGCTGAAACCTTCAAGAAATAGAGGGCCAGTTGCATGCACTTATAAAAATTTTAAAAATTATCATACTCATAAATCTTTTTCTTGGGAAAAACTAGCTCTGAAAAAAACTCGTGTTATTACGGATGGTAAATTTAGTACTAAAATTTCTAATCTTTTAGATAAATTAAATGCATATCCAATATCAGATAAAGAGGTGGCAAAAGAAGTCAAAAAGATGAGAGTAAATCTTAACGAAAATAAAAAAGACATTAAAAATTTAGAAAAAAAATTTCTGCCAAAATGGTTTGAAACTAAATATGTAGCAGGTGGACAAAGAGATATTGAATTTTTAAAATTTTTTTACGAAAATAATTCAAATCTTATTGATCAACACGAAAAAGATAAAAAACTTTTGTTATTTAAACGAATAGAGAACTTATTTTTTAAATTAGACCAAATAGTTAATATCTGTTTTACAGAACAAAAACATAATAACTTACCAAACGCAGCAATTTCATTATTAATTAATGAAACTAAAGAAAAAGATTTTGGAACATTTAAGGCAAAAATTAATCAAGGTAAAATTGATATTTTTAATATTTTAAATTCAATTTTAGAATCTGAAAAAAGTTTATTAGAAAAATAAATATTAAAATTTGATTAGTAAATTAAATGCATAAATATTCATCAAGTACTATTTTATAACGTTTTTTTGTTTAATTTTTAATCAATTTTAATATACTTATAAATGGCTTTTATAACTGACTTTGTATTAATTCAATTTCGTAAGATCTTCAAATTATGTAAATTTAAATGGAGATTTATCATGTTTAATTTAATCAGGTCATTCGTATTAGTACCTGCCCTAATTCTTAGTATAACAGGTGTGGCCTCTGCTGCTCCAGATGCTGAAACAGCATATATATTTAATTCATTCTCATTTCTAGTTCATGGATTTCTAGTTATGTTGATGGCAGCAGGTTTTTGTATGCTGGAAACAGGTTTAGTGAGAGCTAAAAATGCCGTAGTCCAGTGTGCAAAAAATATTGGTTTATACTCTATTGCTGGTATTATGTTCGCAGTAGTTGGATATAATCTTATGTACATGGACGTGTCAGGTTATATTGGTTCATTTTCAATTTGGAGCCCTTCTGATGGTGAAACATTTGGTGGGGAGAAAGATGCAACATATTCATCTGGCTCTGATTGGTGGTTTCAGATGGTTTTTTGTGCAACAGCTGCTTCCATAGTAAGTGGTGCCGTTGCAGAAAGAGTGAAATTAAAGGCATTCTTTATATTTGTAGTTATATTATGTGGCTTTATCTATCCAATACAAGGATCTTGGTCATGGGGCGGTGGTTACTTAAGCGAGGCTGGTTTCCTAGATTTTGCTGGATCATCCATAGTTCATGGCGTAGGTGGTTGGGCAGCTCTAACTGGAGCTATAATTTTAGGTGCGAGAAAGGGTAAATATTCTGATGATGGTAGTGTAAACCCAATGCCAGGCTCTAATTTACCATTAGCTACTTTAGGTACGTTTATTCTTTGGTTTGGTTGGTTTGGTTTTAATGGTGGTTCTCAACTAGCCATGGGATCAGGAGCTGACGTAACAGCTATATCGAATATCTATATTAATACTAACCTTGCAGCTGCTGGTGGTGTAGTTGTCGCACTTATCCTAACAATGTTATTTTACAAAAAAACAGACTTAACAATGGCATTAAATGGTGCGCTTGGTGGATTAGTTGCTATTACAGCTGAACCTCTTGCTCCATCTCCAATGCTTGCAATTTTTATAGGAGCAGTTGGTGGTTTAATTGTTGTACTTACTATTCCAATGCTTGATAAATTTAAAATTGATGATGTTGTTGGAGCCATCCCTGTACATCTATTTGCAGGTATTTGGGGTACTATAGCTGTAATTTTCTCTAACTCAGATGCTAGTATCGGAGCACAGCTCTACGGAATATTTGCAATCGGTGCTTTCACAATTATAGCATCCGCAATTGCCTGGTATATAATAAAGTTTACTATCGGAATTAGAGTTACTGCTGAAGAAGAACTTGAAGGTGTTGACTTAGCTGAAATCGGCATGGAAGCTTATCCAGACTTCAAGAAATAAAATAATTCAAAAAAAATAAAAAGGGGTGCTTTGCACCCTTTTTTTATATTCCAAGTGAATTATAACTTTGTGCTACCCTTTTAACTGCCACAATCATTGCAGCTGTTCTTAAATCTGGTATCTCACTGTGTTTATTCCAAACATCACTAATTACTTTATATGTTTCGAGCATGGTGTCTTCTAAACCAGAACGAACTAAATCTATTTCTGATGATCCTTCAATAGATTTCGACTTAAAATCCGCGGGGAAAGTCTTTCCTGTCATATTTTCAATTCCTTCAATTAAATTAGAAACCTGATTTTCTTGTGCTCTTCTCTGTAATCTTCCTAGTCTAATTCTGCTTAAATTTTTAATCCATTCAAAATAACTAACTGTAACACCACCTGCATTTGCATATAGATCTGGTATAATGACTATACCATTTCTGTTAAGTATTTCATCAGCACCAGCTGAAACAGGACCATTAGCGGCTTCTACAATAAGTTTAGCTTTTATTCGTTCAGCATTTGTTTCATCTATCACTAGTTCCATTGCTGCAGGAATTAAAATATCTGTTTCTTGTTCTAAAACTTCTGGACCAATTTCAACAAAACCTTTGAAACCTTTTACAGTACCTTTTTCAATAATGTGATTTTTTAATGATGAAATATCTATACCATTTTTATCTATAATTGAGCCATCGCGTTCTATAACATGAGTAATTATTGCCCCATCTTCGATAGATAAAAAATAAGCTGCATAATAACCTACGTTTCCAAGCCCTTGAACTATTATTCTTTTTCCTTTTAATCCTGGGGTTAAACCTGTTTTTTTTACATCTTTTTCATTTTGGAAAAACGCTTTTAGAGCGAGTTTGACACCTCTTCCAGTTGCTTCAGTTCTGCCAGAAATTCCTCCTTTATTTACAGGCTTTCCAGTAACACAAGCCCAAGCATTTAAGTCTGTTGGATTTAGCCGTCGATATTCATCAGCCATCCATGCCATTTCACGTTCACCCGTTCCAACATCTGGTGCTGGAACATTTTGAGATGGGTGTATTAAATCTCTTTTAGCTAATTCTTGAGTAAAACGTCTTGTTATTCTTTCTAATTCTTCTGGTTTCCATTTTTTTATGTCAATTAAAAGTCCACCTTTTGAGCCACCGAATGGAACCTCTACTAAAGCACATTTATATGTCATCAATGCGGCTAAAGCTTCAACCTCTTCTTGATTTACTGCCAAATCATATCTTATGCCACCTTTAACGGGCTCAAAATGATCAGAATGAACTGAACGATAACCAACAAATGTGAACACCGTACCCCTAAGCCTTACTCCAAATCGAACAACATATGTGGCATTCGCCATCATAATTTGACTTGATAAATCTTCTGAGAGTATTTCACTTCCATAAATTTTTTGAATATATTGAGTTGCTTTTTTAAAATTAATTTCAATAGAATTTAGAAATGCGTCACTAGCCATTATTCTTTCAATCCTTGTAGGATTGCCCCCTTCTAGAATTTCAAACTGTTAACAATTTTCAATAAATAACAGTTGCACAAAAAACAAAAAGTGGAAAGGAGTATATAATGTCCATTTAAAACTTGAAAAAATTTATATTTTATTCATCTTAGAAATTAAGAAACAAATAAATCGTTATTTCAATTTAATAGGTCAAAAATGTTCTCAAATCTTAAAACTGCTTTTCAAAATATTACTTCAAAAGATAAAAAAGAAGACAGGTATGAAGGTGAAGACGTACAGGCAGTTATAATATTGCTATTAGAAGCATGTCAAATTGACGGTGACACTGATAAAGCTGAGCTTGAGTATATAAAGAAATTATTAGTCAATAAATTTAGTTTTACGCTAGATCAAGCTGAAAAAAATTTACTTGAGGCTCTTGAAAAGAGTGATGAGAGAATCGAAATTTTCTCACAAATAAAAATTATATTAAATGAAATGGATCACGAAGAAAGAATTGATGTTATTGAAATGATGTGGGGAGTAATTCTTTCGGATGGAATTGTTGACGACTTTGAATCTAATTTAATGAGACGCATGAATGGATTACTTTATGTATCAGGGGCGGAAAGTGCCTCAGCTAAACAAAGAGCTTTAAGTCAAACTAAATAGATTAATTTAATAAATTTTAAGGGGCTACAACTATATGTTTTTTCATTCAATGAATTTTTCAATTGGCAAAGATAACGAAGTTTTAAGAGAAACAGTTTTTAAATTTGCGCAAAAAGAGATAGCTCCTCTTGCTGACAAAATTGATAAAGAAAATTCCTTTCCAAATCAACTATGGAAGAAACTCGGTGAATTAGGACTTCTTGGTATTACCGCTGATATAAAATATGGTGGTAGTGAAATGAGTTACCTAGCTCATTGCATAGCTATGGAAGAAATAAGTAGAGCAAGCGCTTCAGTTGGTTTGTCTTATGGAGCCTTTTCTAATTTATGTATTAACCAAATAAATAGAAATGGTAACGAGGAGCAAAAAGAAAAATATTTGCCTAGCCTATGTAAAGGCGAAAAAGTTGGTGCTTTAGCAATGAGTGAAACAGGATCTGGGTCAGATGTTGTATCTATGACACTCCATGCTGAAAAACAAGGAAATAATACTTATTTATTAAATGGTTCAAAAATGTGGATTACTAATGGGCCTGATGCAGATACCTTAGTAGTATATGCTAAAACAGACCCAAAGGGTGGCTCCAAGGGTATCACAGCATTTATAATTGAAAAAACAATGATGGGATTTTCAACTGGCAAAAAATTAGATAAACTAGGGATGAGGGGATCAAATACAGCTGAACTTATTTTTGATAATTGCCCTGTGCCAGAAGAAAATATTCTAGGTGAAGAGGGAAAAGGAGCTGCTATTTTAATGAGTGGATTGGACTATGAAAGAGTTGTTCTTGCTGCAGGTCCTTTGGGCATAATGGCAGCTGCAATGGATACAGTTGTTCCTTACATCCATGAAAGAAAACAATTTGGAAAATCGATAGGTGAATTTCAAATAATGCAAGGTAAAGTAGCTGACATGTATACCACTATGAATGCATGTAGGTCCTATGTATATGAGGTAGCAAAAGCTTGCGACAGAGGAGAGACTACAAGAAAAGACGCTGCTGGTTGTATTTTGTATGCTGCAGAAAAAGCTACTCAATTGTCTTTAGAGGCAATACAAGCCCTAGGAGGTAATGGATATACTAACGATTTTCCTGTAGGCAGACTTCTTAGAGACGCAAAGTTGTATGAAATTGGGGCTGGAACTTCCGAAATAAGAAGAATGTTAATTGGTCGAGAGTTATTCTTGGAAACATCGCAATGACGGTATTAAAATCAAAAATTAACGTTAAGGATATAAAATTTATTAAAAACCAAAAACAACTTTCTGTTGATTATAAACTTACCCAAGAAGCAGTTGAATTGGCCATGAATGGGGGTGGAAAAGAATTAAATGACCGTCATCAAAAACGTGGTAAAATGTTGCCAAGACATAGAGTTTCCAAGCTTTTGGATCCTGGAAGTACTTTTTTAGAAGTAGGACTAACTGCAGGTCATAACATGTATAGTAATGCCTGTCCTTCAGGCGGAATTATAACTGGAGTGGGGAAAGTTCATAACTATGATGTTATGGTTATTTGTAATGATTCAACTGTAAAAGGAGGTACATATTATCCAATAACAGTAAAAAAACATTTACGAGCTCAAGAAATCGCTCTTGAAAACAATTTACCTTGTATTTATTTGGTAGATTCTGGTGGAGCAAATTTACCAAATCAAGATGAAGTTTTTGCTGACAAAGAACATTTTGGAAGAATTTTTTTCAATCAAGCTAACATGTCATCTAAAAAGATACCTCAAATAGCTGTTGTTCTTGGAAGTTGCACCGCAGGAGGTGCATATGTTCCTGCGATGTCTGATGAAACTATAATTGTTAAAAATCAAGGTACAATATTTTTAGCTGGGCCACCTTTAGTAAAAGCTGCAACTGGAGAAGTAACTGACTCTGAAAGTCTTGGTGGAGGAGAAGTTCACACAAAAATATCTGGTGTGGCTGATTATCTTGCTGAAAATGACGAACATGCCTTAGATTTAGCTAGAGGGTGTATTAAAAATTTACATTCTAATAATAAAAACTTTAATGATATTTCATCTTATGAAGAACCATTATATGACCAAAACGAATTAACTGGAATTTTTCCAGCAGACCCAAAAGAAACATTCGATGTCAGAGAAATAATTATGAGAATAGTTGATGGATCTGAATTTGATGAATTTAAGAAGAATTTTGGTACAACTTTGGTTACTGGATTTGCAAAATTAAAGGGTGATTTATGCGGAATTATTGCAAATAATGGAGTTTTATTTTCAGAGAGTTCTTTGAAAGGCACTCATTTCATAGAACTATGTAGTCAAAGAAAAATACCTTTAATTTTTTTACAAAATATTACTGGCTTTATGGTAGGCGAAAATGCCGAACATGGTGGAATAGCAAAGAATGGTGCCAAACTTGTAAACGCGGTAGCAACGACAAAAGTACCAAAAATAACACTGTTAATTGGTGGTAGTTTTGGCGCTGGTAACTATGGAATGTGTGGAAAGGCCTTTGCTCCAAGATTTCTATGGACTTGGCCTTGCTCGAGAATTTCGGTAATGGGAGGAGAACAAGCAGCAAGTGTTTTAGCCTCTCTAAAAAAAAGAAACACTCTTAACAAAAAAGATAAATGGAACAAAAGCATCGAAAATGCATTTAAAAAACCTATTCTAGAACAATTTAAAATTCAATCTCATCCTCTATATGCCTCTGCTAGATTATGGGATGATGGAATAATAGATCCAAAAAAATCAAGAGATATATTATCTGCTAGTCTTAAAATTTCGTTAAACAAAGAAATTGAAGATACTAATTTTGGTATTTTTAGGATGTAACTAATACAATTATGATTAAAAAAAAAATAAAAAAATTATTAATTGCAAACCGTGGTGAAATTGCATGTAAAATAATTAAATGTGCAAAAAATCTTAATATACCAACAGTAGCTATATACTCGGATGAAGATGTTAACAGCTTACATGTCCAACTAGCCGATGAAGCTGTAAATATTCCTGGTTCTTTAGTCTCAGAAACATACATGAATGGGCCTGCGATAATTAGTATATGTAAAAAATATAAAGCTAACGCAATTCACCCAGGATATGGATTGTTATCTGAAAATGCAAAGTTTGTTAAAAATGTTGAAAAAAATAAGCTAATTTTTATAGGTCCTAAAAGCACAATTATTAAAAATATGGGGGAAAAAGATAAAGCAAAGCTTATAATGGAGAAAGCGGGTGTCCCAGTTATTCCAGGGTATCATGGTGACAATCAAGATAAGGATTTCCTCAGAATAAAAGCCGATGAAATTGGTTACCCAGTTCTTATAAAAGCAAGATCTGGCGGGGGCGGAAGAGGCATGAGAGTTGTACAAAATAAAGAGAATTTTTTTTCCGCTTTAGAAGAGGCCTCAAGTGAAGCTTCAACAAATTTTAATGATAAAAATATTTTAATTGAAAAATATATAACTAAAGCTCGTCATATTGAAGTGCAAATTTTTTCTGATCAGCACGGAAATGTAGTACATTTTTTTGATAGAGATTGCACATTACAAAGGAGGCAACAAAAAATTATTGAAGAAGCGCCTTCACCAAAACTTAGTGAGGATGTTCGCAAATTTTTAGGTAACTTAGCTGTAAATGCTTTGAAGTCTTTAGACTATCAAGGCGCTGGAACAATAGAATTTATTGCAGATATTAGAAATGGTCTAAATAAAAATAAGATTTATTTTATGGAAATGAATACGAGAATTCAAGTCGAACACCCAGTTACAGAGAAAATTACATCAACCAATCTTGTTGAATGGCAGTTACATATTGCTAATGGCCTAACACTTCCTAAATCACAAAATGAAATATATTTAAATGGTTGGTCTTTAGAAGCTAGACTTTATGCTGAAGATATAAATAAAAACTTTCTTCCACAAAGTGGTTGTCTGCATCATTTAAAATTTCCAAAAAATTCTGATCATCCCAATTGCATTATAGATACGGGTAATAAAAAAGGCGATTTTATAAGCGCTTATTATGATCCAATGATTGCAAAAATAATTTCACATGGCAAAAACAGAAAAGAGGCAATAAATCATCTCAGAAATTGTTTATTTGATATAGAGGTTGCAGGTATAACTAGTAATTTAAACTTATTAAAAAAATTATTAAAAAATAATCACTTTAGGGAAGGAGATATTTACACAAAGTTTGTAGAAAACAACATTGAACAATTTATAGATAAAGATATTGAACCTAAACTTAAAGCTTTAGTATCATTAATAATTTTAAATAATCTGACACCTTCACAACAAAATTATTGGTATAATTGGAAACCAACTACTTATCCACTAAATATAACTATAGGTCAAAAAGTAACATCTTTTTTCATTACTAAAACTAGTAATGAGAATTTTGAAGTTGCATTTAATAATCAAGATTTTTATTTCTCTTCTGTTTCGTTTCAAGATTCATCTATAAAAGCGAAGACAAAAAACAAAAACTTTGAAGTAAAATTTTATGTTTTTAAAGATAAATCAACAGGTAATAAAAATTTTACCATTTTTAGTGATGAAAATACATTTGATGCTGTCTTAAAAAATTCTTTAACCCAAGATTCAGTTGAACAGAGTAAATTCGAAGATAGTATTTTTGCTCCTATGCATGGAATAATAAAAATTAATAATTTAAAAATAAAAAACAGGGTTAAAAAGGGCGATGTATTATTGAAATTAGAAGCTATGAAAATGGAATATTCATTAATTGCCCCACGCGACGGAATCATTGAAGAGATTTTTTGTAAAAATGGTGAACAGGTCACCGAAAATTCCAAACTCTTAAATTTAGAAAAAATAAAATAATAGGTGCTTGTTTGAGAAATTTAATTAATATTTTTGAAATGAGCCCAAGAGACGGGCTTCAAAATGAGAAAAAATTTATTTCAACTGATGAAAAAGTTTTTTTAATTGACCAACTATCTCAATGTGGTTTTAAAAAGATAGAGTCATCTAGTTTTGTGAGTCACAAATGGGTTCCTCAACTGGCTGATGCAGCAGAAGTTTTTAGCAGAATTAATAGAAATAAAAACACTAAATACACTGCATTAACACCTAATGAAAGAGGGTTTAATGATGCCTTAAATGCTAATGTCGATGAAGTAGCAATTTTTACTGCAGCATCTGAAATATTTTGCAAAAAAAATACTAACTGTGACATTGAAACTAGTCTCAAACGATTTATTCCAATAACTGAAAAAGCTTCAAAATTAAATGTACCTGTAAGAGGTTATATTAGTTGCGCAACTCACTGCCCTTATGAGAATTTTGTCGATCCCAAAATAGTAGGTCAAATTGCAAAAGATTTGTTTAAAATCGGGTGCTACGAAATATCACTTGGTGATACGACCGGCAAAGGAACACCAAAGCAAACACTTGAGGTAGTTAAAGAATGCTTAAAATATTTATCACCAGATAAATTAGCTGGCCATTTTCATGATACTTATCAAAATGCGCTTGATAACATCAATGTTTGCTTAGAAAATGGTATAAAGACGTTTGATGCATCCGTAGGGGGATTAGGTGGCTGTCCATATTCACCGGGAGCAAAAGGAAATGTAGCAACCGAAAAAGTTAACAAATTACTATTATCTAAAGGTTACGAAACGAACCTTGATAGAGTTAAATTAAAAGAATGTAGTGTAATTGCTCAGAAATTAATCTTAAACTGAAACCATGACTGAAATTAAAAAAAATTCGATAATATTACAGAATAAGAGCGGGGTATCTCACATTATTTTAAATCAACCTGATAAACATAATGCTTTATCACCAACAATGATTGAAGAATTAAGTGATGCTTTTGAAAATTTATCAAAAGATGAAAATACTCGAGTGTTAATTTTGTCAGCCAATGGAAAATCTTTTTGTGCTGGAGGAGATTTAGATTGGATGAAAAAACAAATTTTTTCTGATAGATCAACTAGAATTAAAGAAGCTGAAAAATTAGCAAGGCTTCTTTTTAAAATGTATAATTTTCCAAAACCTTTAATTGCAAAAGTTGAAGGAAATACTTTTGGGGGCGGCGTTGGAATTATATCTGTATGTGATATAGCAGTATCTTTAGATAATATAAAATTAGCACTCACAGAAGCAAAGCTTGGCTTAATACCAGCAACAATCAGCCCATATGTGGTTTTGAAAGTTGGATCGAGCAATGCTATTGACATGTTTACCAGTGCACGCACATTTTCTCCTCATGAAGGACAAAAAATTGGTTTGATAAAGTCTTTTACTACAAGTGATAAAATAGATGACACTATAACAAACGAAATTTTACCCTTTTTAAAAAATGCGCCTGCTGCGTTATCTGCTTCAAAAAAACTAGTAAGAAATTTGTCTGTAAAAATAGATGAAAATACAATTCGATTTACTGTTGAAGCTCTTGCAGATGTATGGGAAAATCCTGAGGCAATAGAAGGAATTAATGCTTTTTTTGAGAAGAGAAAACCAAATTGGTTAATGGAGAATTAAATGGCAACGATTACAAAACAAGGCCAAAAGGGTAATTTAACTAAATTAAATCTAGATTATGAAGGCACTAAAGATGGAGAAGATCAAGTAAAGAACTACTTAGAAATTGTTCAACAAAAACTTGGCTTTATTCCAAATGTTCTTGCTGCTTTTGCAAAATTTCCAAAACAATTTGAAGGTTTTACTAAATTATATAATGCTTTGATGTTAGGTGAGTCTGGTTTAACAAAATTGGAAAGAGAAATGATTGCCGTTACGGTTTCTTCAGAAAATCATTGCTTTTATTGTTTAGTAGCTCATGGATCTGCAGTTAGAGAATTGTCAAATGACCCTCAATTAGGAGAGCGAATAGCTGCAAACTTCAGGTCTGCAGAATTGCCAAAAAAACAAGAGGAATTACTTAATTTTACAAAAAAATTAACAAAAGACCCATCTGAAATTAGTGAAAATGACAGAAAAAAATTAAGGGATGTTGGATATACAGATAGAGATATTTGGGACATTAGTGCAATTGTTGGTTTGTTTAACATGACCAACAGACTAGCTTCAGCAACCGAAATGGAACCAAATAATAATTATCATAATTTAGCAAGATAAGTTTATGGAATTCAATCTAAATCAAACTCAGTTATCTATTATTGATACCGTTAGTAATATTATGAAAAACTATAATGATGAATATTGGCTTCAATGCGATAAAGAAAGTCAATTCCCCCAAAAGTTTTACGAAGAGGTAGCAAATGGAGGTTGGTTAGGCATTTGTATGCCTAAAGAGTTTGGAGGAAGTGATTTAGGTGTGAGTGAGGCATCAATTTTTATGCAAAAAATTTCAGAAACAGGTGGTGGAATGGCTGCCGCATCTTCAATACATATTAATATTTTTGGACCACACCCAATTGTAGTATATGGAACTAAAGAGCAAAAAGATAAATGGTTACCACCATTGATTTTAGGAAAAGAAAAAACTTGCTTTGGGGTTACTGAACCAGATGCAGGCTTAGATACTGGCAGATTAAAAACATTTGCCAAAAAAATAAACAATGGATATTTAGTTAATGGTCAGAAAATTTGGACATCTACTGCTAAAATAGCTGACAAAATACTTTTATTAGCCCGAACAAGTCCCATTGAAGAATGTAAAAAAAATACAGACGGTTTAACTTTGTTTTATACTAATTTAGATAGGGAAAAAATAGAAGTAAAAGAAATCTCCAAAATGGGCAGAGCAGCAGTTGATAGCAACCAAATATTCATAGATAATCTTGAAGTACCTGAATTTGACAGAATTGGTGAAGAAGGTAAGGGATTTAAATATATTCTTGATAGCCTCAACCCTGAGAGAATTCTTATTGCTGCAGAAGCTTTAGGAATAGGTAAAAATGCATTGTCAAGGGCAGTAAAATACGCAAATGACAGGGTAGTTTTTAATAGGCCTATTGGAAAAAATCAAAGTATTCAACATCCACTAGCGGAAAATTGGATTGAATTAGAAGCTGCAGAACTACTAATTGCAAAAGCAGCTTATCAATACGATAAAGGTGAAAACGCAGGAGGAATGGCTAACGCAGCTAAATATTTTGCAGCTGAAGCTGGCTTTAGAGCAGCCACGCAAGCAGTCGTAACTTTGGGTGGTATGGGATATGCTAAAGAATATCATGTTGAGAGATTATTGAGAGAATCTTTAATCCCAAAATTGGCACCTGTGAGTGCTCAAATGATCTTAAATTATATTTCTGAACGTGTTCTTGGGCTACCAAAATCTTATTAATTTTTAGAAAGTAATATAATGATAGAAAAAAATAAAAATAACCATGCATTGGATGGGATTAAGATTTTAGACCTTACAAGAGTTCTTGGGGGACCGTACGCAACGCAAATACTTGCAGATCACGGTGCTGAGGTGATTAAAATAGAGTCAAAGATTGGTGATGAAGTAAGAGCTTGGGGACCACCTTTTATAAAGGATATGGCTTCATATTTTATAAACGTTAATAGGAATAAGAAATCTATAGCAATCGATCTTACCAAACAAGAGGGTAAGAAAATAATTTTAGAACTTCTAAAAAACTCAGATATAGTTATTGAAAACTTCAAAACTGGTACAATGGAAAAATGGGGTTTGGGTTATCAGGAGGTTTTAAGAGAAAAATTTCCTAAATTAATTCACTGTAGAATTTCAGGATTTGGAGCTAAAGGTCCACTAGGTGGCGCGCCAGGCTATGATGCAATAGTTCAAGCTATGACTGGTATGATGTCAGTAAATGGTCATGCTGACGGAGG
This sequence comes from uncultured SAR116 cluster alpha proteobacterium, assembly GCA_902619615.1. Classification (GTDB taxonomy): domain Bacteria; phylum Pseudomonadota; class Alphaproteobacteria; order Puniceispirillales; family Marisalimonadaceae; genus Marisalimonas. The sequence goes on along the minus strand of CACNFD010000008.1, from coordinate 5,818 downwards.
AGATGTAAGAATTGGTGCTCCCGTAGTAGATATGGGAACTGGACTTTATTCAACAATAGGTATTTTAATGGCACTGCAAGAAAGAGAAAAATCTGGCTTAGGTCAGTTTTTGGATATGTCTCTTTATGATTCTGCACTTGCATTAATGCACCCGCATACTGGCAATTATTTTTTATCAAACAAACCAGGTAAAGCTACTGGAAATGCACACCCAAATATTTCCCCATATGATAAATTCAAAACAGCAACCAATGAAATTTTTATGGGAATTGGAAACGATGCTGGTTTTATAAGACTCTGTAAAGCTTTAGATTTAGATCATCTTGCAAAAGATGAAAGATTTTTAACTAATGGTGACAGAGTAAAAAACAGAATAGAACTAACCAAATATTTAGAAGATGCTCTTAGTAAAGTAGATGGAGTTGAATTTTCAGAAAAACTATTGTCAGCAGGCGTTCCTGCAGGACCCGTAAGGAATATAGAAGAAGCTTTAAATCATCCTCAAACAAAAGAAAGAGAAATGACTATTTCAAAGGAGGATTACAAAGGTGTTTCTTCACCAATTAAGTTTAGTAGATCTAAAGCAGTAGGCGTTAAACATAAACCGCCTGTTATTGGTGAACATACAAGAGAAGTCTTAAGAGAAAATGGTTATACAGAAGATGGAATTAATAGACTTTTTGAAAATGAAATTATTTTTGAAAACAAGTCTTAATTCAAATATATAGCTTATCAAAATAATGTTTTCTTAACTTATGTATATAATTTGTAAGATTATGATCATTTTTTTTTCAGTAAAATATAAAAAAGCATCTATTGCTTGAAAAATAAAAAGATCAATGCCTGAAATAATTTTTGCTCCAACTTGTTCACCTTTTTTAATGAAATCGGTCTTAGCTGGAGTGTACACAACATCAAAAATCCATTGTGTCTTATTTGGCATTAGATTGCCTAAAGAACACCCTGGAAAATCATAATGACCAACTGGTGTGCAATTAATTATACCATCAAAACTGGATAAAATTTTTTCTATTTGATCAGGTTTTATTACAACACAATTTATATTTAAAAGACTTAAATCTCTGGATAGGCTGTCCACTTTAAGTTTATCTTTATCAATTAAAAAAATCTTTTCTACACCTAGAGAAGCTAAAGCAAAAGTGACTGCCCTACTTACTCCACCAGCACCTAAAACTAGAATTGTTCCAGGAATATTTTTACCAAAATGAAAATTATAAGTTTTCAAAAAACCTGTATAATCAGTATTCTGAGCTATAATTTTTTTTTGAATATAAGTGTATTTGCTGATCCTACATTTCTTAAGTTGATAGATATATTATCTACATGCTTGATTACTTTTTCTTTAAAAGGAAATGTAATATTCACTCCTTTGAACCCTGCAACTCTTAATTCTTTTAACAAAACTACAAAATAATTTTCTTCTTTATTTTTCAAATCAAACAACAAATATTCTAAGGGAATTTGAAATATTTTTGCAAGACAGATATGAATATCGGGAGCATTTGAGGATGAAATATTGTTACCTATTAATCCAATTTTCATAATCTATAGAGTCTTTCGGATAAGACGTATAACAACTGTTCCAAACCATCTCTCTATCTGAACTCTAACGGGCACATAATCTTTATTCTGATTTTTACCAAAAAAAACTTTGATATCAGAAATCTTATCTTCACTTGGTTTCCATTTTGTTTTAAGTCTATGGCCACCTATTGGGAAAACTCTCAATCCACATATCAGCACATTGCCTTTAAATGATTTGGGTCTGTCATTATCAATTTTGCTATTTCCAATTGTTTTAATTTTCAAATCATATCTCCTTCTGCCGTCAAAAACTTTGAAGTTTTGGTCACAAATATTTTCTTCATTAGTTTTTTCAATAACTCTCATAAAGGCTGTTATTGGATCAATTACATTAACCAAACTTGACTTTTGAATTTCATGGTATTTTTTAAGATCTATAATAGGAACATTTACATAACTTACAGTTTTATAATCGTTGACCCATGTAATATCCGTAGTTCGCTTTTTCTTATTAAATACTCCGCCAGCTGAAAATTTATTTGGCAACCAAATACCTTTATTTTTTATTGATGACGACTTTAATACGCCATTATACTCATATAATGCGTCTAAAATACCAGCAGTTTGTGATTTAATATTAATATTTAAATTTTGAGACGTTGATCTAAACAAAACTTCTGCTTTACCAACAATTAAATTTCCAAATTGAACCTCATAATAATAATTTTCTTGTTTGGAACTTGCTGAAAAATTAAATAAGGGAAAGATTGTTAAAAAAACTAAAACATTTAAAAATTTATTCATTATGAACTTATTTTCATCTAACTGTTAACTGCTCTTTTTTTATTGCAAGAACAGAGGAAACAGTTGAAACACAAAAAGGCACACAAAAAGTAATTAAGATTTTAGTCCAATTAGTAACTGTCATCGTTCCTAAAAAAATATGATCCCCATGATTAATTATTGCTAAAATGATTCCTACTATCAAAGCCATTTTAAAAGCTCTAAGAAAAACATCTTTTCTAAATGCTATATGAAACATCAATTCCCCATCAAAAAATTTATATTATTTGCAAAAATTAACATAATATACAAAACTTTAAATTGTAATAAATTTAAGATGTTTTTTATGTCTGGAGAAACAATGTTAATAAAAATTTTTGTAAGAACCTTCTCATCTACTGAAGATTGTGAATTATTCGAATCAATACTTGAAACTAGATGGCCTAATTTACTTCAACAAGTAAAAGGAGTTAGGTTTAGAGCTATGAAAAATCCGAAAACACCCAACGTAAGTGTTGTTTTATGGGAGTTTCCTGATTCTGAATCAATGAAAAAAATTGATAAATTAATTGACGAAAACATAGCTAAATATGTCAAAACTTTATCACCAAAAACAATCCACTTTGTTGGTGGAGTTACTCAAGATTTTGGAGAAACAACATTTTAGAAAACAAAATGAAACGTAGTAATATTTTTCCAAGACATTCAAATTATGACCTACCCACAGCTATTAAGGGTGAAGGATGTTATATTGTAGATAATAATGGAAAAAAATATATTGACGGGTCAGGTGGTGCTGCAGTCTCATGCTTAGGTCATTCTGACAATACTGTAAAAGACGCAATTATTAATCAAACAGAAAAATTAGCTTATGCCCATACCTCCTTTTTTACTAACGAACCTGCTGAAAAACTAGCAAATTTATTAGCTAAAATTTCTCCATCTGGACTGGATAAAGTATACCTTGTTTCAAGTGGTTCAGAAGCGGTAGAGGCCTCAATAAAACTTGCAAAACAATATTTTATTGAAATAGGAAAACCAAAAAAACACAAGGTTATATCTAGAAGACAAAGTTATCATGGAAACACTCTTGGAGCTTTAGCATCTGGGGGTAATATTTGGAGAAGAAATTTTTTTGAAGATTTACTAATTGAAACCAGCTTAATTTCACCTTGTTACCTATATAGAAATAAAAGATCAGATGAAACTGAATGGGATTATGGACAAAGAGTTGCAAAAGAATTGGAAGTTGAAATTTTAAATTTGGGTCCAGATAATGTTATGGCTTTTATGGCAGAAACAGTTGTTGGAGCAACTGCAGGTGCCCTTACAGCAGTGCCGGGATATTTCAAACTTATAAGAGAAATATGTAATAAATATGATGTTTTATTAATTTTAGATGAAGTTATGTGTGGTATGGGAAGAACAGGATCTTTATTTGCTTGCGATGATGAACCAGTTATTCCTGATATTATTACTATTGCCAAAGGTTTAGGAGCAGGATATCAACCAATTGGAGCTATGATATGTCAAAATCATATATACGACGCGATAGAGGGTGGATCTGGATTTTTTCAACATGGACACACATATCTTGGTCATCCAGTAGCATGTGCAGCTTCTTATGCAGTTTTAAGTAAATTAATAAATGATAATTATCCATCTAAAGTAAGAAAAAAGGGTAATATACTTCTGCAAAGCTTAACCAAAACACTAGGCCAAAATCAATATATTGGAGATATTAGGGGCAGAGGTTTGTTCAGAGCCATAGAACTTGTAGCTGACAGATTAACTAAGAATCCATTTCCTAAAAAATTAAATGTAGCTGGGAAAATTAAGAAAAAGGCCTTAGATGAAGGGTTAATTTGTTATCCAATGCAGGGAACAATGGACGGAGAAAGTGGTGATCATATTCTAATTGCACCTCCGTTTATTATTCATGAGAATGAGATTGATGAAATTTCTGAAAAACTCAAAATCTCTATTGATTCTGTTTGTAACTTTTGATTTGATGAATTTAAATATAACTTTAACTTTGAATAGAAAATAATTTCATGTATGCAAGAGTAGTAACTTTTAAATGCCCAAACCAAACAGCAAAAAAAGCTATAAAGCTACATAATAATCAAGTAGCACATGAGCAAATGAAAGTTGGTCTTATAAAACAAACAACTGTTGATATTTCTGATACAAATTTTCTTGCTGTAAAATATTGGATTTCAAAGTCTCACTTTGAAAAAGGTAGAAAAAATTGGATAAAAATTAGCCAAGAATTTAATGAAATGGGGGCAATTGTTTCTGCTGTTGGAGGTGAAGCTGATATTAATATGTTAGATGATTTCAATAATCATATCTAACTAAACACCTAAATATCTCTGAGCAATTTTGCTTGTTAAACTTTTCGAAAAACCATCCCATACTGTTTTTCCTTTTTCTAAAATGTAAAATTTATCAGCTAAATCTTGAAGTTGTTTTAGTGATTTATCAATTATTAAAATTGAAACACCCTTATTTTTTAAAATCGTTATAACCTTCCAAATTTCTAACCTTATAGTTGGTGATAAACCTTCTGTAGCTTCATCTAAAATGAGTAAATTTGGGTTTGTCATTAATGCTCTTCCAATTACTAGCATTTGTTGTTCACCACCTGATAAAGTAGAAGCATTTTGGTGTTTTCTTTCTGCCAATTTAGGAAATAAGTGAAAAACCTTGTCAAGGTTCCATTCACCTGCAACTGCAGTTGCTGTAAGATTTTCCAATACAGTCAAATTTGTAAATGCCCTCCTACCTTCTGGTACAAGGCCAATTCCTAGTTGAGCGATTTTGTAGCTTGGCTGATTTATAATAGAAATTTTTTTAAATTTTATATCACCTTCATAATTACTTATTAAACCACAAATCGACCTAATAGTTGTTGATTTGCCCATGCCATTTCTACCAAGAAGGGCAACAACTTCACCCTGATTTATTTCTAGATTCACATCAAAGAGAGCTTGACTTAAGCCGTACCACGACTTTAATCCATTTATTTCAAGAAGTTTTTCCATCATATCTCATAGCCTAAATAAACATCTCTCACTAATTCATTTTTTCTTATCTCATCAACAGTACCTGTAGCTACTATCTTCCCATAATTTATTACTGAAACCCTATCAGCCAATGCAAAAACAGCGTCCATATCATGTTCAATTAATAAAATTGGCGAGTTAGACTTTATTTTTTTGAATAAGTTAATCATCATGTTTGTACCACTTTCATCCAAACCAGCCATTGGCTCATCAAACAAAAAAACTTTTGGATCCATTGCTAAAGCTAGACCAACTTCGAGTTTTCTTCTATCACCATGGCTTAAGTCAGATGCTGAAATCTCACTTTTTTCTAATAGTTCAATTTCCTTGAGAATTTTTTTTGCATTTGAATACAATTCTTTATTATTTCTTACACTTTTGAACAATTGAAATGTTTTATTTGATTTATCTAATAGAGATAA
>CACNFD010000007.1 GCA_902619615.1 uncultured SAR116 cluster alpha proteobacterium | reverse complement strand
CAATCAATACTCCTGCCATCGCCGCACCTGATAAACTTGCCAATATTGCAAGCCAAAAAGAGCCTGTAAGACTTGCTATCAAAGCAGCACTAAAAGCTCCAATCATATAAAAAGATCCATGAGCTAAATTAATTAGACCCATAACTCCAAAAATAAGAGTTAGACCAGAGGACATAAGAAACAACATAGTACCAAATTGTATGCCGTTTAATAATTGTTCAAAAAATAGTATAGATGTCATTTAAAAAAATTAAAATTAGGTGATTTCTAATTTAGAAATCACCTATTAAATTTTTACATTTTACATTCAGAAACGTAAGCGTTTGAATGATCCTTCAACCCAACTGAAACAATCTTATTAGTAAGGGTTTTACCTTCCTTAATTACTTCACGAACATAAATGTCCTGAATAGGATGATGATTTTTATCAAAACTAAATTTACCTCTTGTTGATGAAAAGTCAGCTTTTCTAAGAGCATCTCTAAATTTATCCTTATCTTTAACTTTAGCTTTTGACATTGCAGAAATTAAAAGCTTACCTGTATCATAACCTTGAGAAGCATATAATGAAGGTAGCCTTCCATATTCAGATTGAAAATCTTTCACAAACTTTTTGTTTGCATTATTGTCAATATCTTTTGACCACTGAGAAGTGTTTTTAACACCAAGTGCTGCATCACCTACAGCTTTAAGTATACCTTGGTCAAATGAAAAAGCTGGGCCAACGATTGGAAGTTTTATGCCAGATTGTGAAAATTGTTTCATAAAGCCAATACCCATTCCGCCTGGGAGAAAAAAGAAAACACTATCAGCACCTGATGCTCTTATTTGTGCGATTTCTGCTGCATAATCTTTTTGACCTAGTTTTGTATAAATTTCACCAGCTAAGCTTCCTTTAAAATATCTTTTATAACCAGTTAATGCATCCTTACCAGCAGGATAATTTGGAGCAAGTATAAATGAATTTTTAAATCCAGCAGAGTTAGCATAACCTCCTGCTGCTTCATGTAAATTATCATTTTGCCAGGCAACATTAAAATAATTCTTATGACATCCTTTACCTGCTAACTTTGATGGACCAGCATTTGGTGATAAATAAAATTTACCTTGATTTACAGTAGCCGGCACAACAGCCATTGCTAAATTTGACCAGATTATTCCAGTTAGCACGTCGACTTTGTCGGATTGTATCATTTTATCAGCCAACTGAACTGCAATGTCAGGCTTGCGCTGATCATCTTTTGTAATTACAGAAATGTTTTTATTTCCTTTTACAGCAAGCATAAAACCATCTCTAACATCAATTCCTAAACCAGATCCACCACCTGATAGTGTGGTTATCATACCAACCTTTACCTTGTGACCATCAGCGAATGATGAAGCAGACCCCATTATTAATAAAGCCGCTAGTGTTGTTGTAAACTTTTTCATATTTAATCCCCTAATAAACCTTTAAATAAGAATCAGGAGTATATAACAATTTATGCAAAGGCAAAGTATAAAAAATATTTATTAGTAAGTTTAAAAATCTATTTCAATACCATTAATAGTAAAAGTTTTTCCGTTAAAACCTTGATCCATTTTTTCAATATCAGTCATGTTTTCACTATCAACTCTTTTATAGGGATTTTTTTTCATCTGTTCTAACCGAGTTTCTTTTTTTTCAGAAACAATGTTTTGTTTATATTTTAAATTTTTTATCCATTTAATCATTTATTTTAGATAACCTTTTGACTAGCCATTTGGCAATGTGTAAGCTTTTTAAACCTGTAATTAGCAAATAATTTATATGTTATTTTAGCAATTGAGTATATGAAAGGCGCCCTTACCAAAACAGATAAAATTTTCCAATACTTAAGATGACCCCATATCAAAATGAATGCGTCTACACCAATTTTCAACTTAGATTTTTGATCGGTTGCATGTAAATACATTAAAGCATCATATTGGGAAACGTGAAGCTCCTTCAATTTTTCTGGATTTGAAGCTATATCATGCCATTCAAAAATATTTTTAGGAGCTATTCTTTTGTAATAATTAATTTCCTTACTACATAGCCCACATTTTCCATCATAAAAAACTTTAGTTAATTTCATAATTATAAAACCTAATATTGTTTTGAAATATTTACTGCAAAACTTGATCCAGATCCAATTAAATTCGACCAAAATCTCTCAAAACTAGTATTTTTAACATTTCCCTTTTGACGTTTTGCATCAATTTGATGTTCTACTTCTTCATCACAACATTTTTCTAACACTCTAAGTAGTTCAAAAGAAGTAGAGTTTTCATACAAAAAATCAATTTGTTCTTGATAATGTTCCTCAACAAAAGTTTCTACTGATTGGATTGTTACACAAAAAAATCTATAGCCCAATAATGCAGAAAAAAATCCTAAACCAAATCCTAATATTCTCCATAAAATTAAGAGTTTACTATGACTATTTTCAGGTAAGATATGGCTCATCACAATTAGGTGATTCTTTTCAGTTTCATAATGTTCTTTGGTCATATCCTGAATATTTTTATTCCAAAATATACATTTAGCACCTATGTAAATCCAAACTGCGCCTGTTTCTCCAGCATGATTGGATCTCATCCAACCTAACATAGAGCTAGGAACATTAATATTAGAAGCATTATAATTTTTTATGATATTAGAGACTGTCATGATTCGATTTAAATTATTTATGGTATTTATTTAAAATTAATTTTTGAATTTTCAATGCGTTACAAGCTTAATTTTAATTTTTTATTTTCTCTTAGAAATTGAATGGCATACCAATTGCAGACTTAATTTAATTCTAAGGAGTTAAATTTGGAACCGTTATCAATAATTTCTGTGATTTTTCAACTTGCTACTGTTACACCAGAAATTGATAAAATTTTTATAAAAAAAGAAAACTCTGATCTTACGAGAACGCAAGTTATTGAATTTTATAGATCTAATATGAGTTCAGATTTTCAAGATAAACATAAGAATTAAATTTATCATTCAAATATTAACAATTTCATCATTAAACTTGTTGTAGTGCTTGACTCATAATTTTAATTCGTAATAATCAAATTATTCATTTAGTAAGTAATTTGAAATTTCTAAGTTGCTATAATGTTGAATGGGGTTGAGTATTTAATTACTCAAGATAATACTATTTTTAATGGTATATCAAGCCAGCATTAGCTGGGTAATCATTACGGAGGAAAATAAATGATTAAATCTAAAACACTTTTCAAAGTTGGAACTGGTTTGGCTGCTATAGTATCAGCTATTGCTTTCACTACTAGTCCTACTCTGGCTTCAAAAAAGCCTGCTATTGAAGTTGTTACTCATGCAGGAGCTGGCGGAGGAACTGACGTCAACTCAAGAATGATGATGCTTCGTTCAAGAAGAACTCTTAAGCAAGACATGGTTGTTGTTAATAAAAGAGGTGGTGGCGGTGCGGCAGCAATGAATTATTTCATGACTAGACCTGCCGATGGGAATACAATATTAACATTTACTGTTGGCCATGCAATTACAATGGCAATGGGTAAAACAAAATTGAAAGTTGAGGACATGGCACCGATTTCGAGAGGTACTAATGATCCACAAATTTTAATGGTTAATTGTAAGAAAAGCCCTTATAAGACACCTGAAGATTTTGTTGCTGGCATGAAAAAAGGCGATAAAATTACTTTTGGTGGCACACACACTGGTACCATTGACCATATAACTGTATTTTTATGGGCTAAGAGACTTGGCCAAAAAATGCCAAAATACATTCCTTACAAAGGCGGAGGAGAGTTAGCAACAAGACTAGTTGCTGGTGAAGTTGATGTTGGAACATTAAATTTATCAGAAGCTGCAGCACCTGTTGAAGCTGGAGACATTTGTCCACTAGTTATTCTTGCAGAAAATGGAATGGCTCCAATTCCGAAAGCTAAGACAGCAAAAGAATTGGGCATTGACCTTGTTTTATCAACAACCAGAGGATTTGTGACACATGCTGGTGTAGACAAGGCCAGAGTTGCTGAAATGGAAAAAGGTATTCAAAAAGCTATGAAACATTCAATGTATCAAGCTTACCTAGCTAACTCAGGTTTAGATAGTACATCCCCACAGCCGTCCGGACCATGGGGTAAGCAAATTGCATTTATGGTGGGTGAGTTTGGTCCTGCCTTAAAAGAAATGGGCTTATTAAAATAAACAATAATATAAAGAAGATTAAAGACCTCTCAATTTGTGGGAGGTCTTTACTTTAAACATTATGAAAAATATCTACTTAGTACCATTAATATTAACTATCTTTTCTCTATCTGTAATAGCTATAGCTTTTCAGCTTGACACTTCACCAGAAATGATAGTTGGTGAAAGTATGCAAGCACGATCATTCCCAATTTTTTTAATGATTTTGAAATTAATTTTGATCGGAGTTATGACTTATCAATTTTATAAAAATAATCCCAAACCTGTAACTCTTGAGAAATATCACACATGGGGAAGTATGCTTTTATTTCTGCTATTTTATTTGTTAACTGTTTATACTGATATGTTTATTGGAATATTTGTTGTGATTTTTTTAATGAGTATTTTGTGGGGTGAGAGAAGAATCTGGGTTGCTTTTTTGACTGCCACAGTAACTCCAGGGTTAGTTTTTTTGTTATTTGACTATGTTTTAAAAATTAGATTCCCTAGGGGCATATTAATGAATTTATATTATGGTTAGGAAAAATATTTATGTTTGAGCAAGCAATATCTGCAATGGCATCGGTTGTAGTCGACCCATATCTTTTAGGTTTGATATTTGCCACTACAATATTAGGTGTTATCATTGGTGTTTTACCAGGCCTCGGTGCTACAACTGGGGCAGCATTACTGTTACCATTTACACTTACAATGGATCCTGTTCATGCTATTGCTGTTCTTGCAACCATATATGTATCTGCTACTTTTGCAGGATCAATTACAGCAATATTAATTAATACTCCAGGCACATCTGCAGCTGCAGCTACTACATTTGATGGATATCCACTTGCACAAAAGGGTGAGGCTGGTCGTGCTTTGGGAATAGCGGTGATATCAAGTACAGTTGGTGGTATTTTTTCAGTTATAATTTTATGTTTTGCAGCACCACTCTTAGCAAGGGTTGCTTATGAATTCAGATCCCCAGAATATTTTGCTTTAACTGTTTTTGGATTATCAATGCTTGCAAGTATAAGTGCTGGTGGAGCAGTCAAAAATTTAATAGGTGGTATATTTGGTGTTTGGCTATCAACCATAGGCGCAGAACGTGTTACTGGAATAGAAAGATTTATGTTTGGTAATTACGAATTATATGAAGGTTTACACTTTGTGCCAATATTTATAGGTCTCTTTGCTATTTCTGAACTTTTAGTTCAATCAAAAACAGTTAATAAAATTATTAATACAGTAACTATGAAAGCCGTTAAACTACCTACTATAGAGGATTACAAAAAAATTTGGAAGACCATACTTAGATCATGTGGAATTGGAACTTTTATTGGAGTTCTTCCAGCTGAAGGAGCCACTGTTGCATCAATGATTGGTTACTCAGAAGCAAGAAGATGGTCAAAAAATAAAAAAGAATTTGGGAAAGGTGCTATTGAGGGAATTGCTGGAGCTGAAGCAGCAAATAATGCAGCCACAGGTGGAGCTATGGTTCCAACTATGGTACTAGGAATACCAGGTAGCGGAACTACTGCAATTATACTTGTTGGCCTAATGGTACATGGTCTAAGACCGGGTGTTTATTTGTTTACTGAACAAGTAGAAAAAGTTTATCAAATCTTTGGTTCAATGTTTGTCGCAAATGTGATGTTTATGTTGATGGGTCTTTATGCTGCTAAGTTATTTGCTAGAGTATCATTAGTTCCAACACAGATTCTATGGCCTATTGTTTTTGCTTTATCAGTGATCGGCGCATATGCTTTTCAAGGTCAACTTTTAGATGTTTGGTTAGCTTTAATTTTTGGAGTCATTGGTTATTTTGCTAGAAGGCATGGATTTTCTGTTGCTCCAATTGCTGTCGGTCTTATTTTAGGAGAGATGGTGGAAACAAACTTACAACATTCACTTAAAATGTATGATGGAGCGTGGTGGATGATACTTGCTCAACCCCTTGCACTAATGTTTTTAGTTTTTGCATTTTTAGGTTTATGTGGACCTATGATTTATTCTTGGATTACCAAGCAAAAAGATTAAGATCATCTAGAATTTTACCTGTTATTATAGCATTCCAAAGAAGGTATATTGCAATAATCGTAAGAGTTGCATTTAGAATTAATTTAAAATATTTACTTCCATATTTTACTAAAATTTTTTTTCCTAAAATAGTTCCTGCAAATCCACTAATTATCATTAAAAAAATAAGTAAAAAATATTCTGAGTAAGCAAAACCAACAAAACCAAATACAACTACTTTAATCATATGTTGTATAGACATTAATGCTGAGTGTGTTGCTAAATGTTTTACAGGTTCTAAATTTAGTGTTTTTACCATTCCTGCTACTAGAGGTCCTGATGCTCCAAAAAACATTGTCATAAAACCTGAAAATGCACCACCAATTGTTATTTGTTTTGATCCAATAATTGGAATTTTTCCATATACTGACCATAATATAAATAAAGATATTGATAACTGAAGCAACCAAGCCTCTATTTGAATAAAAATGGAACCTCCAATTATAGAACCAATAATAGTCCCAATAGTAAACGGAATTAAAGTTTCCTTTTTAATGTCTTTGAAAAAAATAATTGTTCTTCCAAGATTAGAACCTATTTGAACAATCCCATGTATTGGTAATAAGGCAACAGGAGGTAGTTTGACAGCTAATAATCCCAATAAAACTGCTCCTCCCCCAATCCCAAAAGCTGAGGTAATAAATGAAGTAGCCATGCTAGCAAAAATCAAAAAATATGCTGTTAAGTTTGAAATCGATTCCGGAAACTCTAACATATTATTTTTTTAAGAGCGTGAGGAGGTGGGGCAAAGTAACGTGGCATTTCTCCAACAGATGCTACATTGACCTCTACTAATACTGGGCCATCAAAATTTACAGCTTCCTTTAGTACCTTTTCTAAATCTTTTGCATAATCTATTTTCTTATATTTCATTTTGGCTACTTTTGCTAAATCTTCAAAATTTGGTCCCATTAAATCAGCAAAGAATTTTCTTCCACCATACATGCTGTCTTGTATGTGTTTTATGACACCATAACCATTATCATTCATTACTAAAAACACAACATCGCAATTTGTTTCAGAAGCAGTCCACAAATCGGGAAGATTAAGCATAAACCCCCCATCCCCACACATTGCTATCGTTTTTTTTCCCTCACTGGCAATTGCAGCTCCAATAGCCAAAGCCATTCCAGGTCCAATTGCTGCTCCAACAGGATAAATATTTTCAGTAGGTTCATTTACATACATCATGCGGTTTCCCCACATACTATTTGAAATAGTAACATCTCTTACCCACTTACCCTCTTTTGGAAGAATATTTCTTATTATTTCTGGAAAATCTTTATACGCACCTAAAATGTTTTTATAATCTAAATATATTTGATTTTTTAAATCACTAACCTCATCTATCCACTCATTATCTACAGAAATTTTGCCCGCTAATCTTTTAGCTAATTCGGCTAGAACTTTTTTTGCATCTCCACAATGAAATTGATTTGTTTTGTATGTTCTATTTTTGGCGCTTGGATCTATATCAATTTGAACTAATTTTTTTGGCAACTCTAGTGACATATCTCTGGTCTCATGACCTCTTAATCTACTACCTACTACAAGCATTAAATCTAATGTTTTATAAAATTCTTCTATTAAGGGGACAGCATTGAAAGCTCCTAAACACATTTTGTTTGTTTCTGAAACCACTCCTCTACCTTGAGTGCTTGTTACTACTGCAAAACCCATTTTGATGAAAAGATTGACTTCTTCAGTAGCGAACTTAGCTCCATTTCCTACCCATATAATTTTTCTCTTTGAAGATTTTATATAATTTTCTATTTTATCTAGTGATTTTGTATCACCTAATTCACCACTTATATGAGGCAGACTAATCGTGTCGAGTAAATAAGGTCTTTCAATTTTTTTTCTTTGAATATCTATAGGTATCTCAATTGAAACTGGTCCTTTTGGAGGTGTAAGAGCAATCTTGCATGCATAGATTAATTTTTCTAGGGCCTCATCTTCATCATCAATTCTAATAGCCTCTTTAGAAATTGAACTAAGCATACCTAATTGATTAGGAACGTCATGAACTGTACCTTGATTTTTATCTAAATTTTCTGTTGCAGTTTGGCCTGTAAAGTGCAAAACAGATGAACCTGCAAAACGAGACTCTACAATTGCACCAGCAACGTTAGCTGCGCCAGGGCCTGTACTTGTAAACACAACACCAAGTCCATTATGGGCTCTAGCATAACCATCAGCCATATGGCCAGCTCCCATTTCACCTCTTGCAGGGATCATTCTAATATGATTTCTTCTACCAATTGCATCAAGCATCGGTATATTATGTACTGAGACCACACCAAAAACATCCTTAACATCAATTTGATGCAAAAACTCCGAAACCAAATCTCCCACATTGTAGTCTTTCATTATATCCCCCATTTTTGACTAACTTTATCAAAAAACATATATTAATTTTTTAAATTATTAAAATTAAATCAATGATTGCATTAAATGATGAAAAATTTTGTAGAAGCCAAAATAGTAAAAAGTTGGATTTCAGATGAAAAAGAATTAGCTTTTATTGATGTTAGAGAGACAGCTCAACACACAGCAGGTCATCCAATATTTTCTATTTCAATTCCATTTAGCGAATTTGAAATAAATATTGAGAAGCTATTACCTAACAAAAATACACGAATGGTTTTGTTTGATAATAACGACGGAATTGCAGAGATAACATGTGAACTGGCAAAAAATTTAAAATATATAAATATTTTTATTTTAAGAAATGGGGTTGATGGTTGGAAAAATTCTAAATTTAATCTGTTTGACGGAATTAATGTACCTAGTAAAAGTTTCGGGGAATTAGTCGAAAAAAAATTTAACACGCCATCCATAACAGCATCTCAATTATTTCAAAAACAAAAAGAAAAGAAAGATATTATTATATTAGATGGCAGACCATTTGATGAATATAATAAGATGAGCATACCTGGAAGTGTTTGTTGTCCAAATGCTGAAATACCTTTTAGAATTTCTGAACTAATAAAAAGTTCAAATACTGAAATAATAATCAATTGCGCTGGCCGAACAAGATCAATTATTGGTGCTCAGGCACTGATAAATTTTGGTATTAAAAATAAAGTTTATGCATTAGAGAATGGGACACAAGGATGGTTTTTAGCTAATTTAAAATTAGATCATGGAAAAATAAAATTTTTGGACAAAACACCTAAGAATGAAAAAATTAATAAGCTTAGAAGCAAGATAGTAAACTTATTAGAAAATAAAGTTGAAATCATTGATTTTAATCAAGCCCAAGAACTCATAAATGATAAGAACATAACTACATATGTTTTTGATGTAAGAACCAGCTCAAATCAACAAAATAAGTTATCTAAATTAAGAAACGTACCTGGTGGTCAATTAATACAAGCTACTGATAAATATATAGGTGTATTAAAATCACATGTAATTGTATTTGATGACGGTGATCTTGTAAGAGCAGGCATGACAGCATTATGGTTAAAAAAAATGAACTATCATTGTTATGTTGTAAATGAAAGCCCTAAAAGAATGAAAAATTTAAATCTCAAACATGATGTAAACTTTAGAGCTAACCGAATAAATTTAATTAAATTAGAGAATTTTAAAAATTTAAAAGATACTCCTATCTTTGATATCCGAAACAGCTTTGATTATTGCAAAAAAAGAATTAAGAAGTCAGTTTGGACCAATAGATTAATAATAAAAAAAGATATGACTCACTATCACGAATCTATAATTCTAATTACCGATGATTTACCTAAAGCAAGTCTAATTATAAGTGATCTTCAAGAAAAAGATCCAAATTATTTGGTTCAAGTATATCATTGGAATGAAACAGACGTTGAACATTATTTGGATTATATTGATACAACAGAAGTTGAATTGGATGAAAAATTTATTGATTTTAATTTTCATACTCACCTTCGTCATCAAGGAAACAAAGAACATGCAAAAAATTACTTAAAATGGGAAACGGATTTAATAAAAAACATGGACGAAGAAGAAAGGAGATTTTTTAGGTAATTACTTTAATATTAGATCTTTTTATACTATCCAAATTAGCTCCTTCAATCCTTAATAATCTAACAGGATGCTTCCTAACTGGTGAATGAACATGTCCTACATCATAAAAATGTACATCACCAGCTTTCATAATATATGTTTGTTTTGGTTTAACATTTATAACATCATCTGAATTATTTTTTTCAACAATTTCCCAATCAGTCATTTCTGTTTCGCCAGAGGCTTGTCCATAAATAGCCCAGCTTGATCCATGGTCATGAGGGCTTCCTATCGCTTCATTATCATGGACATGTCCACAGACACAAAAACCAGTTTCTTTATCTTCATAAAGTATTTGCCTAGGTAATTCACCATCAGCTCTATCAGGAAGATTATCAATTATAAAGTTCTGATCCATAAGTGCTTTTGAAACAAAATAGCAAATTTTATCTGCCCCATATGGCATTTTTTCAGTATTAATTATTTCTTTAATATCTTGAACTAATTCATCTAAAGTATAAGGCAATATTTCCTCCAAAATTAGTTTATAAGTTTTTAAATTTTATTTTCCCCAGCTTAAGGCGATTGGATCATATTTCTTAACTAATTTTATTAATCCTGCTTTTGTTTGTTCTTCTAGAGGTGGAATTGGATGTCTACAGAAATCTGAATTAATTACACCCCCTTCCTTCATAATTACTTTAGTTGCTCTAAACCCACATTGCCTATTTTCATAATTAATTATAGGTAAAATATTATTATATTTATCCTCTGATTTATCGAATTCTCCAGCCAAATAATCTGAAACAACTGGTTTAATTAAGTCTGGTATCATTGCAGAACTCATATTACCAGTTGCACCAGCTTCTAAATCAGCAAACAATGTTATTCCTTCTTCACCGTCAAATGGTCCTTCAATAACATCACCACCTTCAACTACGAGTTTTCGTAATTTAGAAGCCGCCTGTGCACACTCAATTTTAAAACATTTTACTGTTTCTATTTCTTTAGCCATTTTAATTAAAAGTGGAACAGGCAAATCAACTCCTGATAACGGTGCGTCTTGAACCATAATGGTTACTCCTGCTTCACCTACTTTTGCAAATTGTTCAAATGTTTGTTGAGACGTTCCTCTCATTAGAGCGCCATGATATGGGGGCATCATCATGAGCATTTCGCCACCAAGATCCTTAACTAATTTAGCACGTGAAAGTGCAATATCTGTTGAGAAATGACTCACAGTTGTGATTATAGGAACTCTGTCTGATACGTGTTCAATACATAATCTAGTTAAAATCTCTCTTTCATCATCTGATAACAAAAACTGCTCGGAGTAATTCGCTAATATACAAATGCCATCAACATTTTGATCCACCATGCAATCTAGAACTCTTTTCATGCCTTCTATGTCGAGTTCACCATTGTCTTTAAAAGGTGTTGGAGCTACAGGCCAGCAACCTTGAAATTTATTATTAGCCATTCTGACCCCTTTATTTTTTTTATTTATGATAATTAAATATTTTTATTTTGCCAAGTATCTATAGTAACCCCTTCTTCTCTTAGCTTGTTTTTTTGGATCTTACCTGTTTGTGTTTTTGGAAATTCTTTCATTAATCTTATATATTTGGGTATGGCAAACTTGGCTAAGTTTATTTTTGTTTTTTCAAGCAATTCATCAAAATCTATATTGATTTTGTTATCAATCATTAAGGCTACCATTACTTCATCTTCCATTCCTTCACCTCCATCAGCTGAAATTGCATATGCAGCTGCTTCTGTAATAAAAGGAATTTCTAAAAAAGCTTGTTCAACTTCATATGATGAAATATTTTCACCTCTTCTTCTAATGCAATCTTTAATTCTATCTACAAAAACAAAATGTCCTGACTTTTCTCTAATCCCTGCATCACCAGTATGAAACCAGAAATTTCTCCAACTTTCTACAGTTTTCTCTGGCATTCCTAAATAACCAGACATAAAACCAAAAGGTTGTTTTGGTCTTACAACTATTTCACCAACTAAGCCATCATTAACAGGTGTATCTTTCTCAGGGTCTCTTATTTCAACCTCAAAATATTTATCATATAGTTTTCCACACCTACCATTACCTATTTCATTTTTTAAACCATATATTGGAATATTAACTTCTGTCATACCATAAAGCGGTAATACATATTTAACACCAAATCTATTTCTAAAAATTTTTTCAGGTTCACTTGGTAATGGCGCTGAACCAATTACTTTTAAATTATGATCTTTATCGTATTTAGTAGAAGGTTGTGCAACAATAAACGCGGCTATAGCACCTAACATATTAGTATGAGTTATATTATATTTTCTAATATCTTTAAGCCAATTTGAGGCTGAGAATCTAGTTCTTATAATTGCTTTTGCACCAGTCATAATGCATGCTAAAAGTTGCATAAATAATCCATTAGCATGGAATAAAGGTAAGGAGATGTAAAAAATGTGATTACTTCTTAAGTTATAATTTTCAATTGTCCCTATAGCAAACAAAACACAATGTGCATTGGGCATCACAACTCCTTTAGAAGGCCCTGATGTTCCACTTGTAAACATTGTACAAACGTTGTCACTTAATTTTCCTAAAATAATCTCGTCTCCATTCAAAAGGTCTTTGTCATTTAAATCTTTACAATTTAAAATTTCAACTTCTAATTTATGAAGATTAACTAAGCTTTTTACTTCGTGAAAAAATTGATCTTCAACAAGAACATTTTTTGATTTTGATGTCTTAATTTGATGTAATAATACATTTCCTTTTATAGCAGTATTGATAGCTACAAACATAACTCCTATAAAACTGCATGCTATCCAATATAGTATGAATTCTTTTGGATCTTCTATCAAAACTGTTAAATTGTCACCTTCATTTAAACTAAATTTTTTTAAAATTTGAGCTTTTTCTAAAGATTTAATTTTTAGGTCATGGAAATTCCATTTTGGACCATTTATAAATTCGATAATTTCTCTTTTTGGATATTTCTTGCATTGACCTAGGATAATTTCAGAAATTCTCCAATTATCTGGATTTTCAGCATAATTAAATAGAAAGTTATTTTTTTCGTTCATTTAATTTACAAAATCCCTATTTGAAAATTATTTTAACTTTAAAAGAAAAGAATTTATTATTGAGTTTAATTCCATAGGCCTTTCAGATGGAAGAAAATGACCACAATCAAGAGTGTGAGTTTCACAATTTTTAATAAGTTCTACGAATTTTAAACCTGATTTTAATGGTGTCATTTGATCATTTTTTGCTAAAACAGCCAATGCTGGAACTTTGATATTTTTTGCAGCATCTATTCCGTCTGAGTAATCATTGCAAGAGTGTAAATCATACCTTAAAGCTGTTGGTTTGTTCATACACATTATATTATTACCTTCTCCATAATGAGAATGTCCTGGCCATTTATTAATTGACATGTCACCATCAATTCCATGTCCCCAAGTAACCATCATTTGAGAGGCTTTTTGTGGATTTTCTTTTGAAAGTTCTAATAAAAATTGATTAACTGGAATTTCATTTGAGCCCGCAACAAATATTAGTGCTTCAAAAGAACTTTTCAAAATCCTATTCAATTCTAAGGCTACTAAACATCCTTGAGAATGTCCGATAACAACCACGTCTTTAATATTTAGTTCAACTAATAAGTCATTTATCCATTCAGCATTTTCTTTGATTGATTTGCAGGGATTCCCATCAGAAAATCCATGTGCTGGCATATCAGGAACAACTACAGAATACCCCTTATAAGCAAAAAAACGAGCCTGTTGAATAAAGCTCAAATGATTTTGACCTGCCCCGTGTAAAAAACACAAAGTCATTTTAGTAACATCTAAACTTTTACCACCTGTACCTATATAGGTCTTAGCGCCTTTAAAATTAATGATCATGATATTCCTACTTATTAAGCTTTTTTACTGCTCTGAAACCTCTTTCAAAATCTTTTGTGATATCATTAATATCTTCTAATCCAACTGACAATCTTATCATGTCATCCGTTAATCCACCCTCTTTCATAGCTTCAGAACTCAAATGAGAGTGAGTTGTACTCCCTGGATGAATAAGTAATGTTTTAGCATCCCCAACATTTGCTAAATGTGAAGCTAATTGTACAGATTCAATAAATGCCTTACCTGCTTCACGTCCACCTTTAATACCAAAAGCAACAATTGACCCAGATCCTTTTGGTAAAATTCTTTTTGCTACTTCATGGTCAGGATGTGTTTCTAAATCTGGATGTTTTACCCATTCTACCATTTCATGATTTACTAAAAAATCTAATATAGAATGAGTATTTTGAATATGTTTTTTCATCCTCAAAGGGAGCGTTTCAATTCCTTGCATTAAATGGAATGCATTAGTAGGGGATAAAGAAGGTCCAAAATTATACATACCTTCTGCTCTTATTTTTGCTATTAAAGCAGATGGACCAAATTCTTCCCAAAAACTTATACCACCTAGAGCAAAATGTGGTCCCGAAATTGTAGGAAACTTGTCTTTATCCCCCCAATCAAAGTTACCGCCATTAACAATAGCACCTCCTATCGCGATACCATGACCACCTAACCATTTAGTAAGTGAATGAACAATAATATTAGCTCCGTGCTTAAATGGCTGCATTAGATATGGAGTATTAAAAGTAGCGTCTAGTACTAGAGGGATATTTTTTGAATTACATATTTTAGAAATTTCTGGAACATCCATAATATCTAATCCTGGGTTACCAATAACTTCTCCAAATACTAATTTGGTATTTGGTTTTATTGCTCTCTTAATTGCTTCTGGATCATTGGGATTAACAAAGTCGGTATTCACACCAAAACGAGGCATGGTATGCTGAAGTAAATTAATATTTGCTCCATACATTTTACTTGATGCAACAATATGATCCCCACTACTACAAATTGCTGAAACCACAAGATGCATCGCAGCCATTCCACTTGAACATGCAAGCGCACTTGCTCCACCTTCAAGAGCTGCTAACCTCTGCTCGAGTGCTGCAACTGTAGGATTTGATATTCTAGTATATAAATGTCCACCAACTTCCATATTATACAAAGAAGCTGCTTCTTCTGTACTATTGAAAACGTAAGATGTTGTCTGATAAATTGGTACAGCACGTGAACCAGTTTCCTTATCAGGAATATGTCCTGCATGTAAAGAGAGGGTGTCAAATTTGTAATTTTCACTCATTGAAATTCCTTAAAATAATTTAAATTATTATAGCTTATTTCTTAAACCTTAAAAATATAAATTTACCTAATTATAAAGTATTAAAGAAAAAACATTTGCACAATCAACCAAAATCAGTCTTAAATATATCAATTATTTTCTCTTAAATCTTTACGGATTATTTTTCCTGTAGTTGTCAAAGGTAATTCATAAACAAACTCTATAAGTCGCGGATATTCATGAGCAGCCAACTTTAATTTAACATGATTTTGTATAGATTGTTTTAATTTATCATTTTGAGTTAAAACATTTTTTTGATCACTCGTCACAATAAAGGCCTTTATGATTTGACCTCTTAATTTTTCAGGAACCCCAATTACTGCAACCATACTGACTTCAGGGTGTGAAAGAATAGCGTCTTCTACTTCGCTTGGTCCAACCCTATAACCTGAGGTATTGATAATGTCATCTTCTCTACCTTTAAAATAAAAATAACCTTCCTCATCCTTGTAAGCAAAATCACCAGTATGGAGCCAGCCATTTTTAACCTTTTCTTTTGTTGCCGCATCATTTTCCCAGTATTTTAAAAAGGATACAGGTGTATCAGATTTGACTATAATTTCTCCGTCTAAACCAGGCTCTTTGATAAATTCTCCCTTATTGTTAATTATTCTAACTTCGTGCCCGGGAACAGGTTTGCCGATTGAGCCTAGTTTAGTTGACATAATCGCTCCACAATTTGAGACTGTTAAATTGCATTCTGTTTGACCGTAAAATTCATTAATGCCAACCCCTAAAATTTGTTTGCCCCACTCTAGCAAATCTTCTCCTAAAGCTTCACCGCCTGAACCAACAGTTCTTAATTTCAAATTTTTTACTGTTTTAGAGGGATTAAATGATTTCATCATCTTTAATGCTGTAGGTGGTAAGAAAGTATTTTTTATTTCAAGCTTAGATATTAATTTGAAAGCAAATTCAGGATCAAATTTTTGAGATCTGTAACTAACTACAGGAATGCCAAAGTGCCATGCTGGAAGAAGTACATCAAACAACCCACCTATCCATGCCCAGTCAGCTGGTGTCCAAAATAAATCTGTAACAGGTTCAGATGATGATAAAAATTCATGAGGAATTTCTACTCCTGGTATATGTCCTAGTAATGTTCGATGAGGTAGCAAAGCACCTTTAGGTCCACCTGTTGTTCCAGATGTATAAATTATTAAAGCGGGATCTGATGCTTTTGTTTTTTTTGTAGTAAAACTGTCTGAGGCTTTTTCTAATAAATTTTTAAAATTAAAAACATTACTTTTTTCGTCATTACTATCTATACAAATTATCTTTTTTAAATCCGGTAATCTATCTTTAATCTCCATAATTTTATTTAAGCCAATATTATCACATATCACTAATGATGTTCTAGAATTCAACAAACGATAATGTAATGCTTCTGTTCCAAATAAATTGAATAAGGGTATTGAAATTTTTCCAGACTTAAAGCAAGCCATATGTGCAATTGCGGTTTCAGGACATTGACCTAAAATAATACCAACCCTTGCGTTAGCCTCAAGATTAAAATGGTCAAAAACGTTAGCAAGCTTGTTTGAAGATTTTTTTATATCAAAAAAAGACCACTTCTCTAACTTGCCGTCCTGTAAAAAATTAATTAATGCTATCCTATTTTGATAAATATCCCGGTCAACGGTATCGGATGCTATGTTGAAAAATTCTGGAATATTCCATTTAAAAGTTAAGCATAGCTCGTCAAAATTATTCAATTTTTGAAGCATAAAAAATAATCACCTTTCCTATAATTATTCTTACTACTTGTTAAATTCTTTTTAATTATTTAAATTATATATAAACAAAAGTTCATCGAGTTAGAATTGAATTATATTGATAATATTAAATTAGACGATTGTTTTAATAAGGACAATGATTTAGCGCTTATGAATGGTGTTCAAGCATTAGTGCGTCTTTTAATCGAACAATCAAAAATTGACAAGGATAATGGATTAGTAACTCAAGGTTATGTAAGTGGTTACCCAGGATCACCACTTGGAACACTTGATCTAGAACTAGGAAGATCAAAAAAACATCTAGAAAAACATAATATAATTTTTCAACCAGCAGTGAACGAGGAATTGGCTGCCACTGCAGCTTGGGGCACTCAAATGCTTGGTCTATACGATAAACCTGAAATAGATGGTGTTTTTTCCATGTGGTATGGAAAAGGTCCAGGTTTAGATAGATCTATGGATGCTTTAAGACATGCTAATATGGGTGGTGTTTCCAAAAAAGGTGGGATGGTATTAGCAGTTGCAGATGATCCAATTGGGAAAAGTTCTACAATTGCATACCAATCAGAACAATCCCTAATCTCTGCCGGTATCCCAGTTTTTTATCCTGCAAATGTAGATGAAGTCATACCAATGGGGCTGCAAGCTTTTGCATTGTCACGTCATGCAGGCATATGTGTTGCCCTCAAAATTACTAGTGATACAGCAGATTCAAATTCTGTAATAGATCTTGGAAAATTAAGACCTAATTTATATAATTTAGAGAACCCATTTAATGTTCATGTCAATAGACATGACCCAGCTTTAGATAGAGAAGCAGCGCTAATTAAAAGAAGAATACCTGCGTCTAAGGATTTTATTAAACAAAATAAAATTAATAATGTGATATTTAATCCAACAAAAAAGACATTGGGTATAATTTCTGTTGGAAAAGCTACTACAGAAACTATAGATGCTTTAGATAAAATTGGCATTAAAGATCCTGAAAGGAGTGGTATTGGTCTATTTGCATGCAAAATTCCCTGGCCATTAATAGATCAAGAAATAATTAATTTTTGTAAAAACTTTGAAGAAATTTTAGTTATAGAAGAAAAAGCTAGTATTGTAGAAGAACAAGTTGCTCATATTCTTTTTAATTCCAAATCAAGACCTCAATTATCTGGAAAGTTAGATGCTTCCTCTAAAGAGGAGTTAGTTCCGAAGATATCAGAATTATCCAGTGATATTATCGCAGATTGTTTGCTAAAAAAAGCTATCCATTCTTCGATAAGCATTGATATTCCCAAAACAAAATCAGAAGCAATTGGTGGAAATTTACCACCAGTTGTTTCAAGAACACCTTGGTATTGTGCGGGATGTCCCCACAACTCAGGAACCAAGACACCTGACGAAGAAGTTGTTGGAATTGGTATTGGTTGCCACTCTATTGGATATTTTCTCCATCCTGAAAAATTAACTAATTTTAGCCAAATGGGCGGCGAGGGTGGACATTGGATAGGAAGAGCACCATTTTCAAATCATAAACATACATTTCAAAATATTGGAGACGGAACATATGCTCACTCTGGTTCTCTAGCAATAAGAGCAGCCGTTTCAGCAAATGTTAACATAACATTTAAAATTCTTTACAATGATGCAGTAGCAATGACTGGTGGTCAAAAGGCCGTTGGTGGAGCTACTCCATGGGCAATTTCTAAACAACTTGCAGCAGAAGGTGTTAAAAAAATTTATGTTGTATCAGATGAACCAGAACAGTTCAAAGAAACAAAGTTGTTTGCAGACAAAGTTGGAATATTTCATAGAGATGAACTTATAAATATCCAAAAAGAAGTAAGAGAAATCTCAGGAGTTACAGCAATAATTTATGTGCAAACTTGTGCAACAGAACTTCGAAGAAGACGAAAAAGGGGATATGTTCAAGATCGAGATATTAAAATGTATATTAATCCTGATGTTTGTGAGGGATGTGGAGACTGTGCTGAAAAATCAAATTGCGTGGCTGTGAAACCCGTTGAGCATTTTGATGGAACTAAACGACAAATTGATCAAAGTGTTTGTAATAAGGATTATTCTTGTAAAAAAGGATTTTGTCCAAGTTTCATAGGTATACAAGCTGGTAGTATTTCAATCAAAGAAAAAAAGAAGTTTCCAGATATTCCAGAGATAATAAATGACTTAAAAAAACCTAAAAAAAAATTAAATAATATTCAAAATATAATAATGGCAGGTATTGGTGGCACCGGAGTTTCAACAGTTGCGGCTATTATAGTTATGGCTGCTAGAATTGATAGATTATTTGCACAATCAATGAATTTTACTGGATTAGCTCAAAAAAATGGAGCCGTAACAAGTCAAATTAGAATTGGTAAAGAAAAATCACTTTATAATAGATCTGCAAGACTTCCAAACGAAACAGCAGACGTGCTTTTAGGATGTGACGCTGTTGTGTCAGTTTCTCCTTCTATTACCAGAACATTGAATCCTTTAAGAACAAATGCCATAATTAATGGAAGAGTAGAGCCAGTTGGAGTTGCTGGTGTTCACATTGGTACAGTTGTCGATGATAGCTTATTAAAAAAGCATTTAGAAAATCATCTTCAAACTGAAAATATAGACTTTATTGACATATCCAACTTAGCTGAAGCTTTAGTTGGCGATACAGTTTCTGCAAATATAATGATGTTAGGAATAGCCGCACAAAAAGAACTTCTTCCAATAGAGGTTGATTCTCTGCAAAAAGCTATAGAACTCAATGGAGTGGCTATTGAACAAAACCTAAGGGCTTTCAATTGGGGACGATTATTGTGCGAACAACCTCAATCAGTATTTAACTTAGCTGGCTTAAACTCAAAAAAGTCTGAAATTATATCAATTGATAAATATGTAGATAATTTTTCTGACATACTTGAAAAATATCAAAACGAAGAGTACTCAAAAATTTTTCTTTCTTATGTAAAAAAAGTAATTGAAAAAGAAAACCAAATAAAAAATCCAGAAAAAGAATTGCCTCTTTCCAGGAAGGTTGCTCTTACTTTATTTAGGGCTATGAGATACAAAGATGAATACGAAGTTGCTAGGTTACATACTAGTGGAGATTTTGCCCAAACCTTTTTAAATGAAAATAAAAACGCAAAATTAGAATACTATTTAGCACCACCTTTGTTCTCTAAAAAAGATCCTGAAACAGGTCATCTACTTAAGAGAAGGTTTGGTAATTGGGTATATAAAGTTTTCAAAGTACTTTCTTATTTAAAATTTTTAAGAGGAACAAAATTAGATATCTTTGGATATACCTTAGAAAGAAAAAAAGAACGCGCTTTGGCTCAAAAAACTATCACTACTATTAATAAGATATCTGAAATTTTAAATGATAATAATTATAAAAAAATTATCGAATTTCTTGATATACCTTTATCAATAAAAGGATATGGTCACATTAAAGAAAAAAATATAAAAATTGCTGAAGAAAAATGGGATAAATCTTTTGATAAAATTCTAAATAACCAGAATTTAAAAAAAGTAAGTTAAATCAAACATGTTTTGCTTGTTCTCTTAATTTAAATTTTTGTATTTTTCCTGTGCTTGTTTTCGGAAGCTCCACAAAATTAAAATATCTTGGCACTTTAAATCCAGCTAATAAGGATTTACAATGATCTCTTAACTCATTTTCTCCAATTAAAGATCCTTCACTTAATTCTACAAATGCACAAGGGGTCTCACCCCATTTTTCGTCTTCTTTTGCCACAACTGCTACTGCAACAACATCAGGATGTTTATATATGGCGTCCTCTACCTCAATTGACGAAATATTTTCTCCTCCAGATATAATTATGTCCTTTGATCTATCCTTAAGTTGTATGTATCCATCATCATACCAAACACCTAAGTCGCCTGTGTGAAACCAACCATCTTCAAAAGCCTCATCAGTCGCTTTTTTGTTTTTAAGGTAACCTTTCATTGTTATATTACCTCTAATGAAGACTTCACCTAATGATATTCCATCCTTTGGAACTTCTTTATTAGTTTCCGGATCTACAATTTTCATATTTTCTTGTACAGAGTAAACAACTCCTTGCCTTGCTTTTAATTTAGCCTGTTCGGAGGAATCATATTGGTTCCACTCTGGATGCCATGCACATACAACAGCAGGTCCATAGATTTCTGTTAGACCATATACGTGTATAACTTCAATACCACAGACATCCATTTTGCTCAACACAGCCTCAGGAGGAGGAGCACCAGCAGTCATCATTTTAATTTTAGATTTAAGTGATATTTTATTTTGCAATAAATAATCCGCTACCATTTGCATTACAATTGGAGCCCCACATAAGTGAGTTATTTTATATTTTTTAAAAGCCTCTACAATCAATTCTCCAGCTGGCTGTCTTAAACAAACATGGGTACCTGCTCTTTCAGTAATAGTCCAGGGAAAACACCATCCATTGCAGTGAAACATAGGAAGTGTCCATAGATACTTAGGGTGCATAGGCAGGTCCCAAGTAAGTGTATTACCAATAGCGTTTAAATAAGCCCCACGATGGTGATAAACAACTCCTTTTGGGTTGCCTGTTGTTCCAGAGGTATAATTTAAAGCGATTGAATTCCACTCATCAGTTGGTAATATGTGATCAAATTTTGAACCAATAAATTTTTCTAATTCTGTTTCGTAATCCAGGCAATTAAATTTATCAGCAAAACCAGACCTTTGATTACCAGCAATTTTATCAACATATTCAATTAATAATGGAGGATTTTTTAAATTCTCTATGGCTTTCTCAACTATTTGACTATATTCAGAATCATAAATGAACATTTTAGATTCTCCATGTTCAAGAATAAAACTAACAGTAAAACTATCAAGTCTTGTATTAATTGCGTTCAAGACACCAGTTGCCATCGGTATACCAAAATGACACTCCCACATAACTGGAATGTTAGGTAGCATTACTGCGATTGTACTTCCGTCAGCATAATGTTTATTTCTAACAAATTCTGCTAATGCTTCACATCTTTCACCAGCTTGCTGGTAAGTTAATTTATAATCTTTATATTTAATAGCAATTTGATTTGGGAATGTTTTTCTTGTTCTTTCTAGAAATGATAAAGGACTTAATGAGGCATAATTTGCTTTATTTTTACTTAAACCATTTTCTATTTCAGACATAGTTGATTTCCTCCTAATAATATTCATAATAGTAGTGCTAGATTTTATCAACTATGAAAATATACCGGAGTTTTTAAATGGGTTACACGTCTCCTTTAGAGGACACAAAATTTGTTTTAGAAAACCTTTTGCCTGCTCATGAGGATCTTGATGATACAACAATTGACGCAGTTCTGTCTGAGGCTGGAAAGCTAGCCGATAATTACTTAGCACCTCTAAATCATTTTGGTGATAAGAATAATCCTATTCTTCGGCAAGATCACGAAGTTGAAACACCTGAAGGATTTAGTCATGCCTTTTCAGAAATTGCTAAAGGAGGCTGGATTGGAGTAGCAAGTGATTCTAATTATGATGGTATGGGACTACCAGCTAGAATGAGCGCTGCAATTAATGAATATTGGCATGGAGCGAATATGTCTTTTGCGTTATGTAGCTTATTAACTCAAGGATTAATTGACGCATTTACTCTTGTTGGAACAGAAGAAGAAAAAAAAACATATCTACCCAAGTTCAATTCTGGAGCCTGGACAGGCACTATGAATTTAACAGAACCTCAGTCTGGAACAGATCTAGCCACAATAAAAACTAAAGCTGAACATGATGGTGAGAATTGGAGAATAAAAGGACAGAAAATATACATCACTTATGGTGAACATGATATGTCAGAAAATATAATTCATCTAGTCCTCGCTAGAACTGAGGGCGCACCTGAAGGTATTAAAGGTATTTCTACTTTTATAATTCCAAAATTCCTAAAAGATGAAAGTGGTGAATATATAATTAGAAATGATCTTAAGTGCATATCCATCGAACATAAGATGGGTATAAAAGCAAGCCCAACAGCAGTTATGTCCTACGGAGAGAATGATGGCGCTATCGGTTATATGTTGGGAGAAGAAGGTAGAGGCATTGAATACATGTTTATTATGATGAACAGAGCACGGTTTGATGTTGGACTTCAAGGGATGGCAATTTCTGAGGCTGCCAGACAAAAAGCATTAGAGTACGCAAACACAAGAATTCAAGGAACTCCTATTAATAGAGAAAAAGGCACGCCAATAATAGGACATGGTGATGTAAAAAGACTGCTTTTATCCATGCGCAGTCTTACAGAGGCGATGCGTGCTCTAATATTAGTTTCATCCGAAATTATGGAAAGAGCGCATGAAGGTAATGAAAAATGTAAATTGAAAGAAGGTTTTTTAATTCCAATAATCAAAGGTTGGTCAACTGAATTAGCACAAGAAGTTACGAGTAATGGACTACAAATCCACGGGGGTATGGGTTTCATTGAAGAAACTGGTGCCGCTCAGTATATGAGAGATGCAAGAATATTACCAATATATGAAGGCACTAATGCTATTCAAGCCAATGACTTTATGTTTAGAAAAACTTTAAAAGATAATGGGAAAACTGCAAAAGAATTTTTAGAAGAAATTAAAGTCGAGTGCGAACAAAATCAAGAAATGTCAAAAATAATTGCCTTAGCGTCAAATACTATAGATTTCATTTTAGAAAATAGGGATGATGCTGAAATGCTATCTTGTATTAGTTTTGATTACATGATGGGTTTTGGCTATTTAATTGGTGGATGGCTAATGCACAAAGGAAAAGTTAAAGCTAAATTTAAATTGTCACAAAATTCTCAAAATGAAAATTTTCTAAAAAGTAAAATTATCTCAGCTGAATTTTTTGATTTGCATATTTTACCTAGAGTAGAATCTCATTTCAAAATTGTTACAAAAGGAGCAACTATAGTTCAGTTAACGGACGATTCTTTTATTTAACAAGTAAATTAATTAAATTTATTGTTTGAAAATAGAGTTTTTTTTCAAATAAGTCATTGAAAATAAATGAGATAATTTTTTTTTAATTTTATTAAAGTTTCTGTTGATTTTAATGTTTTTTTGGATAGCCTATTAATTATGTGGGGGGGCTACTTATTTCTAAGTTTGATCTCATCGATTTTATTAATGTAAGTAATTTACTAAGTTAGTAAATACTTAAATATTTATGGGGTTAAATTTAAAGGTAGACATGTCTAATTATCCAGATACAAATATTTACGATACACTTCCAAAAATTCTTAAACACAGAGCTGAGACTATACCAAATACAGTCGCGTTAAGGGATAAAGATTTAGGTATTTGGAACGAAATTACATGGAAAGAGTATAATGATAACGTTTCATATTTAGCACTTAGCTTATTTAAAAGGGGTTTCAAGTCAGGCGATGTTATTGGTTTAATTGGCGATAACAAACCTTCCTGGCTATTTTTTGAACTAGCTGCGCAAGCTATAGGTGGAATGAGCTTAGGTATATATAGAGATACATTAGATGAAGAAGTTGGCTATTTAATAAATGCTGCAAAAGTAAACTTTGTTTATGCAGAAGATCAAGAACAAGTAGATAAAATATTAACTATTAAAAGGCCTAAAAATAATCAAATCAATATTTTCTATGAAGATAGCCGTGGTCTTAAGGAATTGAATGACCCAAAGATCACTGACATTACTGATTTAATTGAAGAAGGAAAAGAGATCGCCTCGAAAGACCCCAATAAATATAATAAAATGATAGAGAAAATCTCGGGTGAACAAAATGCTATTTTATGCACCACATCTGGAACAACCTCAAATCCTAAATTAGCGATGCTTCCAGGGGCTAAGTTTATTGAACATGTAATAAGGTATCTTAGAGTTGATCCAAAGTCTGTGGATGATGAATACGTCTCAGTATTACCATTTCCATGGATAATGGAACAGACTTATGGTGTGGGTTTTAACATTGTTGGAGGTATGAAAGTAAATTTTCCTGAACGACCTGAAACCGCAATGGAAGACATGAGAGAAGTTGGTCCAACTTTTATGCTTGGAGCTCCTAGATTATGGGAACAAATTGCAGCTGACATGAGATCGAGAATTTTAGACGCCCCCAAGATAACTCAGTGGTTATTCAACACTATGGTAGAAAGAGGATTAAAAGCTGTTGACCAGGGGAAAAGAGATTTTCTTGCAGACAAACTATTATTTTCTTCATTAAAAGATAGGCTAGGCTTTAGCAAGGTTAAATCTGCAGCCACTGGAGGGTCTGCTATTGGTCCTGAAACATTTAAGTTCTTTCTTGCTATGGGTATTCCTCTCAGACAACTTTATGGACAAACTGAACTTATGGGCGCTTACACACTGCAGAATGTGCCAGATGGTACAATGGATTGTGAAACTGTAGGTGTTCCTTTTCCAGATTGTGAAGTAAAAATTGTAGACCCAGATCCTAATGGACTTGGTGAAATAATAACAAAACACCCAAATATGTTTTCTGGTTACTATAATGATCAAAAAGCATATAAAGATACTATTAAAAAAGGTTGGATGTATACTGGTGACGCTGGCTTTTTTGATGAAAAAGGGAGACTTAACGTACTTGATCGAGTAAATGATATTGCCGTTAAATCAGATGGTGTTAAGTTTTCGCCTCAAAATATAGAAAATAAACTAAAATTTTCTCCTTATGTAGGAGAAGCTGTAGTTATTGGTTCTGAAAAACCATACTTGACTGCAATTATTTGTATAAGATTTTCAATTGTATCGAAACTTGCTGAGAAATTACAATTACCATTTACCTCATACACTGGACTTGCAGCACATAAAGAAATTTATAAACTTATTGAAGATGAAATCAAAAAAGTTAATGAACAACTTCCTGATAATACAAAAATTGCAAAATTTTTATTGTTATTTAAAGAGTTAGAAGCAGATGACGGTGAATTAACCAGAACGAGAAAAGTTAGAAGAAGTGTAATTAATAGTAGATATAAAGATATAATAAAAGACTTATATCTTGATAAAGATACTGCCACAATCAATACAGAATTTACGCTAGAAGATGGAAGAAAAAGTAAAATCAGTGCAACTATGGAAATTAGGCATTTAATAAAAACTCCTAATACAAAAGCTAAGAAACCTACTTCTACAGCAAAGAAATCTAGTAAAGGTAAAAAATAAATGAGTTTAGAAGATTTAAAAAAAATACCTTATGGAAAGACTGCGATAGAGCTTAAAAACATTAGCTTAGCTTTTGGGGGTGTAAAAGCTCTTACAGATGTCTCCTTTGATGTAACAAAAGGCGAAGTCTTTGCAATTATAGGACCCAATGGGGCAGGTAAATCTTCAATGTTAAATGTTATAAATGGATTTTACAAACCTACAAGTGGCACAATAAATTTTGCTGGCACCGACAGAAGTGAAATGGAACCTGAATTAGCTGCAAAAAGTGGTATTGCCAGAACATTTCAGAATATAGCATTATTTAAGGGAATGAGTACATTAGATAATCTTATGACCGGAAGACTGTTAAAACAAAAACAAAATTTTCTAATGCAAGCACTATATCTTGGTCCGGTGGCAAAAGAAGAAGAAGAACATCGCGAAAGAGTTGAAAGAGTTATTGATTTTTTAGACCTTCAATCAATCAGACGTACACCTGTTGGATCACTCCCATATGGTTTACAAAAGAGAGTGGAACTTGGTCGCGCATTAGCAATGGAACCAGAAATACTTTTACTAGACGAACCTATGGCAGGTATGAATGTAGAAGAAAAGCAAGACATGAGTAGATTTGTTCTCACAGTTAATAATGAATTGAAAACAACAATAGTTTTAATAGAACACGATATGGGTGTCGTGATGGATATTTCAGATAGAATAGTTGTTTTGGATTATGGCAAAAAAATTGGATCTGGATTACCTAAAGAAATTAGAAACAACAAAGCAGTCATTGATGCGTATCTAGGTGTGTCTGATGATTAGTAAGGAAATTTTTTTATGAGTGTAGAATTACTTAATTTTATTGAAACGGTATTGAATGGATTAATGTCCGGAGTGATGTATTCACTCGTAGCCTTGGGCTTTGTTTTAATTTTTAAAGCATCTGGAGTTTTCAACTTTGCTCAGGGCGTATTTGCTCTCTTTGCTGCGCTTACTCTAGTTGGTTATCAAACAGGGCAAGTTCCTTTTGCTCATCTAATCAATGAACTTTTTGGAACAAATTACCATAATTGGTACGCCTCGATGCCAAATTTTCTTGCTATTTTGTTGACTATGATAACCATGATTGCTCTTGCATGGATAATAGAACGACTGGTTCTAAAACACCTTATTAATCAAGATCCCATAATCTTATTTATGGCTACTATAGGTTTGGCTTTTGCGCTCGAAGGCGTTGGTGATTTAATGTGGGGATCAGATGTTAAGGTTTTAGACGTTGGTATTCCGAGTGGAGGATCGATCTGGTTAGAAGAAGCGACAATTGGTCTTGCCGCAGAAGGAAGTGATTATTACGGAATGTATGTGGATGTGCTAAATATTTGGGCAACAGTAATTGCTGTCATTTTAGTTGTTTCCTTAGCTCTTTTTTCACAATATACAAAAACCGGCAGAGCATTAAGAGCTGTTGCTGACGACCACCAAGCTGCTCTTTCCGTAGGTATTTCACTAAGAAGTATTTGGATACTTGTTTGGGCTATTTCTGGTTTTATTGCAATGGTAGCTGGGATTATGTGGGGAACTGAGTCAGGGGTTCAGTTTTCTTTATCATTAATAGCATTGAAAGCATTACCTGTTCTCATACTAGGAGGCTTCACTTCTATACCTGGAGCTATTATTGGAGGACTTCTAATAGGTGTTGGTGAAAAATTAGCTGAAATTTATATAGGTGGTTATTTTGAGACTGGTGCGCTTGAAAATTGGTTTGCCTACGTCATGGCTTTAGTCTTTTTATTATTTCGTCCACAAGGTTTATTTGGCGATAAGATTATCGAGAGGGTTTAAATTTAATGATTTACAAAGAAACTGGTCAATACAAATCTTCATATAAATCAGACCATGCCATTTTTCCCCTGTTGCAGGATAAAATTGCATTTAGTACACTCATGTTCATAGCTTTTTTAATAATACCATTTGTAATTAATAGTTACTGGGAAAAAGCTATCTTAGTTCCATTTTTGATATTTTCATTGGCTGCAATTGGATTAAATATTTTAACTGGATATTGTGGTCAAGTATCATTGGGAACAGGCGGATTTATGGCTGTTGGGGCTTTCTCAACCTATAAGATTATGACCTATTTCCCAGATATGAATATAATGATTATTATCCTCATTTCAGGACTGATTACTGCTGCTGTTGGTATTATTTTTGGCCTACCTTCTCTCAGGATTAAAGGTTTTTATTTAGCTGTTGCCACACTTGCATCTCAATTTTTCTTGGTTTGGCTTTTTAATAAAGTGCCATGGTTTTATAATTACTCTGATACAGGTCAAATCACTGTTTCAGAAAGGACTATGTTTGGTATTCCCGTTACAGGAGCGGAGGCCCCTTCATACGCAACTTATTTGTTCTGTTTAGTGCTAGTAGTAACATTAAGTTTTGCAGCCAAAAATTTAATAAGAAGCAAAATGGGTCGCTCCTGGATGGCTATTCGAGATATGGATATTGCTGCAGAAATTATTGGTGTGCCACCTCTTAAGACAAAGTTATCAGCATTTGCAATAAGCTCATTCTACATTGGTGTTGCTGGGGCATTATATTTTGCTGTCTTTTTAGGTGCAATTGAGGTGACAGAATCATTTGATATTATGACAATTTCATTTCCAGTTTTATTTATGATTATTATTGGAGGACTAGGTTCAATGTTAGGCTCTTTTCTAGGCGCTGCGTTCGTTGTTACCTTACCAATTGGTCTTAAATTTTTGATGGTTGATATGGTTGGTTTATCAGCTGTTACAGCTAAACATTTTGAAATAACAATCTGGGGATTGTTAATGATTATATTTTTAATTGTAGAGCCACATGGCCTTGCAAGACTTTGGTCCATCGCAAAAGAAAAATTAAGAAGATGGCCTTTCCCCTACTAAATTTAATTTAGTAGACAACGTTAATGTTTTCTCAAGAGGAGGATCTGATGAGAATAAAACAACTTTTAATAGGAATGACAGCCTCTGTTATTGCTGTTTCTAGTTATGTAGAAATGGCTATAGCAGATTTAAAATTTCCTATGCTGGTTTACCGTACAGGAGCTTATGCACCTAATGGTATTCCAAACGCTGATGGTTTTGTAGATTATTACAAAATGATCAATGCCAGAGATGGTGGAATTGGTGGTGAGAAAATTCTACACCCAGAGTGTGAAACAGGATACAAAACACAAGTTGGTGTGGAGTGTTACGAGAAAAACAAAAAAGACGCAATGGTATTCCAACCTATGTCTACTGGTATTACCTATCAGTTAATACCTAAAGCTACAGCTGATGGTGTAACAGTTTACTCAACTGGTTATGGAAGAACATCTGCAGCTAACGGTAAAGTTTTTAAGTGGATATTTAACGCACCTGTTACTTACTGGGATGGTGCTTCAATAGCCGTTAGACACATACTTAAAAATAATTTCGGTAATATTAAGGGCAAGAAAATTGCACTTGTATACCATAACTCTGCATATGGTAAAGAGCCAATAAGAACTCTTCAAACACTAAGTAAAAAACACGGTTTTAAATTAATGTTATTACCTGTTGATCATCCGGGACAAGAGCAAAAAGCTACTTGGTTAAAAATACGTAAAGCTCGACCTGATAATGTACTGATGTGGGGCTGGGGAGTTATGAACCAAGTTGCTGTTAAGTCCGCAGCATCTATAAAGTTTCCAATGGATAAATTTATTGGAATTTGGTGGTCAGGTTCTGAGAATGATGTTTTACCAGCTGGACAAGGTGCACATGGTTACAAATCGCTAACTTTTAATGCTCCTGGGACTAACTTTCAAGTACATGCTGATATTAAGAAGTTTGTACACGATAAAGGTCAGGCTTCTGGTGACGGATCTCACTTCGGAACAGTACTTTATAACAGAGGTCTATTCCAAGCAATGGTTCAGGTAGAAGCAGCTGTAGTTGCACAAAAAATTCATGGTACATCAAAAATTACTCCAGCTATGTACAGAGATGGCATGGAAAATGTGAATTTAAGTGCTAAAAGATTAGAAGAGCTAGGTTTTAAAGACTTTGCTCCTCCATTCAAAAATACTTGTGAAAACCATGGTGGAAGTGGCCTAGCTGCTGTACAACAGTGGGACGCAAAAGCCAAAAAGTGGAATATGATTACAGAGTATATGTATGGGGACTCTGATGTGGTTCAAAAGTTAATCGCTGAAGATTCATCAAAATATGCAGCTGAGCAAAAAATTGCTGAGCGTTGTGGTTAAAAAAATTAAATTGAGAGCCTATTTAAATAGGCTCTCTCTACACATAGGAAAATAAAATGGATGACATTAAAGTAAGTAAAGATAAAAAACCCAACACCTCTGAAGATGTTTTAATTGTAAATAATATAGAAGTTGTTTACAGCCATGTTATCCTTGTATTAAAAGGCGTAAGCTTAAAAGTTAAAAAAGGTGGTATAACAGCCTTACTTGGCGGAAATGGGGCAGGGAAAAGCACTACATTAAAATCAATTTCAAATTTACTTGCATCAGAAAGAGGAGAGGTCACTAAAGGTTCTGTTACTTATAGTAATGAATATATACACGATCTTGATCCATCTCAATTAGTTAAGAAAGGTGTAATTCAAGTCATGGAAGGAAGACACTGCTTCGAACATTTAACTGTTGAGGAAAATCTACTGACAGGGGCCTACACTAGAACTAATAACAAAGAGGTGAAAGAAGACTTAGAAAGAGTTTACGGATATTTTCCTAGACTGCGCGACAGAAGGACGTCTTTAGCCGGCTATACTTCTGGCGGTGAACAACAAATGATTGCAATTGGAAGAGCACTAATGGCTCATCCTACTATGATTTTACTTGACGAACCTTCTATGGGCCTTGCTCCTCAGTTAGTTAAACAAATATTTGAAATAGTTGCTGAAATAAATAGAAAAGAAGGAGTGACAATTTTATTAGCAGAACAGAATACTAATATGGCACTTCAATATGCAGAATATGCGTACATCCTGGAAAATGGTCGTGTGGTTATGGAAGGTACTGCGGAGTCAATGAGAGACAACGAGGATGTAAAAGAATTTTATCTTGGAATTTCAGGAGAAGGAAGACAATCTTTTAAAGATGTAAAACAATATCGTAGACGTAAAAGATGGTTATAATATTTGCATGATTAAAAATAAATTTTTTGATGATCTAGAAACACGTTCAATTGATCAAAGAAATAATGATCATTTAGAAAAATTAAATAATCTAATAAATGCTGCTAAGTTCAATAAAAATCATTCATTAAGACTTGATAACCCCGTTGAGAATTTAGAAAATTTAGCCTCAATACCTTTGTTAAGAAAATCAGATTTAATTCAAAAACAATCTGATTATCCACCATTTGCAGAATTAAATGTTTCTGAGATCAAAGATTTTGCTCATATATACAGGTCTCCTGGACCTATATATGACCTAGATGGTCATTCAAAAGATTGGTGGAGATTTTCTAGAGCATTGCATGCTGCTGGTTTTGGTTATGGTGATATTGTACAAAACTGTTTTTCTTATCATTTTACTCCTGCTGGCGCCATGTTTGAAGAAGCAGCAAAAAACTTAAAATGCACTGTTTTTCCTGCAGGTGGAGAAAATACTGACTTACAAATAGAAGTAATGAAAGATATTGGTACAACTGCATATGTAGGTGTTCCGGATTTTTTAAAAATCATCCTAGAAAAAGCTGACGAAAAAAATATATCACTTTCAAAATTGACAAAAGCAATGGTCACTGGAGGACCACTATTTCCTGCAGTTGCTCAAAATTTTAAAGAAAGAAACATTCATGTAAGACAGTGCTATGGAACAGCAGATTTAGGACTTGTTGCTTATGAAGCAACCGAGAATGACGGAATGGTTATTGATGAAAATGTAATTTTAGAGATCGTTAAACCAGGCACTGGAATACCCTTAAATGACGGTGAAGTAGGAGAAGTTGTCGTAACTGTTTTAAATAATTATGAGTTACCTATAATTAGATTTGCTACAGGTGATCTTTCAGCAATATTAGAAGGCAGTAGCTCAACTGGTAGAACTAATAAAAGAATAAAAGGTTGGATGGGTAGAGCAGACCAAACAACAAAAGTTAGAGGTATGTTTGTTCAACCGTCGCAAGTTAATAAAATTTTAGAAAATTTAAAGATTAGTAGCTCTGCCAGAATGATTGTTAGTAGATCAAATGATAAGGATGAATTAATTTTGAAAGTCGAAGCTGAGGTTACAGATACAGATCAGGTAGAATCTTTGCAACAAAAGATATCTGAGGAAATTAAAAATGTTATAAATTTAAGAGGCACTGCTAAAATAGTCCCCATAAAAAGTTTACCAAATGATGGTAAAGTGGTAGATGATATACGTGATTTTGGAGAGTAAAAAATGAAAATAGAAAATGTTAAAGCTGTTATTACAGGTGCTGGAAGTGGCCTTGGGGAAGGTACTGCTAGATACCTAAAAAATAAAGGAGCTGAGGTACTACTAATTGATTTAAATGCTGATAGACTAAAGAAGTTTGCTGATGAAATAAATTGTAAATACGTTGTTGGAGATGTTTCTAACGAAGAAGAGATGAAAAATGCTATTGATGGTTTTAATGGTATAAATTGCTTAGTAAATTGCGCTGGTATAGCAGTTGGGGCTAAAGTTGTATCGAGTAGAGGTATGCATGATTTGGGATTATTTGAAAAGGTTCTCAAGGTAAACTTAATTGGTAGTTTTAATATGCTCAGATTGTGCGCTGACAAAATGCAAGCCAATGAACCCGACAAAGAAGGTGAAAAAGGGGTTGTCATTAATACTGCTTCAGTGGCAGCTTTTGACGGACAGGTAGGACAAGCAGCTTATTCTGCTTCAAAAGGCGGTATTGTTGGTATGACTTTACCTATTGCCCGTGAACTTGCATCAAATGGTATCAGGGTGAATACTATTGCACCAGGGTTGTTTGCCACTGCCATGCTTGCAGGAATGAGTGACGAAGTTCAAAAAAGCTTAATTGCTACTACAGTCTTTCCCAAACGTTTAGGAACACCTTTGGAGTACGCGATGTTAGTAGAGAGCATTGTGACTAACGTATTACTTAATGGTGAAACTATTAGACTTGATGGTTCAGTTCGTTTGGCCCCTAGATAATATACATAGTTTATTTTCTTTATGAAACTTAAGCCAAAATATTTTGAAGATTTTGAGGTAGGTTTAAATTTTGAATCTGAACCTACCTTAGTAACAAAGGATGAGATAATTGACTTTGCCTCAAAATACGACCCACAATCATTCCACTTAGACGAAGAAGCTGCTAACAATGGACCATTTGGTCAATTAACATCAAGTGGATTTATGACACTAGGTAAATCATTTACACAAATTTTTAAAACTGGTGTTTATAATGGAACAAGCATGGGTGCTTGGGGAATTGACGAGCTAAGGTGGACTAAACCTGTGTATCCGGGCGATTTATTAAAAACAAAAATAGAAGTTCTAGAAGCAAAAAAATCAGCAAAAAACCCTAGAAGAGGTACAGCAAGGTTAAAGCATACTGTAACAAATCAAAATAATGAAATTGTTATGACATGGATATCTAACCAAATGCTTAGGACAAAGTCTTAATTTTATAAAAAAGCTTTCATTGCAGCCACTAACGCAACTCCATAAACAATCATAAATAATAGTAATGTATTAATTGAAAATCCCTTCATGAATGAAGCTTTAGCTAATTGAGAAGCTTGAAAAATTAAGTCTGGCCATGTGTAAGATACAAAATCACCTTGTGTAAAAATCACTTTAATTTTACCGTTAGCATCTACTACTGGCAATCTTCTGAATCTGTCATTTGACATTATTCTTAACCAATCAAGAACATCATCATTTTCATTAGCTACTCTTGGATTAGGAGTCATTATATCTTCTAGTTTGGTAGTTTTAGGTGATTTGTTA
Organism: uncultured SAR116 cluster alpha proteobacterium; assembly: GCA_902619615.1. Lineage (GTDB taxonomy): Bacteria > Pseudomonadota > Alphaproteobacteria > Puniceispirillales > Marisalimonadaceae > Marisalimonas. The sequence continues at coordinate 70,439 of CACNFD010000007.1, read as the reverse complement.
TTTTTTACTAATTTTTTTAAGATGTCTCTTTCTGTAACAATACCAACGACTTTTTGTTTATTATCTACAATGACAACTGATCCATAATTTTTATCAGCCATGACGGTGATCGCATCAGACACTTTATCTTTTCCTAAGAATGTAATAGGTTTTGGTTTAGACTTAAATTCTGGCCTATCTATAAGACGACCACCTTTGCGAGTTTCCAAAATTTTCCTCATTTGATTATTATGACTAGATATATATATATAAATCATTTTTATTGAAACAAGCTGTGAAGCCTTAATTCTAAATAAATTTTATTTTTGATTAATATTTATCCAGCCTTCATATCCCTCATCCATGCTAAATACATTTTTGAAACCATGATGACTAAAAAAATTGGCAGCTGATTGGCTTGAGTTGCCATGATAACAGTAAATTAAAATTTTATCATTTTTATCTTTTTCTTTAAGAAAGTTTTGAATATTTAAATCTTCAACATGAATGGCATTATCAATATGCCCATTCTTGAAAGAATTGTAATCTCTTATATCTATTAAGATTAGATTATCTTTTGATAAAAGATCTTTTGCATCTTTAATTGAAATACGATTGAAAGACATTTTGTTTTATAAAGCTTCGATAATTACTGCTATTCCTTGTCCTCCACCAATACACATAGTAGCAAGACCATATTTTCCTTTACGTTTCCTTAATTCATATATAAGTTTTGTCATAATAATTGCGCCGGTCGCCCCCACAGGATGACCTAATGCAATAGCTCCTCCATTAACATTAACTATCTCAGGATTTAGACCTAATTGTTTATTAACGGCACATGCTTGAGCAGCAAAAGCTTCATTAGATTCAATTAAATCTAGATCTGCAACAGTTAATTGAGCTTTATTTAATGCCATTTTTGACGCAGGTACTGGTCCCATACCCATTTCGTCAGGATCAACACCACCAAACCCGTACGAAACTATTCTTGCCAATGGCTTACCTTTTTTTGCCTTTTCTTCGTTAGCTAGTATTAAAGCAGAAGCTCCGTCATTAATTCCTGAAGCATTACCAGCTGTTACTACACCATCTTTTTTAAAAGCAGTTCTAAGACTTGTTAATGTTTCCATACTAGTTTCTGGTTTTGGATGTTCGTCTATTTCAAAAATCTCAATTCCTTTTCTTGTTTTAATTTCAATAGGTAGGATTTGATCCTTAAAAGTACCATTTTTAATAGCTTCATATGCTCTTTTTTGACTAGTTAAAGCAAATTCATCCTGCATTTCTCTACTAATTTGGTATCTACTTGAAATATTTTCAGCAGTTATACCCATATGTCCATGACCAAAAGGATCATGAAGTGCACCTAACATCATATCATGAACTTGTCCATCACCCATTCTAGAACCCCATCGAAAACCTTGAACAATGTGTGCGCCATTTGACATAACCTCTACACCTCCTGCCATTGCAACTGTAGCATCTCCAAGCATGAGAATTTGAGAAGCACTTACAATTGCCTGAAGCCCAGAGCCACAAAGTCTATTTACAGTCAACGCGGCAGATGCTTTGTCCATTCCAGCCTGTAGAGCAATAACTCTACTCACATACATATCTCTGGGTTCTGTATGAATAACATTACCAAAAACAGCATGCTCAACTTCATTAGCCTCAAATCCAGATCTTGCAATGGCTTCTTTTGCCACTAAAGTTCCTAGATCGACAGGACAGTGGTTTTTAAGAGTACCTCCAAATCCTCCGATTGCAGATCTGTTTGCTGACATAATGTAAACATTGTTCATTTTAGTTTTCCTCCAGAAAATAACTTTTGTTCTAATTTGTTAAAATTAAGTCTAAATCTCCTAAATCTTCAAAAAAAAGATTAACTCGAGTTTCATCAACATCTCTAATATTGTTGGGTTTCCAATTTGGTTTTCTATCTTTATCTATAAGCATCGCTCTAACGCCTTCAAAAAAGTCTCCAATTTCTACGCAACGTTGTACCATTCTATACTCCATTATAAGTTCATCTTTTAAACTCATATAACTAGCGTTTCTGATTTGCTTTAAAGATATTTTTAAAGAAGTTGGAGATTTTTGTTTCAACTCTTTGTATTGAATCTTCAAAAATTCATTTTCAATACATTTTTCACATTCATCAAATATTTTTTCGATTGTATCATAAGAGAAAGCTTTTTTTATCAATTCCTCATTATCTATCAATACACTATCTTCAGTTTGTGGTTTTGATGAAAATTGATCAATAATATTGTTAACCTTTTGATTAGAATTTGGTGAAGAAGAAATGATTAAATTCTTTAAATCCATAACTTTATCTGAGGAAACATAATGAGTTATTAGTTTAAGCTTCAATAAGTCATAAGCTTTAATTCTTGCACCAACTAGAGACAACCAAGCTCCAATACCTTTATCCAACTGTCCAAGCAACCACCCTCCTCCAACGTCTGGAAACAATCCAATTGCTGTTTCCGGCATCGCAAACATTGTTTTTTCAGAGGCAACCACGTGACTACCATGCATTGATACACCAACACCTCCACCCATTGTAAATCCGTTAATTAAGGAAATAAAAGGTTTTTTATAATTACTAATTTTATAATTGAGGGTATATTCATCATAAAAAAATTGTTTAGATAAGTTAGTTGGTGGCCCACCGTCTGCTAAAACTTCTTTTCTTAACATAACAACATCTCCTCCAGCACAGAAGGAACGATCTCCAGCACCCTCAATTATAATGCTGTTTATATTATCGTTAATTTCCCAAGAATTGAGATTTTTATTTATTTTTTGAACCATTGAATAAGTAAGAGCATTTAATCTGTCTGGCCTATTTAAAGTAATTACACCTACGCCATTATCTTCAGTAAATATGACTTCATCTTCCATTATCAAATTATCCTTTTAAATTTAATTAGCTTTTAAGTGTCTTGAAATAATAACTCTCATTATTTCATTAGTTCCTTCTAAGATTTGATGAACCCTTAAATCCCTTACAAGTCTTTCTAATGGAAAGTCTTTTAAATATCCATAACCACCATGAATTTGAAGAGCCATATTACATATCTCAGAGCATACATCAGTTGCATATCTTTTAGCCATTGCACATAGCTTTGTAGCTTGTTTATCTGCAGTGTCTAATGCACATGCAGCTCTTAAAACCATAAGACGAGAAGCCTCCAATTCTGTTGCCATATCTGCTAACTTAAATTGTGTTACTTGGAATTTGTCTAGTGATTTACCAAATTGTTTTCTTTCTGCAGAATAACTCATAGATGCTTCTAAAGCTGCTCTAGCTCCACCTAAAGAACATGCGGCAATATTGACCCTTCCACCGTCAAGACCTTTCATTGCTATTCTAAATCCATCCCCTTCATTTCCAACAAGATTATCTATTGGTATCTCACAATTATCAAAATTTACCATAGATGTATGTTGACTATTCCAACCCATTTTCTTTTCTTGTTTTCCAAATGACAAACCCTTTGTTCCTTTTTCTACTAATATACATGAAACTCCACTAGCACCTTCTTCACCTGTTCTGCACATTACTGCAAAAATATCGCTTGTAGGTCCTCCAGATATGAAACTTTTTGAACCATTTAAAACGTAATGACTATTTCCTTTTTTTGTAGCTTTAGTTTTTAATGCCACAGCATCTGACCCAGAACCTGGTTCAGTAAGGCAATAGCTAGACATCATTTGCATAGTTGATAACTTTTTAATAAACTTCTTCTTTATGTGATCTGATCCATGAGCGTCTATCATCCAAGTAACCATATTATGGATGGATATGTAGGCTGCTGTAGACACACATCCCCTAGAAAGTTCTTCAAAACAAATAGCAGCATCCAAACGACTAAGACCTGATCCTCCATAAGTATCATTCACATAAATAGCAGCCAAACCAAGCTCAGCTGCTTTTTTAAGAGTTTCAACCGGAAAAATCTCTTTTTGATCCCATTCAGATGCATAGGGCATAAGTTCTGTTTCTGCAAAATTTTTTGCCATTTCTTTTATATTTAACTGATCTTCGTTATATTCAAAATTCATTTTTCACCTCTTAATTACCCATTTCATACTTACTAAATTTTATGTGACTGCAAAATCATCTCTGATGCCTTTTCAGCAATCATTAATGTCGGCGCATTCGTATTACCAGAAGTTATAGTGGGCATTACTGAAGCATCGGCAATCCTGAGACCATCCACTCCTCTTACTTTTAGGTTACTATCTGTCACAGAGGTTTTGTTTGAGCCCATTGCACACGTGCCAACTGGATGAAAAATCGTTGTACCAATATCACCAGCAACTTTTTTGAGTTCATCTTCAGATTGAAACTGCATACCCGGCGCAAATTCTTTGGGATTATATTTTTTCATTGCAGGTTGGGAAATTATTTTTCTTGCTAACTTTATAGATTGGGCAGCTACAATTTTATCTTTTTCTTCAGATAAATAATTGGGGTCTATTGATGGAGCTATCTTGTAATCTTTTGAAGTAATGTGAACTTTGCCTCTGCTTTGAGGGTTAAGGTTACAAACACTTGCTGTTAAACCTGGAAAACTATGTAAAGGGTCTCCAAATTTATCTAAAGAAAGAGGTTGGACATGAAATTGAAGATTGGGTGTTTCATAAGATTTATCAGACATTGCAAAAACACCTAATTGACTTGGTGCCATTGACATTGGTCCAGATCGCTTGAGAGCATATTCCAAAGCAATAGCTATTTTACCTAGCAAAGAGTTCGCTTTTTGATTTAGTGTTTTGGCATTTTCTAGCCTATAAATAACTCTTAATTGAAGATGATCTTGTAAATTCTCACCAACATTATTACTCTCAACCAAGGTATTAATGCCTAATTTGGAGAGTATTTTTGGATTACCAATACCTGATAATTCTAATATTTTAGGTGACCCAATAGATCCAGCAGAAAGTATAACTTCTCTGTTTGCAAAAATGTTTTCTAGCTTTCCATTTCTAAATACTTGTATACCTTTGCACTTTTTGTTGTTCAAAATTATTTTATTAACTTCACATTTACTTATTATTTTAAGATTGTTTCTGTTTTGAATTGGTTTAATAAATGCTTTAACAGTATTCCACCTAAATCCAGAATTTTGATTTACCTTAAAATAAGAAACTCCAAAATTATTACCTTCATTAAAATCATCTGTTTTAGGTATTCCAGCTTCAATAGTTGCGTCTCTAAAACTATCTAAAATATCCCATGAAAGTCTTTGTTGATTTACTTTCCATTCGCCACCAGCGCCATGAAACTCACTTTCACCTTCATAACTATCTTCCATATTTTTGAAATATGGTAAAACATCATCCCAACTCCAACCTTCATTACCCATTTGTCTCCATTGGTCATAATCACCTGCTTGTCCTCGCATATAAATCATACCATTTATAGACGAACAACCTCCCATGATTTTACCTCTTGGATAATTTAGAGATCTTCCATTTAATCCTTTTTGAGAAGTAGTTTTATAAAGCCAGTCTGTTCTTTTATTTCCCATACAATAAAGGTATCCAACTGGTATATGAACCCAGTGGTAATTATCATTTCCTCCAGCTTCTATTAATGCAACAGAATATCTATCGTTTGCTGATAATCTATTCGCTAAGAGACATCCAGCAGTTCCTGCACCAACAACGATAAAATCAAAGCTTTGTGTCATACAGATTGCCTTTTATAATTATATAAAATAATAAAAAATTGATATTATAGTATTTGATCTAAAAATAATTTTCTATGTAAAAAATTTAAATCCGCTTCAAAAGATACTTTTTAAAACTACTTAACTCTACTTCTCATTCCAAGAGGGAGTTCTTTTGTCTAGGAATGCACTAATACCTTCATGTGCATCTATTTCCATCATGTTGATTGCCATTACTTCAGAAGTATAATTATAAGCATCATCTAGTGACATTTCTACTTGATTATAAAAAGCCTCCTTTCCAATCTTTACTGTAGAAGTTGGCTTTGAAGCAATCAATTTAGCCAAATTTAGTGTATCAACATGAAGCCGTTCTAGTGGTACACATTTATTGATAAGCCCAAATTGGACGGCTTCTTGTGCATTAAGTTTTTCTCCAGTTAAAAGCATTTCCATGATTTTTTTTCTGCTAATGTTTCGAGAAACCGCAACCATAGGTGTTGAACAAAAAAGACCTATATTTACACCTGGAGTCATAAAAGAAGATTGGTCTGAAGCAACAGCTAAATCACAACTTGCTACTAGTTGACAACCAGCAGCAGCGGCAATTCCACAAACCTCAGCTATAACTGGTTGTGGCAACTTTAATATGGTTTGCATTAAGATTGAACATTCATCAAATAAATTTTTAAAGAAAACTTTATTTTTCTTATTTTGTCTTAGTTCTTCTAGATCATGCCCAGCTGAGAAACCAGGCCCCTCAGAAGAAATAATTATTACTTTTATTTTAGTTTGCGCAGAAACATCTCCTAGAGCTTTTGTAAGATTTTTTATTAATTGTAGAGATAATGGATTGTGTTTTTCACCGTTAGTTAATTCAATCCTAACTATGTTTTCAGTTTCATTTTTAATAGAAAAAAAATTATCCATTTTTTGATCATAAATTGTTTAAATTCTCATTTGAAACATATTTTTCATTTTGGTCAATCAATAATCTTAATTTATTGTTTGTTTTACTTAAAATAAAAAGCACATTAAATTTGATACTAAAGAATTGATATTTTATGAAAAATTTTAATTATAAAGTTTTAGTCTTAATTTTAACTGGAACAGCCGCTCTTGCTCTAGCAATAGGTATTGGTAGGTTTACTTATACTCCTATACTACCCTTTATGTTAGAAGAGTTAAATATTACTAAAACTGAAGGTGGTTTAATTGCCTCATGGAACTTTTTTGGGTACCTATGTGGTTCACTGTTATCAATTTCGTCAATTTTTAAAAAAAGAGTTAAGCTAGTTTTTTTTATTTCTATAGTTCTTTCAATATCAACTACATTTTTAATGAGCATAGATGATGAAGTGTTGTTTTTTATTATTATTCGATTTATAAGTGGTTTATCCAGTGCTTTTGTTCTCATATTTGGCACAGCGTTAATTCTACCAAGCATACAAGCATTAGGGAAAAAATCACTTAGCACTTCACACTTCATTGGTGTAGGTTTTGGAATAGTCATATCTTCCATTCTAGTTGCAATTTTAGGAGAATTAGGTTTCCATTGGGATGATTTATGGATTGGTGTAGCTATGTTATCAGTAATTTTAGCTGTTCCAATTTTTATATATACTCCTAACGAAATTTTGCAGCATTCATATTCTCAAAATTCAAATTATAAAAATAATTTAAGTTTTTCTTTAATTTCTATTTCATATGGTTTGTACGGTTTTGGATACGTAATTCTGGGGACTTTTATTTCAGCCATGGCTAGGGAAACATCCGGTTTGGAAGCTACTGAAATGTATGTTTGGTTGTTAGTAGGTTTAGCAGGCATACCTATGGTTATTTTTTGGCCATGGTTTGGTGAAAAAATTGGCAATGATTTAGCTCTTTTTTTAGCTTGTGCTATAATGGGGTTAGGAGTTTTAATGCCAGTGCTATTAGAAAATAAAGTTGGGATTACTTCTGCGTCTATTTTACTTGGCTCAACGTTTATACCAATAACTGCACTGGCATTATTAGAGGGTCAGTCTAGATATAAAGGATCAATTAGAGTCTCTACTGCCATTTTAACTTCATCATTTAGTATAGGACAAATGATAGGACCTTATTTTGGTGGAGTTATAATTGATTTATTTAATTCTTATAGTGTTGCTTTAACTATATCCTCAATATCACTTTTTATCGCTTCTATATTAATGATTAATCCCACAAGATTTCTTAATAGAAAATTTAGAGGTATTCTTTGAGTATTTTTGAACCTAAATCAGCAACTGGTTCTGCTTGTTCTCCTACTTCATAGGCATTTTCACCTGAGTTATTTCCATCAATAACACGCTTTGCTATCCCTTGAAGAATCCCTGCAAATCTAAAACAATTAAATGCTAGTAAAAACTTCCAATATTTTGGCTTATCTAAACTAGTTAAATTTAAATAATTTTCTAAAATTTTTTCTTCAGTTGGTATACCAGAATAAAACTTTTGATTATTAAAATTACTTAGACCACCTATTGGCCATGTTTTTTCGAATCTAAGCATTAATACCCAGTACGATAAATCAATAAAAGGGGGTGATAGTGTTGATAATTCCCAATCTAACAAACCAATTATTCTTGGAATATATTTATTTTTTTCTAAAATCATATTATCTAAACGAAAATCGCCGTGTAAAAGACATGGTTTCAAATTATCTATTTCAGGTGGAATATATTTTGGTATGGTATCTATTAAGTATTCCATACTTTTTATATGCTTTGTTTCTGAGTCTCTGTATTGTTTTATCCATAAACTGATTTGTCTTTCAAGGTAACCATAAGGTTTACCAAAATTCTCTAAACCTATTTTTTTTAAATCTAATTTAACTAATTCTGCCAAAATTTTAATCTTATGTTTATATATTTTATCTCTTTGTTCTATTGTATAATTTGGAAGATCTGGATCAAACTCGTGAGCACCATTTATAAATTCCATAACATAAAATTCACTTCCAATTATATCTCCATCATTACAATATCCATACATTTTAGGAGTAGGAATTTTTGAATTTGTTAAAGCACTCATCACTTTATATTCTCTGTCAATTCGATGTGCACCTCTAAGGAGATTTCCTATTGGCTTAGATCTAAGCACAAAGCTTTTATGGTCTGATTTCAAAATAAATGTAGGATTAGATTGTCCTGTTTCAAACTTTTTAATAGATAAAATTTGTTCATTAATTGATGTGTTTTTTTTTAACCAAAGATTTATACTATTAATTTTATTTTTTACTGACATATTTACTTGACTAATTTATTATTATTGAAATATCACACTTAAAAAAATTTTAGGTATATAATATATGACTATTCAATCTAACACTGTTTTAATAACAGGTGCAAGCAGAGGGTTAGGTGCCAATTTTTCTAAGGTATTAGCACAGGATGGTTTCCAAATTATTGGTGTTGGACGTAATATACAAAATCTAAAATCAGTTATTTTATCTCTACCTAATCAAGATCTAGGTCATTCATATTTAGAACTTGACATTACAGATGAGTTGCAAGTTAAGAAGATTTTAAATGATATAAACATCTACGCCTTGATAAATAATGCAGGTATTGCAAATACTAAATTGTTACATGAAGAAACTTATTCAGATTTAACAAAAATAATTGATACTAATTTATTAGGATCAATTAATGTATCAAATGCTTTAATTCCAAATATGATTAAAAATAAAAATGGGAAAATTATTAACATTGCTTCCACTCTTGGTTATAGACCTTTATCATTTGTTGGAGCATATTCTGCAACTAAAGCTGCTTTAATACAAATTACTAAATCTCAATCAATTGAATTAGCAAAATATAATATATGTGTTAATGCACTTGCGCCAGGCTACATACTTACGGACATCAATAGAAAACAATTAGAAGGTGATGCAGGCTTTTTACTTAAAAAGAAAATTCCTCTCAAAAGATTTGCTACTGTAGAAGAACTTAATGTAATTATTTCTATGTTAGTAAATCCACTAAACACCTATATGACTGGTGCCACAATAGCTGTTGATGGCGGACTAAGTACAGGTCTTTGACAATAGGAGCAATTTATGGATTTCACACTTCCAGAACATATCGAAAATTTAAGATTAAAAACTAGAGACTTCGTTAATCAAAAAATTATTCCTCTAGAGTCAGATCGTGCATCATATGATAATCATGAAAATATAAATGAAGATTTGCTAAATCAAATTCGTTTAGATGTTAAAGCTGCTGGACTTTGGTCACCACAAATGCCTACATCCAGATCTGGTCTTGGGTTAGGTCCTATTGGTATGTCTGCTCTATATGAAGAAATGAATAGATCAATTTTTGGCCCTGTTTGTTTCAATTGTGCCGCTCCTGATGATGGTAATATGTACATACTTAATAAAATCGGAACTGAAGAACAAAAAGTTAAATGGCTTGATCCAATAATTAATGGAGATGTTCGCTCTTCCCTTGCTATGACTGAACCAGCACCTGGCGGTGGTTCGGATCCATCAATGATTAAAACTGAAGCTGTTTATTCAAATGGTAAATGGATAATTAATGGTCTTAAGTGGTATATTACTGGAGCTTCTGTTGCATCTCATTTTATCCTACTTGCCAAAACTAAAGATGGCTTAACTGCTTTCCTTTATCATAAAGATCAACCCGGTTGGAAAATTAAAAGACGTATCCCAATTATGGGTCCTGAAGAACACGGTGGACATTGTGAAATAGAGTATAATGGTCTAGAAATTCCTGACGAAAATAGGCTAGGAGAAGTTGGTAAGGGTCTTAAAATTGTTCAAATACGTCTTGGCCTTGCTCGTCTCACACATTGCATGAGATGGATAGGGCTCTCTAAAAGATGTTTAGAAATTGCTTTAGATTATGTTTCCAACAGAGAAGGCTTCGGTGTCAAACTTTCTGATAGAGAATCTGTTCAAATAAAACTTGGTAAATCTGCAATGGACATTGACATTTCCCGTTTACTTGTAATGAGAGCCGCATGGAAAATTGAAAATGGCAGTAAATCTAGACAAGATGTTTCAATGGCCAAAATATTCGTTGCTGATACCTTAAATAACGTTTCAGATACTGCTATTCAGTTAAATGGAGCTAAAGGGTATAGTAAAGATATTATACTTGAATGGATTTATCGTTATGCTCGTCAAGCAAAATTAGTTGACGGTGCTTCGGAAGTTCATCAAATGATTATTAATAAATTTTTTAATAATTATAAAACTGATTTTTGGCATTGGGGTATAGGTCACGATAGTTAATTTTGTATTATTTTTTCTATTTGTTCTAATGAATTTATAATTTGATCTGGTTTTCCTGGTAGTTTCTCCAATTTACTATCAAATCTATTTACCCATATAGTTTTAAATCCATAATTAGAAGCTGCATGCATATCCCATGCGTTACTTGAAAAAAATAATACGTTTTGTTTATTTACTCCCATTTTTTTTTCCACTAAATCATATACAACACTCGCTGGTTTATACACTTTGCATTCATCAACTGATAAAATTTCATCAAGTAAAGATTTAATATTCGCATTTATTACTGCGCTCTCTAGCATTTTATTATTTCCGTTTGATAATATTGCAGTTTTAAAACCCATGTTTTTGATTTTTTCTAGAACAGATTTAACCTCAGGATAAGCGTCTAGTTCTAAGTATAGTGATAATAATTCATTTCTTAATTTAACATTTTTTATATGTAATGTTTCCATAGCATAATCTAGAGCATCAGATGTGATTTTCCAAAAATCTATATATTCCTTCATTGAATTTCTTAACCATGTGTATTCTACTTGTCTTAGTCTCCATAAACTTGAGAGTTCATTCCATTTATCACCAACTTCTTTTGATAGTTCTCGACATGCTGCATTTACATCAAATAATGTACCGTATGCGTCAAAAACACATGTTGTTATTTTATCCATTTTTTTCCTCACTTAGATATTCATAGAAACTTTTTTTATTTTTATGTGCCCATTCTATGTACTTCTTATTTTTAATTCGTCTTAATGCAAAAATTTTTGATACCTTTAAGTTCTTCATTTTCAATGATTTTATCTGATATTTTTTATAAGCTTGATCAATTTTAATTGAAAATCCTTTTTCCTTAGTTACTGATTCTTTTTGAATGTTTAACTTATAATATTCATTTTCTATCATCTCTACTTTATTTCTTTTATTTAGTAATATAGCTGTATTATAAACATCCTGGCTTCTATTATTTTCAAATTTGTTAATTAAGTTTCTTTTTACAAATGGATGGAAACTACAAGGAATTTCTCCTATATCATTTATAGATAAATACTTTTTATTTTTTCCTTCAAATTGTCCAATGTATTCATCATTTTTATATACTCTTGTTGGCGCAAATGATAATCCATTTTTTTTTACTAATTCATACATTTTCCTAAGATAGTTTTCTGACCACTCATCGTCAGCATCCAAAAAACCTATATATTCTCCTTTTGCTTTTGAAAGGCCAATATTCCTTGCGTTACCTGGACCTGTTTTTATACCATTCGTTTTCAAGAATCTAATTGACATGTTTTTATTAAATTTTGGAACTATGTCATTGTATTTTTTTCCATCATCTACTACTAAAATAATCTCAATTTTTTTTTCTAAATCTATGTTTTGTTTATTTATTGAATTTAAAGATTTTTTAAGCGTATTCACTGCTCTATATACTGGGATAATTATTGAAATATTTATTTTCATTTAATTTCTTTTTTTTTCCTTTATATTGTCATTAGTTTTAAACTTTGCAAAATTTTATTTGTAAGGAAATTTCCTAATGGCGCCACTTCTACTTCATCCCATTAATTGGAAAGATTATTCATTGGTTGATTCTGGTGATGGTAAAAAATTAGAACGTTTTGGAAATTTCTTATTTAGTAGACCTGAACCACAAGCTCTATGGTCGCCTAGATTACCTATTAAAGAATGGGAAAAATCTTCTGGAATATTTCTATCATCCTCAAATCCACTAAACGAAGATGCCACTGGTAAATGGTCTCTTAAAAAACACGTACCACCGAAATGGAAAATGCAATATGACAATATAAAATTTTTTGCAACTCCTACTCCTTTTAGACATCTCGGTTTCTTTCCGGATCAGTCTCCACATTGGCTTTGGGCTGCAAAAAAAATACAAGCTGCAATTAAATGTTCAGATAAATTTTTCTCTCCTAAAGTTCTAAATCTATTTGGTTATACAGGACTTGCTTCTTTACACGCTGCCTTCCACGGCGCTTCTGTAACACATGTTGATGCTAGTAAAAAGGCAATTAACTTTGCTTTTGAAAATAGAAACTTATCCTCATTTCAAGACTTACCAATTAAATTCATAACTGACGACGCGATTAAATTTGTCAAACGAGAAATTCGTCGAGAAAATAAATATGATGGTATAATTCTTGATCCACCAAAATATGGAAGAGGGCCAAATGGTGAGATATGGGATTTTTTTAATAATCTTCCAATTTTGTTAAAGTTAATTACTCAAATTTTAACTCCTGAACCTATTTTTATTATTGTAAATAGCTATGCGATTAGATCTAGTCACTTAGCTTTACATTTTGCATTAAATGAAACAATGAGAAGGTTTTCTGGTAAAGTTGAATCTGGCGAACTATCCATTGTTGAAGATCAGGAAAATCCAAGACAAGTTAATACTGCTATTTTTGCAAGATGGGATCAATAAATATACTAATTAGGATTTTTCCTAATTGATTCGTATAAAAGTATACCTGTAGATACAGCCAGGTTAAGGCTATCTGATTTACCTAGCATTGGTATTTTTATCAATTGATCACAATTATTGATCAATTTATCAGACAAACCATTTTGCTCATTACCCATGGCTAAAACAAAAGGTGTTTTCCAATTAGCCTGGGTGTAGTTTGAAGCTTTTTTTAATGAAGTTCCAATAAAACTAATATTTTTATCAGACTTCCATTTTAAAAAATGTTCAAGATTTGAGGCTATAACGTTTATGTTAAAAATAGCTCCCATGCTCGCCCTTACTGCTTCATACGAAAAGGGGTCTGTACATTCATCAAGTAAAACGCAATCACCAGCCCCCATAGCATCCATAGTCCTTAGTATTGTTCCTAAATTACCAGGATCCCTTACATTTTCAAGCGCAACAATGCATTTGTTATGAATGGAAGTAGGAAGATGATGCCATTTTTGTATAAAAACACCTAATACATTTTGAGGGTTATGTTTTTGTGACAATTTAGATAATATTTGAGAAGATACTGCTATTGTATCTCCACCTAATGAAGTTGTATCATTCACCAAATCATTTATAGCTAAATTATCTTTATTTTCTTTATTAAATAATAAATATTTAATTTCCCAGTTATTATCTAAAGCTTCTTTGCAAATTCGAACACCTTCTGCAACAAAAAGGTTCAAATCTCTTCTATATTTACGATGATATAAACTATTTATTAATTTAACTTTATCATTAGTTAAACTAGAAATTTCATATTGTTTTCCAGAAACAACCAAATTGTATTTCCTATGTTAATTTCTCTTGAGCTGAATTTTTAATCGAGGAGACAAGAGAAGAAAGACCATTTTTTCTTGTGGGAGATAAGTGATCATTCAATCCTATTTGTTCTAGAAAATTTATATTTGTGTCCAGAATTTCTTGAGGTTGTTTTCCTGAAAAAACTTTTAACATTATAGCAATAAGTCCCTGAACTATGGCTGCATCACTGTTCGCTAAAAAAGTAATAGTCCCATCATCATTGTAATATTTATAAAAATATACTACAGACTGGCAGCCTTTCATTTTATTTTCTTCAGTTTTGAGCGCTTCATCCATTTGAGGAACATTTCTTCCCATATCAATTAAATATTGATACTTATCTTCCCAAGAATCAAAGAAAGAAAAATCCTCAATTATTTCATTTATTTCATTACTAAAATTCATCTAAAACACTCAATCGTTGACTAAAGTTAATAATTAAACTCAAATGTATAACAAATCAAGAACGTAAGCTAATCTACTAATCCACAATAATATTGTTTTTTCATTAAATATAGAATAATTTATGTTATCTGGGAGATTGAAATGTTATCACTCCGCAAGAAGAGGGGAAGCTTTACCCTACTAAATACTCCTGTAGTTTTTTTTATTTTAATAATCATAACTATTTCTAGGATATATTCTTTATATGTATCCCCAATAGAATTGTCTGTTGACGAAGCTCAATATTGGCATTGGTCAAGAAATATAGACTTAGGCTATTTTACTAAACCACCATTAATAGCATGGATGATTTCATTATCGACTTTTATTTTTGGAAATGAAGAATGGGCTGTAAGACTTTTTTCACCGATAACACATCTATTAATTTCCTTAGTTTTATGGGGTACCGCGAAATTTGCATTTGGATCAAACGCAGGGAAGGCTGCAGCTTTAATTTGGATATTCACACCAGCCGCTTCTTTAGGTGGATTTATAATTTCAACTGACACTCCACTGTTATTATTTTGGTCCTTATCTTTGTTTTTTTTGTTAAAATCATTACGACTAAATTCTAGCTATCATGCTTTGTTTGTAGGTCTCTTTCTCGGATTGGCTTTTTTGTCCAAATATGCAGCTT
The DNA here is from genome assembly GCA_902619615.1 of uncultured SAR116 cluster alpha proteobacterium. Classification (GTDB taxonomy): domain Bacteria; phylum Pseudomonadota; class Alphaproteobacteria; order Puniceispirillales; family Marisalimonadaceae; genus Marisalimonas. Next base: position 55,128 of record CACNFD010000007.1, on the reverse strand, counting down.
TGTATTTTCCAATTTTCTTCATAATATGGTGGCTAATTCATGACAGAAGTAAATTTTTAAATATCAAAAATATAGTAATAATACTTTTTACAAGTGTCTTAATAGCAAGTACAAATTTATATTGGAATTACTTAAATGATTTTGCAACGGTGAATCATACTATTTCAAACGCAAATCTTTTAGAAATTACTCTTAACTATGATAATGTAATTGATTTTTTGTCATCTCAATTTTTAGTCTTTGGGCCTTTATTATTTTTTTTATATCTTTTGTTAGTAATTGATAGCTTTTTTAAAGACCGAAACATAACTCTGTTAGCTATGATTTCTCTTCCCATAATTATTTTAATGACTGTTCAAAGTTTTTTAAAAATTGCAAACGCAAATTGGGCAGTTACCGCTTATGTTGGCGCTACTTTAATTATCAGTTACTATGTAAACTTGACAAGAAGTAGTATCTTTAAAGGATTTTTTTATTTAGGACTTTTTTTAAATATAGCTATTTCAGTATATATTTTAATAATTACAATCAATGCAAGCTTCTATCCATTAAATTTAAAATCTAATCCACTTAGAAAAAATTTAGGATTTGAAAAACTTGCATCAAAAATACAAGACACTTTTATAGAGGAAAAAATATCAAAAATTGTCCTTGAAAAGAGAGGAGATATTTCAAGATTAAATTATTACCTTAATCGTCATGAAAACAATTTAGAAAATAAACTTTTTATAAAAACAAATAGTTTAATTCCGGGAAACTTCTATGAATCTAATTTTAATTACGATCTAACAAATAAAACAAATGGGGAAAAAATATTAATTGTAAAAAATAATTCTAATTTAACAGAAAATACATACGGTCTTGATGAAATTAAATTAATTAAAAAAATCTCCATAAAAACTGTTAAAAATTTGGAACGAAAATATTATCTGTATGTCGGAATAATAAAATAAAAGTTTAAGCTTTATTAAATTTTTCAAAAACGCTTAACGTCTCAGAACTGACATGATGCTCTAAACCTTCAGCATCATTTTTAGCAACTTCTTCCTTCACACCAATTTTTATTAAAAAATTGTAAACAATTTCGTGTCTTTTTTTGCAATAGTCTGCCAACAGTTTACCTTTTTCAGTCAAAAAAATAGATCTATACGGTCTACTTTCTACTAAACCCTCTCTTACCAAACGCCTAATAATACTATTAACTGTTGGGCCAGTTACCCCAAAGTGCTTTGCTAAATCAACAGCTCTTGCTTCGCCAGTCTCTCTGATCAAATCTGCTATCATTTCAGTGTAATCTTCAGCTATTTCTGTATTTCTAGCATTCCTAACTTGAGCAAACCTGTCAGAGTTAATTTCAATTTCATTAATCATAAACAAAAATCCTAAAGTTAGCCTAACCTAATATAATTTATTAAATTTTACAATTTTTTTAATTTATTTGTCTTTGTATTGAATTTAGATTAAAAAAACTTAATTAGAGTTTTCAAAATAAGGTAACATTATGAATGATGAACAAAAAACCAAAGTTGAGTCTATTGTTTTTAAAAAACTTATAGAGCATCTTCAAATTAGAACTGATGTCCAAAATATCGATCTTATGAATTTAAGTGGTTTTTGTAGAAATTGCTTGTCAAGATGGTATACAGAAGCAGCTGAAGAAACTGGTTTAAAAGTAGACAAAGACCATGCTAGAGAAATAGTGTATGGAATGCCACATTCAGTCTGGAAAGAAAAATACCAAACTGATGCAGATGAAGATCAAAAAGAAAATTTTAAAAATTCTATTGCCAAAGATCACTAACATGGATGAAAAATCAAATAATGTTCAACAATCAATCCCAAAAAAAGATGATAGACTTAAGAGTTTTATAGAGAGAATTGAAAGGCTATCAGAAGAAAAAAATAATATACATTTTGATATTAAAGAAGTATTTTCTGAGGCAAAATCTTTGGGTTATGACCCGACAGTAATGAGAAAAATATTAGCCCTGCGAAAAATGGATGTTGACGAAAGACTTGAACAAGAAACATTGTTTAATACTTATAAAAATGCATTAGGTATTTACTAATAGATGGTTGATCATTTTGGCGACAGACTTTTTGAAAAAATAAGAAAGACTAAATCTTTTTTGTGTCTTGGCATTGATCCTCATTTAGATTTAATTCCTGAAATATTTAATGAAAATGGAACAATTAACAATATTAAAATAGTTGAAACATTTTGTTTTTCTTTGGTAGAGACAGTTATTGGAAAAGTTCCAGCTATAAAACCACAAATTGCATTGTTTGAGCAATTAGGGCCAGAGGGTATGATCTTATTATCATCCTTGTGTAAATATGCACATTCCAAAGATTTTCTAGTTATAATGGACGCAAAAAGAGGTGATATAGGTAGCACAAGCAAAGCATACGCAAATGCTTATCTTGGTAAAAATGCCCCTTTCCCTAGTGATGCACTCACTGTAAATCCTTGGTTAGGGCTAGACAGCCTAGAACCCTTCTTTAGAAAAGCACAAGATACTGGATCAGGTTTATTTGTTTTAGTTCATACCAGCAACAAAGGTTCGCAAGATATTCAAGAGATTTTAATAAATAAAAATGTAAAATGTTATGAACACTTAGCTAATATACTGAAACCCACCATTGAAAAAAATAGGGGTCAATCAGGATTATCTTCTATTGGCGTAGTTTCAGGTGCAACTTACAAAGATCAAGCTATATCTTTGAGAAAAATATTACCAAGCGCACCGTTTTTAATTCCAGGCTATGGAGCTCAAGGAGCCTCCGCTTCTGAAGCTTGTGCGCCACTAATTACTGACGAGAGTTATTCTGGTTTAAAAAATTTTGGATTGATAAATGCATCGAGAAGCGTGTTATTTCCAAAAAATTCTTATTCTGTTAATAGTATTACAATATGGCGCGATATAATATCAACTGAACTAGAAAATACCAACAATTTACTTATTAATACTTAAATGTAAGAAAGTTTAATCAATGACAAAACCAAATCAACTTGATGCACTGGGTAATAAAAGTAATATTCCAAATTATCCTGACAAAAATGTTCTTGAAAAAGTAAATAATCCCAAAACAAACTTAGAATATTCTATAAGGTTAACTTGTCCAGAGTTCACCTCTATATGCCCAGTAACTTCTCAGCCAGATTTTGCTTATATAATTTTAGATTATGTGCCAGATAAATTTATAGTAGAAAGTAAATCATTTAAACTATATCTTTTAGGTTACAGAAATCACGGTGCATTTCATGAGGATTGCACAATATCACTTGCTCAAGATATAATTGACCTTTTATCGCCAAAATGGTTGAGAATAGCAGGTTATTGGTATCCAAGGGGCGGCATTCCAATAGATATTTTTTGGCAAACTGGGAAAAAACCAGAACAGTTATTTTTACCTGATCATAACGTTCCAAATTATAAGGGTAGAGGATAAAAAATATTATAATCTTAGATAAGGTAATATTAATAAATTTATTAGGACATAAAAATGTTATCAAAAAAAGTTGATTGGCAATTAATCATTTTGGTTTGTTCATTGATTATTATTATGATTATGGGAGTTCGCCAATCTTTAGGCCTCTTTTTAGAACCTATTAGCCATTTCATGAAAGATGGGAAGGAATTTTTTTCTTTTGCAATAGGTTTTCAAGCAATCATTTGGGGTGTTGTAACGTTTGGTTTAGGAATTTTAATAGACAGATTTGGACCACAAAAAGTCTTGGCCTTTGGTATCATTTGTTTCGCTTCTGGAATTTTTTTAATGAGCAATCCTGACAATCAAATAACATTATTTTCAGCCACTTCATTAATGGGATTTGGGTTAGGTGGTGCTGGAATGGCCACAATGGTCAGTATTGCAGGTAAGGTTGCACCTCAAGAGAAAAGGTCATTTGCAATGGGTTTGATTGCAGCTGCTGCGTCTTTTGGCCAATTTGCAGTTGTTTTGCCTACGATGTGGATGAACAAAACATTTGGATGGGAAACTAGCTTAATTGTTTTATCTATAATAACATTTTCATTGTTGATATTGTTACCTTTGTTAAATAATACAAATGAAAAAGTTAATCAAAAGGACAGCTTTGGTAATGAATTACAAAACACTCTATTATTTTCATTGAAAGAGCGTAATTATATTTTATTAATTATGGGATTTTTTGTGTGTGGTTTTCACGTAACTTTTATAGGGTTACACCTACCAGCTGACTTAATGTTTAAAGGTATTTCAGCAGAAGTTGCTGGATGGTCTCTTGCAATAATTGGTGTTACTAACATTCTTGGCACTCTTGGATTTGGATGGTTAGGAACAAGAGTAAAAAAACCCATGCCATTAGCTTTTATATATTTAATGAGGTCAGTTACCATAACTATATTTGTTTTATCTCCACCATCTGCAACAGTAGCTATTTTATTTGGTGCTGTGATAGGTGTTTTGTGGTTAGCAACAGTGCCTATGACAAACGCTATAATATTATCATTTATTGGACCAAAATATTTGGCAACATTATCTGGCATTTGTTTTATTTGCCATCAATTGGGCGCAGTTTTAGGGGCTTGGCTTGGTGGCCGATTCTTTGATTTGTATGGAAGTTATGAAAATATGTGGTGGCTGAGTGTTGCTCTTGGTCTAGTAGCATTTTTATTAACAATTACTGTAAAAGAAAAACCATTTTTAGTTAATTCAGAAGTTAAACAAGCTGGTTAAGCGCTTAGTTCTTTTATATTTTTATATTCTTCTAAACATTCAGGGTTAGCCAATGCAGTAATATTATTTATTGGTTTATTGTGAATTAAATCTCTTACTGCAAGCTCTGCTATCTTACCTGACTTCGTTCTTGGAATGTCCTTAACAGAAATTATCTTTGCGGGTACATGTCTAGGAGAAGCCCCTGTTCTAATTTTGGTCTTGATTTGATCCATTAATTCTTCTGTCAAATTAGTATTTTCATTAAGCCTAACAAAAAGTACAACTCTTGTGTCACCTTTCCATATTTGACCTATAACCAAACCCTCCAAAACTTCATCAATTTGTTCAACTTGCCTATAAATTTCAGCTGTACCAATGCGAACTCCTCCAGGATTTAGAGTAGCATCTGATCTACCAAAAATAATAAACCCATCATTTTCAGTCTTTAAGATATAATCACCATGACACCACACATTCTCATATTTATTAAAGTAAGCGTCGTAATATTTTTCATTATTGTTATCATTCCAGAAGAATAATGGCATACTAGGAAAGCTATTTACACAAACCAATTCTCCTTTCTCATTTTTAAGAGATTTTGCATTATCATTATAAACATGAATATCCATGCCTAAAATTGGACCTTGAATTTCCCCCCTTCTAACCACTGACATTGGATTACCACCTACAAAACATCCAACTATATCAGTGCCTCCCGACAAGCTCGCAACACAAATATCTTTTTTTATGTAGCTATATATATAATCAAAACTCTCATGGATTAATGGGGAGCCTGTTGAGCCAATTATCTCCAAGTTTTTTAACTTGTATTTATCAATGATATTGATATTTTCCTTACTTAACGCATCTATATATTTAGCTGAAACACCCATAAAATTTATTTTTTCGCTATCTACAAAATTCCATAAAACTTCTGCATTTGGATAAAAAGGTGAACCATCATACAAGTAAATTGTAGACTTCAACAACAGACCTGACACAAGCCAATTCCACATCATCCATCCACAAGTTGTAAAATAGAACACTCTACTTTCTTTTTTTGCATTTGAATGCAATCCCATTTCAACTAGATGTTTTAAAAGGATCCCACCATTGGAATGGACTATACATTTTGGTTTTCCAGTAGTGCCACTTGAAAACATTATATATAAAGGATCACTTAAAGCGAGAGGCTTAAAAAGTATTTCATTCGTTTTATATTGATTTTGAATATCATTATATTTTACAAATTTATCATTATTATAACCAGTTTCAATTCCCAAAAGTGGTGCAATAATAATTTTTTGTAAAGTAGGTAAGGCCTCAACTACTTCTATTACTTTTTTGGTAATATTAATTTCTTTACCATTATACCAATAACCATCCGTAGTAAGTAGAATCTTTGGCTCTATTTGTCCAAATCTATCTAAAACTCCGTCAACACCAAAATCTGGAGATGCAGAAGAAAAAATTGCTCCTAGAGATGAAGTTGCTAACATCATTATCACAGTCTCAGGCATATTCGGCATATAAGCAGCAACCCTATCACCTTTAACAATGCCTTGTTTTTTTAAAAAATTTGCCAATGCTGCCACTTGAACTTTTAATTGTATCCAAGTTACCTCTTTTCTTATTTTATCTTCAGATTTAAAAACAATAGCAGAACCTAAATCATCGCCTGAAAGCATATTTTCAGCGTAATTAACTTTTCCATTGGGAAAAAACTTACTTCCAGGCATTTCATTAATTGGATCAATATAAGGTTCCGTCCCTTTTGAACCTTTGATATTAAAAAAATCCCAAATTGATAACCAAAAGTCTGATTTGTTTTCAATAGACCAATTATGCAATTTAGCAAAACCATCAAGATTAATGTTATATCTTTCATTGATATTTTTCATAAACTTATACATCTGAGAAGATTTAACTCTTTCATCAGATGGAGACCAAATCACAGGATTAGAAATTATATCATTTTCCATAATTAATTTACCAAGAAATTAGATATAGTTTTTAGAACAACTTTCGGCAAAAAGAGCCATTTCATAGTCTAATTCAGATATTCCACCTTTATCATGGGTGGTTAGAGTGATTTTAACTTTATTATAAACATTTTCCCATTCAGGATGATGGTTTATTTGTTCGGCTTTCATAGCAATACAGGTCATAAAAGAAAAGGCTTGTTTAAAATCTGAAAACTTAAAAAGTTTACAGTATGCTTCTCTTCCATCACCAGTTTGCTCCCAGCCTCCGATATTCTTGAATTGTTGGTGTATATTATTACATTCCATTTCCAAAATCCTTTCTATTAACCTTTTCTCTGAGTGGTTTCATATTTGATGCATAAGCTAGTAACAAATTTAATACATAATCTATTCTTCTATCCAACCAATCAGGAATATTTTTCCCATGAGAACCAGGATTAAATTCTTCTACATTTCTTATAATAATGTTTTCTGGTATCCACATTATGTGAGTATTCTTATAAGAAGAAGATCTCAATTCAGCTATGGGATATGCTCCTCCATTACCGCTGCTAACTGATACTATCAAACCCGGCTTATGCGAAAATTCGCCGTTGCCACATAATAAAAAAAGATTTTTTGCTGCAGGAGTAGCCATTCCACCATATTCCGGAACAATTAAAATAAATCCATCAGAGTTATTGAAATTTTCAGAAATTGAACTCCAGGTTTCTCCCCAAATACCCTCTCCATTTTTTTTATCAGGGGACCAAAGTGGAAGAGATGACTCAGCTAAGTCTATTGAGAATAAGTCAAGATTAGAGTGTAATCTTAATAGATTATGAAATATAAATTCTGAAACTTTTTTTGATTGAGAATTGTGTCTGTGACTAGCAGAAATTATTGAAACTTTCATATTTTATCTACCAAAAATTAATGGTTATTTATTAAAATTTGTGTATGTAATTAACATACAAAATGTTATTTTGAAAGTTAAGAAGAAAATAATGCAAGAATTAGAAATTATTAAGCCTGATGATTGGCATGTTCATTTTAGAGAAGGTTCAATTTTAAAAGCAGTTGTTCCTGAAACCTCAAGACATTTCGCTCGCGCAATAGTGATGCCAAACTTATCTCCACCGATTCTTGAGGGAGCAGATGCTTCAATATATCAAAAAGAAATTATGGACGCAATTCCAGAGAACGATGAATTTAGTCCTTTCATGACTTTGTACCTTACAGAAAACACTAATTGCAAGAACCTTGAAGATTCTTTTAAAAATGGATTAATTTTCGCAGCTAAACTTTATCCAGCTGGTGCAACTACTAACTCAGATTCAGGTGTTAAAAATATAAAAAATATAATGCCTATACTTGAAAAAATGTCAGAGATAGGAATGCCTTTACTTATCCATGGTGAAGTGACAAATAAGGAAATAGATATATTTGATAGGGAAAAAGTATTTATAGAAAATAATCTAGAATTTTTATGTAAAGAATTACCAGATCTTAAAATAACTCTTGAACACATTACAACCAAGGACGCAGTGTCATACATAAAACAGGGAAACAAAAATTTAGCAGCATCTATAACACCTCATCATCTTGCTCTTAACAGAAATTCAATTTTTTTAAATGGTATTAAACCTCACAATTATTGTCTTCCCATTCTTAAAAGAGAAGTACACAGAAAAGCTCTTGTAGAGGCGGCTATAAGTGGAAATTCAAAGTTTTTTTTAGGAACTGACACTGCTCCTCATTTTAAAAAAGATAAGGAAAGTGAATGCGGTTGCGCTGGTGTATTTAATGCAACATACTGTATGTCAATTTTAGCTGAAATATTTGATCAAAATAAATCACTAAATAATATTGAACGTTTTACAAGTTTGAATGGTTCAAATCATTACAGCCTTCAACCAAATAGTAAAAAAATTAAACTTGTAAAAAGGACATATCCTATTAATTTTATGGACAGAATAGAGGTTGAAAAAGATTCAATAGTCGTCTTTAAACCTGACTTCCCTGTCTTTTGGGAAATAGTTTAGTTTTTATGAAAAATTTTAAGAATATTACTGTTTCAATTGTAAGTCATGGGCAATTTAATCTTTTATTACCTTTATTAAAAGACCTTAGAGATTGTAAATCATTGTCAAAAATCATTGTAACAATTAACATCAAAGAAAAGATAACCAAACCAAAATGGCTAAATGATGTACCAATTTTTTGGATTTATAATCAATATGTAAAAGGCTTTGGTGCTAACCATAACAATGCATTTAAATTTTGTAATACTAAATACTTTTGCGTTTTAAATCCAGATATCAGACTGAAAACAAAAATTCTAGATGATCTTATTTTTATAAAAGAAAAGGAAAAAATCAACATCATAGGGCCTAGTATTCTAAATATTAAAGAAGCTAAATCATTGAACTCTCGCAAATTTCCAGGGTTTTTCTTCTTGTTCACAAGTATCTTTATGTACCCTAGAGAAGAGTTTTTCTATAAAGAAAATGATAATATTTTATTGACAGATTGGATTGGAGGAATGTTTCTTGTTTTTTCCAAAAAGGATTACGCAACTCTAAATGGATTCGACACAGATTATTTCTTGTATTTTGAAGATGTTGATATATGTAAAAGAGCTAATAAAATTGGGTTTAAAGTAGCTCAGTCAAAACATATTTCTGCAATTCATGATGCACAAAGAAGAAGCTATTCTAATATTTTTCATTTAATGTATCATATAAAAAGTTATTTTTTATATTTAATAAAGCACGTTATAAAATTAAACCTTTAGCAAGTATTGTTGATTTTAAATGAAATTTAAAGTTTGTTTAGTTGTAGATAATCCTCTTAGGGATCTTGAGGGGATAACTCTTATAGCCTGGCACTTAGCAAAAAAAAATACCCTTTGTTATATAGTCCCAATGTATAATCAAGCATTTGATATAATCTCATTAAAACCAGATCTAGTTATAATTAATTATCTAAGACCTAATAATGTAAACTTATTATTAAGATACAAAAAAGAGAACATAAAGGTATGTATCCTTGATACTGAAGGATCTCCAGGAAAAGATTTATCCAAATTTGCTAGTTTTATAAAAAAAATCAAAGAAAGAGATTTAGTAGATATATATTGTTTATGGGGAAAGGATCAATATAAAGCTTTTAAACAAGAAAATTTATTTAATGATGAAAAGTTAAAAATAACTGGTTGTCCAAGATATGATTTTTGTGTTTACCCATACAGTAAAACTTTACCTCAAATATTTAATAAAAAAAGATTTATATTAATTAATACAACTTTTCCAGTCGGCAACCCCAAATTTACTTTTGATTATAAAATAGAAGAGAAAGCTATGGTTGCCATGGGTTATGATAGAGATTTTTCTAAAAGATATGCTAGAGATTCATATGAATCATATAAAAAAATAATTAAAATTATTTCAAAAGTTTGTGATAAATTTCCTGACTTTGATTTTGTTTTAAGGCCTCATCCTTTTGAGGCATCAAAGCCATATGAAGTACTTCTAAAAAACTCAAATTTTCATATAAGCCAGACTAAAACAGTTATTGAATGGTTGAATTGTTGCGAAGCTTTGCTTCATCTAAATTGCCAAACTGCTATTGAAGCAGTAATGATTGGAAAAGAGCCAATATCTATAGAATGGATTAATACACCACATTTAAAAATTGAGGGGCCTCCAGGAAATATAAGCCACATTGCAAACAACTTTGAGGAACTAGTGATTTATATAGACAATGTTATTAAAAAAAGAAAATTAAAAACAAGTAAGAAAATGATAAATGAAAGAAAACAATTAATCTTATCAAGATTGTTTAAAAAAGACGGTCTTTCTTCATATAGAGTTAGCAAAGTTATTTATGAATTTCTAAAAACTGATAATTCTTATGTTTCTAGTCTTAAATACAAATTTAATTTTAAACAAATTATGAGAGAAACTTTAGGATTTAATATATTTCATTTTTTAAGAAAAATAATACAGGGCCAAAAATCTGAATTTAGAAGAAATGAAAAAATTTTTGAAATTGATGAAGTTAGAGATATTATTGATAGATTGAACAAAGTTGATCCTTCAAAGAAAACCGTTAAAGTGAGTTGCGTTGTTAAACGTGATTTATTCATACCTAAAATGTTTAGCAAAAAATCTATAAAGATTTTTACCTAATTAGATTGCGATAAGAAATATGAAAATTCTAAAAATTTGAGTGTAGAAATTGTACTAATTTATATCAGGATTAAGAATGAAAGAAGAAGAAACTACAGAAACAATTCCTAAATCTAATCAACATATTGACTCTTTAAGCAACAATAAAGCACTTAAAGTGATGTTAGAAAATCATTTAAATGCGTTTAATGCAGTGAATAATTCTCTTGATTCAATTGAAATGTCTGTAGTTAAAATTATAGAAGTTTTAAAAAAAGATAGTAATAGTAAAATAATATATGTTGGAGCTGGCACATCAGCTAGAATTGCTGTTCAAGATGGTGTAGAACTTTTTCCAACATTTGGTTGGCCCAGAAAAAGGGTTAGATTCATAATTGCTGGTGGAAATAAAGCTCTTACTAAGTCAATAGAAGGGGCTGAAGATTTAAAAAATGAAAAAGTTCATAAGATTGTAAAGAATATAATAAAACCTATAGATGTAGTAATTGGCTTGGCAGCAAGTGGTTCAACAAAATTTACTGTTGATGTTATAAAATTCGCAAAAAGTTTGGGTGCTTTAACTATTGGAATAAGTAATAACAATAATAGTAAATTAGAAAAAAATTGCACAATACCTATAGTTTTGGATACAGGAACAGAGATTGTGGCTGGATCAACAAGGCTAAAGGCAGGAACAGCTCAGAAAATATGTTTGAATCTAATTTCTACACTAGTCATGACTAGATTAGGAAAAGTTAAAAAAGGGATGATGACCAACTTAGTTGTAACTAATAAAAAACTTTCAATCAGAAGAAAACAAATCAAACTTATATTGTCCAAACAAAAAGGTTCGTAATTTGAATTTATTCACATTTGATCATTACATACTTTTTTTTCTTTTGGGCTCTTTTTTTATAAGCTTATCTTTAAGTTATCTATTCATTAGGGAAAAATTAATTCCCAATCGTTATTCGATTGATTTTAACGAAGGTACACAAAAGATACATGACGGGAAAATTAAGAGAATAGGTGGATTACCAATTGTAATTTCTTTTATTTCTGTTTTTATAATTAATGAATTTACAATTAATAACAAAATCAATTTCAATTTAATCTCTATTTTATTTTTTGCCATTATCATTTTTATAATTGGATTTATTGAGGATTTAATTAAAGACATAAAACCAACTAAAAGATTATTAACCTTATTTATTAGCACTTGTTGTTGGTTGTTTTTTTCAGAAAATCTAATTCAAAATACTAATATTGATTTTGTAGATAATGTCATTGAGATCAAAATTTTTGCCGTGATATTAACTTTGACATGTATGATTGCAACATTAAATGCTACCAACATGATGGATGGTGCAAACGGTTTATTAACAATATTTGGAATAACTGTTAGTCTAGTAATGCTATGTTATGCTTATAGATCCAATGACTTGTCTCTAATAACTGTCTTAATTGTCTTGATTGGATCATTATTTGGGTTTTTAGTTTTCAATTGGCCTAAGGGATTTATATTTTTAGGAGATGGTGGCTCATATTTTATAGGTGTAATTTTGTCAACAGTACTAATCTATATGAGTAATAATTTAAATAACTTTAATATGCTTAATGCTCTTGTTATAATGATTTATCCTATTTGGGAGTTGGTATTTACTGTGTTTAGGAGGGTTTACATATCTTCTAAAATAACACATCCAGATAATCTACATCTTCATACTATTATAAACGCTAACATCAAGAGATTAGATTTCATTAAAAATAATAATATAGATAGCAACCCTCTAACTGGTATAATAATTAACTTAATTGCTTTGTTACCCTCAATAACATTTTTGATTTACAAATTTGACGATAATTTAGAAGATTTAGAAAGTATTTACTTTTTTACAATATTATTTTCTTTTTATACGATTGTTTATCTATTTTTAAGAAAAATTAATGATAATTAAAAAATATTTTGTGAGCTGAATGATGAAGATAAACGAAAAAAATCTTAAAAAGAAAACTATTTTAGTTGTTGGAGATATAATCTTAGACGAATATATTTTTGGTGAAGTTAAAAGAATTTCACCAGAAGCACCAGTACCTATTTTAAATGTAATTTATACTGATCAAAGATTAGGCGGTGCAGCAAATGTAGCATTAAACTGTAAATCTTTAGGTTGTAATGTTGAGATTGTAAGTGTTACAGGAAACGATAAAGAAGGAAATAACCTAATCAATAAATTAAAAGAAAAAAATATAAATTGCTATATTGAAAAAAGTAATAAATTTAAGACTGTTAAAAAAACTAGGTTAATTAGTAATTTTCAACAAATTTTAAGAATTGACGAAGAAAAGGCTCCTGGACAATTAAATGAAAAGATGTTTAAAACCTACACCGATAGAGCTAAAAAATCAGATATAATTATATTTAGTGATTATGATAAAGGAATACTTAAAAATCTTCCAACTTTAATCGAACAAGCACATAGGTTAAAAAAAATATGTCTAGTTGATCCCAAAGGACATACCCCTTCTAAATTCAAAGGTGCTGACGTTCTTACTCCAAACTTAAAAGAGATTGAAAGACTGATAGGTCGTTATGATGATCAAAATGACTTTAAAGTTAAAGTGTTTAATGTAATGAAAGAGAATAATATTAAAAATATTGTGTTAACTAAAGGCAAAGAAGGTATAACTTTATATCAACAAGATAAAGAAACAGAAATAAATTTTCGAGGAAATCCCTCTGAAGTTTTTGATGTTACTGGTGCTGGTGACACAGTCATTAGCGTATTATCTGTATTGCTTTCAATAAATTTTTCTTTAAAAAAAGCTTGTGAAATTGCTAACAAAGCAGGAGGTATTATTGTGCAAAAATTTGGAACAACATCTATAAAGTTTGAGGAAATATTTTAATGAAATTTTGGATAACAGGTGGTGCCGGTTTTATTGGTAGTGCTTTAGCAAAAGAACTTAATAATAATTCAATCAATGAAATTCTAATTATTGACGATCTTAGTAATGGAGAAAAATTCACTAATCTTAAAAAAATTTCATTTTATGAATTTTTAGATATAGAAGATTTTTTAAATAGATTAAGCTCTAATTTTCTTAACAAACCTGAATGCATATTTCACCAAGGAGCCATCACAGATACTACAGAAAGAAATGGAAAATTAATGTTCAAATATAATTATACCTTTTCTATTATACTTCTTAATTGGGCTATAAAAAATAAAGTTCCATTTATATATGCTTCTTCTGCAGCTATTTACGGATTAAATAAAACATGCATTGAAAATGCTTCTTATGAAAACCCTATAAATGTTTATGGATATTCCAAATTAGCATTTGATAATTATGTCAGAAGGAATTTTAGAAAATCTCATAGTCAAATTGTTGGTCTGAGGTATTTTAATGTTTATGGATATGGTGAACAAAACAAAGGAAAAATGGCCTCGACTATTTTTCAATTTTATAATCAGTATAAGAAAAGTAACAAAATTAGGTTATTTGGCAAATATTTAGATTATGATAAAGGTTTGCAATGTAGAGATTTTATTTATATTGACGACGTAGTTAAAACAATCATATGGCTATATAAAAACAAAAATGTGTCTGGTATTTTTAATCTAGGAACTGGTAAAGTGGCTTCATTTAACGATGTTGCAAGAGAAATCATTTCAAATCATACTAAAGTTAATAATGAAATTTTTAAAAACGTTGTTGAATATATAAAATTTCCAGAAAATCTAAAAGGAAGATATCAACCATATACCCTTGCTAATATGGATGAAATCAAAAAATTTGGATTTAAACAAAAATTTTATACAATTAAAGAAGGTATAGCTAATTATATTGAAAAGCTAAATGCTAACTTGGAGTAAATAAATTGCAAAATCGTCAATATTATTTTAGAAAAGGAGGCTTTAAAAAAGATGCAAGAATTGTTAATAATTTGATATCTAAATTACCTAGACCCCTTGTTTTTACAAATGGTGTATTTGATTTATTACATATAGGACATGTAAGATATTTAAAAGAGTCAAAAAAACTTGGGAATAGCTTAATAGTTGGCGTTAATTCAAATCAATCTACTAAAATGTTACAAAAGGGAAAGAATAGACCTATAATTGACGAAAAAGATAGATCAGAAATAATTTCATCTCTTAAATCCGTTGATTTATGTATAATATTTGATCAACAAACTCCAGAAGATTTAATTAAAAATATTCAACCAGATATTTATACCAAAGGAAATGATTATAATAAAGATACAATTACTTATATTCAAACATTAATGAATATAAAAGTTAAAACTTTTTTTATTCCTTTAATAGATAATAAATCTACTACTAATATTATTGATAGAATAAATAAGTACTGAACTATAATTTAACTTTTTTTATTTAAATCTTCCAGAGTGTCTATATCATACAAATCTTTATGATTTAAGACTAAAGGTAAAACGTAATTTCCACTTACAGATTTATTTTTTAAAGTATTTCTTCTAATAAATTCTATATCACCAGATTGAAAAAAAGAAACAGGTAATTTTTGCCTAGGCAAATTGTAAGGTTCATAAACATTACTTATAAATGGTAGTAATTTATCTCCCTCCTTAAACCATTGTCTATAACAATGTTCTTTTACACGAACTACACTTCTTACTGAAGTCCCTAATTTATTTTTTTTTAAAAGATTGTATGCTTTTTCAATTAAATTTTGAGGTCTTAATGGCGAGGTTGGTCTAAGAAGAGCAATAAAATCAATTTTTTCTTTTTTCTCATTTTCAAGAAAATTTACTGCATGATTTACTACAGGGTAATCTTCAACAGTGTCTCCTGACAAATGTTTGGGTCTAATAAATGGCGTTCTTCCGCCAAATTTATTGGAAATAATTGCAAATTCTTCAGAATCTGTAGAAACAATTATATCTTTGATTAACAGAGATTTTTTTGCATAAATAATGCTGTGAGCCAATAAAGGTATTCCTTTGAAATGTATGATATTTTTTTTTGGTATTCCTTTGCTTCCAGAACGAGCAGGTATTAAAGCAATAATATTATCCATATTTTAAACTACTCAACTAAACATCATTCCAATTAATTGCGGTGTCTTTTTTAATATCATTATTAACTTTTCTTCCAATAATTAAGTCAATATATTTAGGTAATATTCCTCCACCAGGACCTTTGATAGCCAGGTCACTGAACTCAATTTTTTTTCCTTTTTGTATGTTCTTTGCAGCATATATGCATTTTTGTTGCATATTTAATGTCATCAACTCAGTTGGTTGTATTTGTTTAATTCCACTACCCAATATTTTAGGTAACCTTTTTGATATATCCACTAATTTAGTCATCTCTTCTAATTCAGAGGATAAAATATGATCAGGACCAACCATGGATCTTGAAAGTGTGAAATGACGCTCAATAACATTTGCTCCTAACACCATAGCGGTATGCGATACAAATAATCCAAATGTATGATCTGACAAACCAACTGGCATCTTAAATGTATTCTTAAGTGTTTCAATAGCTGACAAATTCATCTCTTCTTCTGGTGCAGGGTACGAAGAATTACAATGCAATAGAATAATGTTGGGATTACCAGTTTTTAAGATACTGTTAACAGCATCTTCTATGTTAGACAAGGTGCTCATGCCTGTAGATAAAATGATAGGTTTCATTTTTTTTCCAATATATTCAATTAATGGAAGATTAACCAAATCCATTGAGGCTATCTTATATGCAAACACTCCTAAATCTTCAAGAAAGTCAACGCTTTCAAAATCAAATGGAGTAGAAAAAATGGGAATATTTTTTTTCGCAGCGTAATTAAATATTTCCCTTTGATCTTTAAAAGAAAGTGATAAACGATCAAATAAATCATATATATTCTCTTGCAAACCATCAGCCTCTTCGGCATATCTAGCAAATTTTTGAGTTTTAGATACCCTACTACCCTTAGTAAATGACTGAAATTTTATAGCTGAACATCCCGACAACACCGCTTGATCTATCAATTCTTTTGCAATTTTTAAATCCCCATTATGATTTAATCCAGCTTCTGCAATAATGTAGCAATCATTGCCATTGCCAATTATTTTATCTCCTAAGCTTACATGCGAATTTTGTCTTACTGGAGTTATGTCTTTTATTGTTTTGGAATTGGTATTTTTGTTATTTAAAATTTCATCTGATGTATCAAATGCCATGTGAAAAAGAATTTGACTATCAGCATAATTGAAGTCACCACCAGTTCCTAAAGAATATAATTGATCATATTGACCAATTATTGACCTTGTTTTAGCTAACTCTTTTTGATATCCCGATGTCTGAACTGGATAGACAAAATCTTCCTTGTGAGAAAGCGTATCTAATATATCGTCATTAGTTAAATCAAAAACTTTTTTTAAATCTTCAACTAATTTTTTTATAAAATTTTCATCTGATAATTTGTCTAACTGATCATTTTTGCTATAACTGCTCTCTGTCACTATCACAGTTTTATTCGGAACACCTAATGATTTACTCATACTCTTAGGTTCTGTAATTCTATTAAAAAGCAAATTTTCAGAATCATAATATAACCAATTATTTCCTTTCGATAATAATCTATCTTTATTTAATAAAAAATAACCTAATCTTACACCTCTGAAACTCAATTTAGATTCATAATTAAAAAACCTTGATAAAATTGTAATGGGGATAGATGAAATTATTATATCTTCAGGACTAACTATTTGCTTAGTCTTATCTGAAAAGTTTATTTCAGTAATAAGTTTGTTAATAGTTTTCAAACTAATTACACGTTTGTTAAAAGATATTTTTCCACCAAAATTAATTATATTATCTGCAATTCTAGAATAAATAGCTCCTGTACCTTTCTTTGAAACTGCAGACCATTCATTATAGTAAAAGGGAGAAATTTTCTCTCTAAATTTTATTCTTTTCGGTGCCCAATCCGCTGTCATATTATTTGGGTCAATCCCCCAAATTTTCTTTGGGTACTTTTCAAAAAACATACTCCTTAAAGTTGGACCTACTTGTGCGTCCATATATTCTTTATAATTAAAGGCCTTAGCTTTTATGTAATTGTCAATTGAGGTAATCTCGTTAACAATTTTTTTTCTTAATTTAGATGGGTAATTTGATATTTGTTCCCATGAAATAGGGTATGGATGAAATTCGTCAAAATTATCTCCTTTGATATTCGAACAATAATATTGACCTTCTTCTAATAGATCACCAAATTCTTCTTTCCAGAATTTTTTAAGATTCTTATCTGGAGTATGAAAAATATGTGGGCCTATATCTAATATAAATTTATTCCATTCCCAACTTGCACAAAGACCTCCAACTTTATTAGAGGCTTCAAACAAATGAACTTCCCTTTTATTCTCAGAAAGCCTCCATGATGAGACAAGTCCAGTAGGACCCGCACCAATCACAAAAATCTTTCCGGGTTTTTTAATATTCATTTTCAACTTTATAAGTATATAATTTTATTTTAAAATGGTTTGATACAAATTTAATTTTGTCTAATTGAAACTTTGTAAGTTCTTCTAATATTTTACCTCTACCATCTGCCATACCATATATTATTTTAGGTTTATCAAAATCATCCACTACTATATCCCCTAACATACCGTAAACCCCACCTGAAATTATATGTATCTCTTTATTTAATAATTTTCTTCCAGTCTTATTATTGATTGTTTGTTTTATTAAAATTGATTGATCAACAAATGAAATTATACCTGCCGTCACATCACTTCTATATACATCTAATCCCAATTTATAAGCATAATTGATTGCTTGGTTACTGATGTTCCCTTTTCCACAATCAATAAGTATTCCATTTTCTAACATAACAGAAACCATTCTTTCATTAATCATTAAAGTATCAGTTTTTCCTGTTCCTATAACTACATCACAAAGAGTACAAGCTCTAACCGGATCTTCATAAAATTCTGCATTAGCAATTGTATTTTTTGGTTTTATAAAGTTAATTGTAGATGCTAATTGTAGTCCTAGAGACTTATCCCTCCTATTTAAATTTACATAAGCTCCACTCTCTACTAGTTTCAAAGCTAATTTGAAACCTATATTTCCAGATCCAATAATAGCTACTTTTAAATTTGCAAAATTTTGATATTTATGACTTAAAAAAAACCATACAGACTCTACTGTTAAATCATTTGGTTTGTAATTAATAATTTTGTTAGGTGGAAATGTCTTTCTTACTGCAGAAGATATGTTTCCAAATTCGATACTTGATGCTGTTTTAGAATTTTCAATATACAAAGCTCTATCTAAACCAAATCTTTCAAACACTTTTTCTTCAGGAATACTCTGAATAGGTATTTTTTTTTCTACATCTAACAATAAATAATCTACTAAGCTTTCTATATAATTTGCAACAATTAATGCTTCAATTTGAGATCCAACTATAGACCCCGCTATAATTTTATTTCCTGAAAATCTAATTGGTGTAGTGTACGGTTTTATTTTCTCATTTGAACTAATAGAGCTTATTGCATAAAAAATTGGTTGTTTTTTTTTGTTTATTTTAGAAACTTCAGAGAATTGACTTATAATTTTTTTTTGCCAATTTTCTAGTCTAAGAATTTCCTTTTCTATATCTACATCTACCATTTTGTAAAACCACCATCTATAATAATGTTTTCGCCGTTAATATATTTGTTTTTTTCATCTAATAAAAAATCTAAGGCAGGCAAGAAATCATTGGTCTCTGCCATCCTTCTAGAAGGGTTTTTTTTAGAATATTTTTTTATGAAGTCCATTGATTGACTTCTTTTTATACCTCCGGGTGAAATTGTATTAATTTGTATGTTATCTTCAGCAAAATGGGTAGACAAATATTTAGAAAACATGATTATACCACTTTTAGAAATACTATAAACCTCTGAGTTATTTCTCTTACTTTTACCATAAATTCTATGATCGCTGCTATTAACTCCATAAATGGAACCTATATTTATTATCTTACCATATTTCAGCTTAACCATTTTTTTAATTGCTTCTCTAGACATTAGAAAAGTTCCAACTAAATTCACATCCAATACATCTTTAAATTCTTTAACAGTTCTTGATAAAAAAGGTGTAAAAACTCCAATTCCAGCATTATTGATTAAAGCATACAAATTATTTATAGTTGAAAAAAAATCTACGACTTCGTCTTCTTTCGTAATATCAATTTCAACATTTAATAAATTCTTTTGATTGTTATTTATTTTTTTTTTATCTAATGAGTATACATAATAACCTTTATCACAATTTATCAAATGATTTACGAAAGCTTGGCCTAATTGACCTGCAGAACCAGTAACAATAATATTTTTTGTAAATTTCATTTATAAACTCTTTTTATATTTTATTGAATTAATTAGACTCATAAATGAGTTTTGTAGCTTTTCTATATTAGAAATATTTAGCACATCTAAATCAGTTTGAAAATCACCACAATTGCCGTTAAAACTGCCACTATATATTCTATCTAAGTATTTAATTATTTTACTTTTAGTGACTTTTTTTTGTTTCTTTAATAAATTCCCAACATTTTCTTCAAACGGATTAAATTCTTTTTTTAATAATAATTCATTGTAAAACATAGAGGTTGTTGTAATAGATGGAATATTAAGAATACTTGCTTCAAGCGAACTGGTTCCAGTATTAGAAATAACCAAACTAGATTTTTTAATAGTCTCTCTTGCATCTTCATTTGGATGGAGCAGTACCACACTAGGAATTTCTAGTAATTCTCTATAAAAAGAATTGCCTCTATTACCAATCGCATGTGAATGTTCTTTAACTAAGATTATGTATTCATTAGGTGTTGTTTGTGATATTTTTCTAACAAATTCTATTTGATTTGTATACTTCGAGCCCACAACATCAATGGATGCCTCTGGTTGCACATGCAACGTAATTAAAATAAATTTTTTTTTTATTTCTCCTAATTTTTTAAAGTCAAATAAATTGAGTTGGATATTCGAGCGAAAAATTGATTTAATTTTAATGCAAATATCACTAAAAATAGAATTTTGTATATTTGGATTTCTATAATTAAATATTGATATTTTGATTAACCTAAAAAGTTTTGGAAGTTTTTGAAAATCTATTTTATTTCTCTTGTTAAATTTTTTGAAATATTGAACAGGTTTATTATAAATTACAGAATTAAATGCCTCGTTAGATAAATACTTTACATTTTTGGTAGCTGGATTTTTATAAAAATTTAGATGATTTTCATCTTTAAACGCCAGAAATCTATCAGGAAGTAGTTTGTCTTTGACAGGAGCCACTATTGAGACACTGTATTTTTTTGCAAATTTGCAAATTAAGATTTCGTGTGTCCAAGTAGGCTCAATAAAAACTATTTTAGGTTTAACTTTTAAGAAGAAATCATCAATTTCATTTAATAAAAATACTAAATAATTTTCGATATAATTTCTTTTTTTTCTTCTCAAAGTTCTATCCATAATTATAATGGAATTCATACTTATATTTAAAAATTTTTCAAAAAAACTAATTGATTTATTTTTTTTTGATCTATTTGTACCATTATAATATAAATTCAAAATATTAATTGTATCAAATCCAGATTTTTTGAATAATTCATATTCTTCTGGCATTACTGAAATAATATGGGTTAAGCCAATGTCTTTAAGAGCTAAAAACCAAGATCTTGATCTATAGTGACTTTCAACTAAAACAATTGCATCAGACATTAAAATATTTTCCTATAATAAATAACAAAGGTGGTTAACTTAACCAATTACGTGGATTAGTCCAATCATTTAGTTTCTCAGAAATTTCATTTATTTTTAATTTTAAGTCTTGATTAAGTTTAAGCCCTGATTTTTTTAAAATTTTATCTAAGTTTGTTTTGTTTTTTGAACTAACAATAATATGATCTAAACCTTCAAGAGAATTTACATAAGATACTAACATTCCCATATAATCAACTTTATATGAATACGCCAATTCTTTTAAAAACTTGATCATTGTACAAATCTCATCGAAATAATTAAATCTCTCTATTTTTTTTTCAATATTTAGTAAAGTACCTTGTAGAAATATAGATCTTGCAACTAAAGTTTTTTTGCAAATATGTTTATTGGCAACATTATATAAGTGAGTGTTAACAACGCTAACTGGTAGTTGAATCGTATCAAAAATGTCATTGGATAAAGCACTTTCTAATTCTAAGGAATTATAGATTGACACACCTACTTTTTTTACCAAACCACAAATTTTAATTTCTTTAAGAGCATTTTGAACAAATTTATCTTCGATTATAGCTATATCATTTTGATGTAAATAAAGACACTCTATCTCACTTACATTTAATTTTTTTTTTGATTCTTTTATACTTTTTAGAACTTGATCCATAGTGAAATGTGAATTAACTTTCAATCCATCAACCTTTGTCCATATATTGAATTTTTTATCATTATATTTATGATAAAGACCAATCGAATTTTCTGCGTGTCCATAAGATGGGGCAGTATCAATATTTCTTATTCCAATATTATGAATATACTTTAAAAAACTATCAGAGTTGGAAGCATTACTAGATGAAGAAAAACCATATGCAGGCATACCAAATCCAGCAGATCCAAAAATAAATTTATTTTTTTTTTGAAAGGACATGCTTACTTTCAATTAAAATTAAAATAAATGTTACCATACTGATCTTCCACCATCCATTATTACATTTTGACCTGTCATATATTTTGAGTCATCTGAACATAAAAATTGAATTGCAGCTTTGTATTCATTTATATTTGCCATTCTGCCCATTGGAATGAGTTTCTCAATTCTTTCAACAAATTCAGATGGTTGGTCTATAAACACTCCTCCAGGCGATAATGCATTTGCTCTTACGTTACCGTCAAGCCAATAAGTTGAGAGATATTTTGTTAAACCAACCAAAGCTGATTTTATTACAGAATATGTAATTGGCTTTACAGGTTGATTTTTTTTTTCAATGTTTTTATCGTTTAAATACAATCTTTGATCTGGTGATATTACTGATAAATCAGAAGCAATATTTAAAATTACTCCACCACCATTTTGAGCAAAATAATTTCCAAAAACTTTTGAACATAAGAACGCTCCTGTTAATCCCACTTCGATTTCTCTATTCCATTGTGAAAGTGAAAAATTTTCTAAGCGACTAAAATCTATTGAACTATTTTTTTCAACTTTGGAATCTATTGCAGCGTTATTAATTAAAATATCTACCCTATTTTCTTGATTTAAAATTTTATTTAAAATTGATTTTATAGATTTTTCAGATGTTACATCTAAATATACTTGTTTGTAGTTTTTTTCATCATGAAATCTATCACTCTTCAATAACTTTATATCTCCTGAATATACTATTGCTCCCTTTTCTAATAGAGCCTTACAATGCTCTTGACCTAATAACCCGCACCCACCAGTAATTAAAGAAACTTTTTTTGACAAATCATTTGACATTTAAATACCCTTTGTTTGACCACCATCAACTATAAAAGTCTTTCCTGTTGCGAATGAAGAAAAATTAGACAAAAGAAAAATTACAAAATTAGATATTTCTTCAGGTGTTCCTAACCTGTTCATTATCACCTCATTTTTTAACATTTCTAAAACTTTTTCTTTATTTTTATTTATTTTTTCTTCCCATACAGACCCATCAAAAACAATGTTACCTGGTGCTACAGCATTGATTCTAATTTTATAATTATATAGATATCTAGCTATAGAAGCCACATACATATTCAACGCGGCTTTAGCCATTTGATATCCTGGAGGTGCTCCTAGATTTTCAAAACCACAGATAGATGATATACAAACAATACTTCCATTGTCTTTTTCCATATAATCAGGTGCATATGATATAATATTGGTAGAGGAGAATAAATTTTTTTGCATCATATCGTTAATCTCTGTAAAAGATCCCTGTTGTATATTTACAGACGATCCGTTACCAACATTGCAAACAATATGATTTAAAAGACCAAAATCTTTTTTTATTGTTTTTAGCAGTTTTTTTGCTTCAGAATAATCAGATACATCTGCAACTATATGTTTATACCTAGTTTGTTTAAGTGTTTTTAATTGTTTTAAATTATTGGTACGGGAATTAAAAATCACAGTGGCTCCTAAATTCAATAAAGCATTACCTATAGCAAAACCAATTCCTTGAGTAGAACCTGTAATTAGAATTAATTTATTATTAAAATTAATGTCCATTTATAAACCTTTGGAGCTCCAACCACCATCTACAATTAATTCAGTACCTGTTACGTAAGAAGACGCATCTGACACTAAATAAATTGAGGCTCCGAGCAACTCGTTCAATTCGCCCCACCTTCCTAAAGCAGTTCTTTTCTCCCTTAATTTTTTTTCTTTTGCATTTTTGAAACTTAAAGTAGTCATCTTTGTATGAAAATAACCAGGAACAATACAATTTACTCTTATGTTATTAGAACCAAAATCATTTGAAAGAGCTCTGGAAAGTGAAATGACAGCCCCTTTACTTGCACAATAAGAAGGATTATTGGGAAAACCTAATTTTCCACCAATGCTTGAAAAGTTTATAATGGAAGAACTTTTAGAAAAAAATGGTTTAAATTTATGAATTATATTAAACATTGATCTAACATTTGTATTGAATGTTTTGTCAAATCTTACTAAATCACTTTCATAGCAAGATTTCGCAACACTAATACCAGCTATATTCAAAAGACTATTAATACAAATTTTATTTTTTTTAAAATCTTCAATTATAAAATTAATCTTTGCATCATCATTTAGGTTACATTGATAAAATTTTCTAAAATTGACTTTTTCTTTGGGTTTGGATTTTGAAATACCAATAACCTGAGCCCCGTTTAAAATAAAACCTTTTGCTAATTCTAGACCTATTCCTGAACTGCTACCAGTTATTACAACTATTTTATCCTCCACAGAGAACAATGTATCAATCTTCATTTAGTCCATATCCATTCATAATTACTTCACAAAATTTTAAGTCTTCAATTTCATCAATTTGAAAACTTTTATATTCTTCCATTTCATGAAACCCTATCTTTCCTCCTAACCTATTTTTAAACTTTATGATAATTTCAGGCTTAAAAATGTAAAAAGATCCATTCTCATGATATTTAGTTTTAATTAATTGTCTTCTTGACCTATTTTTAAAATCATAATTTTCAGATATAAATTTTTTATCTTTTATCATCCAAATAAAATAATCCTTCAAACAATTTACAGACAATAAACTATCTAATTTTTCATTTTTCATTTTATCCAATGCTCTTGTAAATTCATTTAATCCTCTTATTGGCGATGTTACCTGAGGTGCAAGGATATATTTTGGTAGATAGCCTTTTTTATTTTTAATGTAATCTAAAGCATGCAACCATGCATCTTCAGAAGAAGTGTGATCTTGCGCCAAATGAAAAGGCCTAAGAATTGGAGTAACTTTTTTTTTGATTGCTAATTCTAATATTTCATTAGAGTCTGAGCTGACAAAAGTTTCTTTTATGTATTCACAATTAAGACAGTGATTAATAGTCCATTCCAACAAAGGCTTGCCGGAAAAACTAATCAAATTTTTATTAATTATGCCTTTTGAACCACCTCTGGCCAATATTATAGCAAAACTGTTCATTCTATCCCTTTGATATTTACATTATTTTTTAATTAATTTTCCATTACTTATAGTAAGTACATTATCGCAAAAAGGAATAACAAAATTATCATGTGTAACGATTATGATAGTATATTTTTTAAAATTTTTGATATCATTAAGAATTTCTTCTGCTGTTTGTTTGTCGAGAGCACTAAAAGGCTCATCCAATATTATAATTTCTTTATTATCGTAAATAGCTCTTGCCAATCCAATTCTTTGTCTCTCACCACCAGATATTTTTATACCTCGTTCACCTACCATTTTTTGTGAATCAATGTATGGTAAAAACTTATCTAATTTAGTTGTTTTTAGTACTTCAAAAATTTTTAATTTATCAATGTTTGTATCTAAACCTAATGTTATGTTATCTGAAATGGACCCATCAATTATTATTGTTTCTTGTGGAACATAAGCAATCATGTTTCTCCAAGCATTGACATTAATATTTGTTAATTTTATCTTGTCCATTGCTAAACTACCTTCATTTGGTTTGATTAAACCCGCTATTATTGAAATTAAAGTAGTTTTTCCTGATCCTGTAGGTCCAACTATTGCGGTAATCTTATTTTTTTTGATGTTGAAGTTTATGTTTTCAAGACTTGCATTTACTTTATTTGGGTATGAGTAAGATAGATCTTTTATTGTTATTTTGTCATTAAATGTAAGTCTTTTTTTCACTTGTATATTTTTAATCTCGTTTTTCAAATTTAAGTAGCTTAAAATATCAATAAAAGATTCTTTGGCCCCCATGATTGTTGAAAACCCAGAATAAGCCTTCAGTACAAGGGGTATAATTCTATATACTCCAAATACTACACCACCTAATATGGGAATAATATTTAGCAAAATATTCATTTTGTACGTTATCAAACAAAATATCGTACCTAAAAGTATTATTATAAGTTCTAACCAAACTCTTATACTTTGAGATAAAAAAACATTATCTCCTTCAGCAAATTTTAATTTTCTATTAGTCTTGTCAAATTGATCGGTAAATAAATTATAGATTTGTTTCATGGAGATAAGTTTAATTGCAGATAATGTTTCCGAAATATTTTTGATTAAAAAGTCAGAATTCTTAGAAATAAATTTACTATTTCTACTTATTCTTGCTTTTGTTACTTTCCAAAAAAAGTAAAATAGTAAAACAAACAACCCAAAAGCTGCCAAGGCTTTTAAACCTAATTGAAATAATAACAATCCAAGTATGCCAATTATTATTAGAATATTTGAAGACACCAAGATTATAGGATGGACTATTTCAAGACTTAATATATGAATTTTTTTCGTTAAATTACTTATTATCTCACTTGATGTTGTTTTAAAATAAAATTCTAGTGGTTGTTTTAACGTTTTTGTAAACATCAAAACTCCCATATCACTACCAACAGTATGGGAAAATCTTAACATTGACCATAATAAAATAATTCTACATAAACAGGCAAATATGAGAAAAATTATAAAAAATAAAAAAAATTTTTCTGATGTTAAACTTAGATTCCCCAAATTAAAGAAATCAAAATTTTCATTCTCTTCAATTAATTTTGGTTTTGTAATTATAGATAATAAATTGAATATCGACCCAACAGTTAAAACCTCAAATCCTGAAGTTATTACTGAGAATAATAGTAGTATAATTGCCTGTTTTTTTCTTTTATAAGAGAGCATATACCATAGATTTTTAATTAGTTTTGTCATTTTATAAGATTAAATTTCTTCACATTAAGTTTATCCAATTTAATTTTTTAAGTTTGTTAATAATGTCTATCTCATCTATAGTTTTTTTACATCTTATATTCCATGGACACTTGAAAGGATAATTATCAAAAGGACCATTTTCTTTACCAACACAAGGCATGCAATCATATAAAGGTTTAAAAATATAGTTAGAATTTTTATTGTGCCAATTAAAAGCATTATATGACGAAAAATTATATAATGTTAAAGTTTTTTTATTTAGAAAATTAGATAAATGATGAATGCCATTATCGTTTGCAACAACAAATTCAGTTTCATTTAACAAGCTTATTAAATCTTTAATTGTAGTTTTTCCAACTAAATTAATTGGATAGTATTTTGGGGGTAAATTATCTAAGATATTTTCAATTATTTGCTTATCTGAATGTGTTCCTACTAAAACAGGTGTCAAGTTAGTTGTTTGTAAAATTTTTATTATAAGATTGGCATATACTTTATATTCTAAAAACCCCATGGACCAATTAGGATCTTTAGTTGGACTTAAAATAAAAAAAGGATCTTCTGGAATTTGGGAGAATTTATAAAATTTTAATTGGTTAAAATATTTTTTTTTAGTTTGAATAAAATTATTTTGATTACACATAATTATTATATTTTTTTCAAGAAGATCATATTTCAAGATTTTGTTCTTTGTATTTATTGTTTTAGTTTGAAACAAAAACCCTTCACACGATATTTGATTTTGTTTGTATAAAAATCCTATAGTAGGAGGCATCCGTAAAAAAAAGTGGAATAAAATAAATTCTAGGATTGGAGATTGTTGAATTAAAATTAAATTACTATTTATTTTTCTGTAATTTTTTAATTCTTTAAAAAGATCTTTTTTTACATAGAATTTAACCTCAATTTTCCTATTTAATAGATTTTCAATACCTTTAAATTTTGCATCTATAAAAATTGTAACTTTACATTTATCTGACAGATTTATTAAAAAGGGAAAAGCTAAAATACAATCACCCAATCCCCCATAGCAAATATAAATAAACTTAGTATCTTGAGTAAAATTTATTTTTTTTGAAAATTTATAATAATGTGGAGAAAGATAATTTATAATTAATCTGATACATATATCAAATTTTGATCCCTGAAATATTTTTTTCAAATAAATCAACAAAAACAAAATCAAGTACCTCAAAAAAAGTTTATTTGTCTAAATATTATAAATATGCAATTTATTGATACTTATAATAATTATTATCAATTTAATAAAGAATTTAAATATGACTGAAGATTATAAGAAGCTATTGTCAAAAAAAGATAAAATTTTAATTTTTGGAAAATATGGACAGTTGGGAAGCACATTTCATAACTATTTAGGTAAAAATTCTAATGTGCTTCAAATAAGTAGTAATGATATAAATTTTTTAAAACCAAATGACATACGCAATGTTATTAATGAATTTAATCCAAAATATATCATTAATACTGCAGCATATACGGACGTTGATGGTGCAGAAAGTAACATTAAAATTGCAAATCAAATTAATTGTGATGCTGTAAAAGTTTTAGCGGAAAGTTCGAAAATTAATAATTCAATATTAATTCACTTTTCAACAGATTATGTCTTTGATGGTAAAAAAATGAAAAAATACAAATCGTCAGACTTGCCTAATCCTAAAAATGAATATGGACGAAGTAAATTTGAAGGTGAAAAGAGAATAGTGGAGAGTGGTTGTGAATTCTTTATTTTTAGAATTAGTTGGTTAGTTTCTGAGTTTGGTAATAATTTCATTAAATCTATTCTTCATAAATTAAAAAGCAAGAAAACAATATCTGTAGTAAATGATCAAATAGGTTCACCTATTTCCTCTAACTTGGTTTGCCAAATAGTAATAAAAGTTTTATTAAAAAATATAAAGACAAAAAAAATATTGCATTTAAGTACTAAAGGGGAAGTATCTTGGTACGAAATAGCACTTTATATTTCACAAATAGTAAATACTCCAAAAAGTGTTAATATTATCCCAATAAATAGTTCTGAACTTTTAGCAGAAGCTTACAGACCGAAAAACTCGTTATTTGATCTATCAGAAATAGAAAAGGTAACTGGACAAAAAATGCCTTTTTGGAAAGATGAAATAAAGCCAGTAATTGAAAGTATTAATTTAAATTTTTAGACATTTCATCACCAAAGTATTTTTCAAAATATTTGTTAATATAATGATATTGCGGAATTAAAGATGCTATTCCATCTTCTTCCCTAAAAGCTTGTAAAATAAATATTCCCTTGTATTTTATATTGGAAAGATAAATTAAAATTTCTTTAAACTTACAATCACCCGAACCTAATTTAACAGACTTGCCCTTTAATATTCTATCCTTTATGTGAATATTTGTAATAAGATGACCATAAGTCTCAAATTCTTTATAAAAATCATATCCTAATGAAGCACTATTCCCTGTATCATAATTAATTTTAATTTGTGGATGATTGATTTCATTTACTAATTCCAAAAATTTTTTAGGTGGCAAATCTGTTTCAAGGCATAAATTAACTCTTTCAATATTAGTTTGACTAAAAAAGCTTTTGAAGAAACCAACAACTAGTTCGTACTTTCTTTTATTATGTAATATTGATGAGCTATCAACCAAAGGAACAACAATATCTGTTATCCCTATTTTTTTTGAAGCTAAAAATAATCTCTTCAGTGTTTTTATATTCTCGTTTTTCTGCTTTGGTTCTTCTTCAAAAAGTGGAGAAGCCATGAAGTAATCTGCACAAACAGACCTAACTTGAACATTATTTTTTTTTATTTCATATAAAATTTCATTTATCCCTTGTTCCGAAAACAATGGATTTATTTTAGCTTTATGATAATCTAAAATAAATTCTATACCATCAAAACCTAACTCTGACGCAATTTTGAATTCATCTCGCCAATACCCTACTGGATGTGCTTGAAATTTACCTTTGTATTTTGGTAATAGCCTTCCCTGCATTATTCCAAGATAATTTTTCATTATTGAATATTATTTATAAATGAGATCGTAGTTTATCAGCAACTTCATATTCACCTTTTGTTATTTTTTTTATTCCATCACCAAGAGATATTTCAATTTTTCTAATTGCCCCGACAAGTTGTCTTAGTCCGTGCGGTTCAATAGATGCTGCTTGATCTGATCCATACATAGCTCTGTCAAGAGTTATGTGTCTTTCTATAGATGTTGCACCTAAAGCAACTGCTGCATAACTAATTGCAAGACCAGTTTCATGACCACTGTATCCAACATTACACATAAATTCTTTTGCTAGCATAGGTATACACAACAAATTCGCATCTGAATCAGGCATTGGATATGTTGATACTGTATGCATTAATTCGAATGGGCAATTCATATCTTTAAAAATATCTACAGCTATTTTGATTTGTTCCATAGTCGACATGCCAGTAGAAATAAATGTATATTTTTTCTCTGAAGCTACTTCTCTAAGATATTGTTTTGAAATTATCATCGCAGAAGCAACTTTATTAAATTCACAATTAAATTCACGTAAAAATTTTTGACTATCTATATCCCAAGCAGAAGCAAACCATTTAATGTCTTGATCTTTACAATGTCTATCTATCTCATGATAATCGTCCAAAGAAAGTTCTAACCCCTTTTTTTGATCTCTTTGAGTTTTTCCCCAAGGACTGTCTCTTGGTGAGTCTAATATTTCTTTAGAATAAACCTTTTCGATGTTTCTCTTTTGAAATTTAACAGCATCACAACCCGCATCATTTGCAACATCAATTAATTTTTTTACTATGTCCATATCGCCATTATGATTTATGCCAATTTCAGCTATAATATTTACGCTCATGTTAGTGTTCCTAATAAAGTTAATTAAGTTCTTTTGATAATTTGATTTTCTATAAGTTTCTCTTCTAAATATTCCATTAGGGAGTGACCTAAAATTATATGGCACTCTTGTATCCTCGCAGTTATATTACTTGGAATTATTAAAGAGTGATCACAATGTTTTTGTAATTTACCACCATTATTACCCAAGAAACCAATAGTAGTTATATTCATTGACTGTGCGACCTCTGCAGCAAATATTAAATTTTTTGAATTTCCAGAAGTACTTATACAAACCAAAACATCACCTTCATGACCTAAGGCTCTAATATTTCTCTCAAATAAATGCTCATAACCATAATCATTTCCACAAGCAGTTATTGTTGAAGTGTCCATACATAAAGCAAGTGCTCCAATAGGGTTTCTATTAACATTAGGTCTTAAACGTACTAAAAGTTCAGCTGCTAAATGTTGGGCATCAGCAGCAGAGCCACCATTACCACAAAATAGTAATTTTTTTTTATTTTTAATACAATCAAACATAATATCACCCATTGCTTCAAAAGTATTTGTATACTCTTGATTCTGAAGCATAGTTTTTATATTTATGCTGCTAATTAATGCATTTCTAAATAATTCTTTCATATAAAATATCTCTTTTTAAAAATTGTTTAAATTAAAGTTTTGTTCTAATGACAATGCTTTGCTATCTTTGTCTGATAAGATAGGATTGTTTATTGACCAGTCAATCATTAAGTTTGGATCATTCCAAATGATTGAACATTCTGACATCCTGTTATACGGTTTATCTACTTTATATGACACTTTAGTAAAATCTTCTAGTGCTACAAATCCATGTGCAAAACCACATGGGATAAAAATGTTTTCATTTTTTTTATCATCTAAAAAATAACTTATCCATTTACCATAATTTTTTGAATTAGGTCTGATGTCTACGACAACATCTAGAATGCTTCCTTTTTCTACGTGTATCAATTTACTTTGTGCAAAATCACCCTTCTGAAAATGAAGTCCCCTTAGAACGTTTTTCATGGATAGAGATGTGTTTTCTTGAACAATTTTGAAAGAAATACCTAGATTATCTCTAAAATTTATAAAATTAAAATTTTCAAAAAATTCTCCTCTAATGTCCCTATGCTTTAGAGGTGTGAAAATAATTATATCCGAAAAATTTAATCTTTTATACTGATCACCCATTAAATCAATTAATCCAAATTAGTAAAATTTAACTATTCTAACTTCAATATTTGTTTATAACAATCATCTATGACAATATACAAATCATAAAAAATTAGAAAGGATAAGATTTGTTTTCTAACAAAACAATTTTAGTAACAGGAGGAGCTGGTTTTATTGGCTCTGCTTTCTGCAGATACATAGTAAATAATTCTAAAAATAAGATAATAATTTTAGATAAAATGACTTATGCTAGTAACATGCTCTCAATAAAAAATATTATTAAAAATAATAATGTTGTATTTGTTAAAGGATCAATTGGAAACAAAATATTAGTTGAAACGTTGCTTAAAAAACATAATCCAAATTATGTTTTAAATTTTGCAGCAGAAACACACGTTGATAATTCAATTAAAAATCCTGAAACTTTTATAAAGACTAACATAGTTGACACTCATAATTTTTTAAATACTCTTTTGGAATTCTACACAAAATTAAACGAAGCAGACGCTTCATGCTTCAAATTTTTACAAATTTCTACTGATGAAGTTTATGGTGATATTGAATTTAACGCAAAACCAGTTGATGAAAGTGCACCATATAGACCAAGTTCTCCATATTCCGCTTCAAAAGCAGCAGGAGATCTTCTAGTTAAAGCCTATTTTATAACATTTAAATTTCCTGGTTTAATATCAAATTGTTCCAATAACTATGGCCCATTCCAGCATAATGAAAAATTTATACCAAAAATTATAAATAATATACTTAATAAAAAAAAGATACCTGTTTATGGAGATGGATCCCAATTAAGAGAATGGATATATGTAGATGATCATTGTGAAGCGCTTACAAAACTAATCGAAATTGGTAAACCTGGTGAAAATTATAATATAGGAAGCGGTAAAGAAATTAGTAATTTAGAGCTAATAAAATTTATTTTAAAGATTCTTAAAGACCTTTCAGTAATAAATACAGTTGACGAGATGAAATATGTTAAATTCACAAATGACAGATTAGGCCATGACAAAAGATATTCCATTAACAGTACTAAGATAAAAACTGCATGCAATTGGAATATTAGTACTTCATTTGAATGTGGGCTAATTAAAACTGTTTCATCAATTATCAATGTTAAGAAAAATCTTTAAATAATTTCTATGAGGAAAAATTATGAGAAAAGGAATAATTTTAGCTGGCGGTCATGGTTCACGTCTATATCCGCTGACATTTTCAGTTACAAAACAATTATTGCCTATACATGACAAACCAATGATATATTATTCATTGTCTATACTTTTAGAATTAGAAATAAAAGAAATACTTTTGATTAGCACAAGAAAAGATCAAAATAGATTTAAGAGTCTCTTGGGAGACGGGACTAATTTTGGAGTAAAATTATTTTATGAAATTCAAGATAATCCAAACGGAATTGCTGAAGGTTTAATTATTGCAGAAAAATTTTTATCACAAAGTCCATGCGTATTTATATTAGGAGACAATCTCTTTTTAGGGGAGAACATTAAAAATACTTTTGAGAAAGAGTTTAATAAAAAATATGGTTCAACTATTTTTACCTATCAAGTTAGAGATCCAGAGAGATATGGAATTGTTTCAGTTGACAAAAATGGAGAAGCAATAAAAATCATAGAAAAACCTAAAAAATTTATTTCAAATCAAGCTATAACTGGAATTTACTTTTATGATAAATACGCACCACAAATTGCAAAATCTCTAAAACCATCTAAAAGAGGTGAGTTAGAAATTACAGATGTAAACCAATATTATTTGTCTAACAACTTACTCAGTGTAGTATCCTTAAACCAAAATATAACTTGGCTTGACGCTGGGACAATAAGCTCTTTATATGAAGCAACTAATTTTGTTAAAACAATAGAAAAAAGAACTGGAAAAAAAATTGGTTGTTTAGAAGAAATTGCTTTTGCTACAAAAAAAATCGACAAGAAAAAACTTATTATTTGTAGAAAGAAATATGGTAGTAGCGAATACGGTCAATATTTAGAACATTTTATTAATCAACTTTAGTAACTAATTTAGCTGCTTTTTTTATTCTAAATAGAGTTGTGCTTATTTCTTCTATTAAAACTTGATTATGAGTGGCACTAGAATGAATTAACCTTAAACTATCAATAACAATTGCTACATGACCTTCCCAAAAAATTATGTTACCTCTTTTGCAATTAATAAAAGAAGTAAGTTCAAAAACTTTGAATTTTTTTGAGTCTAAAAAATATGTGATTTGATCTTTTGTGTCACGTGGTATTAGTTCACCACTAAAAGCAATTGACAATTGTAACAAAGCTGAACAATCTACTCCAAAACTATTCCTTCCTCCCCATCTATATGGAGTGCCTAAAAATAATTCGGCATAATTGACCCAGTCTGATTGAAAAGATTTTTTCTTTATTGTGTGGGACTTAAAAATATAACCATACTTTGATTTATTTTTTGAAGGTATAGCAATTTTTACCCAACTATTTAAACTTTTTATTACTTTAACTTTTGACCTGATATGAAGAAAAAAGATTAATTTTGATTTTACATCTGGTTTTTCCAAAACTGATGTTCTTATGGATGACACAATATGATTATAATTTGTAACTGAACCTAAAGAATTAGATTTAATCCAACCTTGATATTTATCATCAATTGATTTACCAAAATAATAATTCCCTTTTGAACAAAAAATCTTAAAAATTTCTCCAAATAAACATTCGGTATCAATTGTTGTTTTTAATATACTAGATTTTAAAACATCAGAAGGTACGATTATTTGCAACTTTTCTGAAGTCGTATTAGTCAATTATAAAATACCTTTTTCTATACACCAGGTTCTGACATCAAAGTTTGGACAGGTTTTTTTTGTTTTGGTTGCATCGCAATGTCCCATGATTTTTGCATCTGGGTATTTTTTTTTCCATTTTAATAAAGTTTTTTCAAGAGCGCTAAATTGTGATTTGGTGAAGAAGTTCCTTCCAATCAAACAAACTCCTAAAGATGTTTCATTATGACCATAAACGTGTGCACCTATCCAAAATTCTGGCCTACCATCTTCAACCTTACCTTTTCTAGTAATAACCTTGTGATAGCCAATTCCATCCCAGCCAAAATCCAAATGCATTTTATGAATATCTATTGCAGTCAAATGGACGTCATCATCAGTATCAGAACAGTGAATTATTAATTTTTTTATACTTTTTTGTCTCAACATTTTAAAACCTTTTAAAAGGATCATCTAGTCTTATGATGTCATCTTCACCAAAATAATCACCCATTTGAATTTCAATAATTACTAAATTGTTTTTTTCAGCATTTTCTATGTAGTGTTTGCAGCCCTGAGGAATATCTATGGAGTTTCCCTCTTCTAAATTAAATTTATTATCATCTAATTTAATTTTTGCCTTACCAGAAATAATAAACCAATGCTCACTTCTTCTCAAATGATATTGAAGAGATAATCTTTTTCCTGGCTGAACGTTAATTTTTTTAACTTTGCATAATTTACTATTAAATAATACTTCAAAACTTCCCCATGGTCTTTCTTCATACAATACGTCTTCAGTATAGTCAGATTTATTTTTTGAGAGAATTTCATATAAAACTTTCAAACCTTCGGAATTATTTTTCTTTGTAATTAATGTTGCATCCTTTGTATCAACAATAAATAAATCATCTATACCAACTGTTGCTATTAATCTGTTTTTTGTAGGTAATATATTATTTTTACCTTCTAATTGAATCAAATTTTCTGTCAAATTATTTTCTTTGTATTTTAAGGTAAAATAACTATCCCATGATCCAACATCGCTCCAGTCACTATTAAACTGGCAGCATAAAATGTTCTTTTCCTTTTCTAGAACTGCATAATCTATGGATATTGACGGTATTTTGTAAAATGCACCACAATCTAGATTTTTATGGTTATTTTTTTGATTTTCTAGATTATTTACAACCTCATTACAAATTATAAAAACCTCTTTTGCATTACTTTTTATTGATTCAAGAGCTTTTTCTCTTTTTACCAAAAAGATACCTGAATTAAATAGATATTGGTTTGATAGAAAGAAATCTCTTGCCAAGTCTAAATTTGGTTTTTCTAAAAATTTTTCAACTTTATATAAAAAATTATCGTCTTTTTTGATATGTTTGCCTCTAGGAATTTTAATATGCCCAAATTCACTAGATGGTGATTGAGGAATTATTCCAAAGGTAAGCCAATGATTTTTTGGCATTTTTTTAATAGAAGAATTTATTATTTGAGAGAACTTTTTTATATCTTGTATAAAATGATCAGAGGGCATAATAAGCATAAACGTGTTCTTATCAGAATAATAAGAACTAAAAAAAATAGCTGCTGCTGTGTTTTTAGATTCAGGCTCTAATATTATTTCAGCCTTAATTTTTTTTTCAGCTAAAATATTTTCAATCATAAATCTGTATTTTGCTGATGAAATTATAATTGGATCATTACTATTTTCTAAGAATTCTAATCTTTCTAAAGTTAGTTCAAACAAACACTTGCCATTAAATATCTTTAAGAATTGTTTTGGAAGGCTTGATCTACTTAATGGCCAAAGCCTAGAGCCAACCCCTCCACAAAGAATAACTGGCTGTAATTTAATTAAATCATGCATCAAATTTGATCTATTTATGTTAAATTTAAAAAATTGCAATCTTAATATAAGTAATATATCAAGATAATATGAAATATCCATTAATTAAAAATAATATACTTAAAAGTGATAACCAAAAGGTAATTGACCTTTTATCAGAAGAAAATCCAAAATTAACTAATGGACCTAAAGTATTAGAGTTTGAAAAACAATGGTCTAACTGGCTTGGAGTAAAATATTCAGTTTTTGTTAATTCTGGTGCTTCATCAAACCTTTTATCTATCTCTCTTTTAAAATTAGACGATGATCCAAGGGATGAAATAATTGTGCCACCTCTAACTTGGTCATCAGATATTAGTTCTGTAATACAAAATAATTTTAAACCAGTTTTTGCAGACATAGATATTAATACACTGGG
This sequence comes from uncultured SAR116 cluster alpha proteobacterium, assembly GCA_902619615.1. Classification (GTDB taxonomy): domain Bacteria; phylum Pseudomonadota; class Alphaproteobacteria; order Puniceispirillales; family Marisalimonadaceae; genus Marisalimonas. The sequence continues at coordinate 17,792 of CACNFD010000007.1, read as the reverse complement.
AATGAATACTGATAAAATTTTGGAAAAAATTACACCTAATACAAGAGCAGTATTTTTGTCTCATATACAAGGTTTCAATGCTCTTACTGATAAACTTATTGAAACTCTAAAAGCAAAAAATATTAAACTTATTGAAGATGTTTGCGAATCTCATGGCGCAACACATAATAATAAAAAAGTTGGGACTTTTGGATGGTTATCTAATTTTTCATTTTATTACGCACACCATATGAGCACAATTGAAGGAGGTATGATTTGTACTGATGATTTTGAAGCATACGAAAAACTTAGAATGCTAAGATCACACGGCATGATAAGAGAAGCCTCTTCAAACGATACAAAATCATACTGGAAAAACAATAACCCTTCATTAAATCCTGATTTTATTTTTGCTATGCCAGCTTACAACGTCAGAAATACTGAAATAGGAGCCGTTTTAGGTTTAGCCCAATTACCACGATTGTCAAAAATGATTACTAAAAGAAACCAAAATCATGAATATTTTTTGAAAAAGTTAGACCCTGATAATTTTTTTACAGATTTTTTATTAAATGGATCTAGTAATTATGCTTTCAATCTAGTTTTAAAAATTAAAAACAAAGAACTTTTTAATAAAATTTGTTGTAATCTTGATAAATTTGGTATTGAGTTTAGGGTAGGTAGTGCTGGTGGTGGAAATCAGTTAAGACAACCATATGTAAAAAAATTTGTACCTAAAAATTATTTTAAAGAATTTCCAAATACAGAACACATACATTTTTTTGGAATGTATATCGGAAATTATCCAGATCTTGAGATACAAGATATTGATTATATTGTTAGCAAAATAAATATATGAAAAAAACAGTATTAGTTAGAAATGGAGATATAAAAACTCAAAACTATTTAATGCCTAAACTTTCTGACAATCGTTGTAGGATAAAAGTCCATACCGCTGGTATTTGCTCTTCGGATATAGAAAGAAGTTTTGGAAATGGAGCATATTTTTACCCTTTAGTGATGGGACACGAAATTTCTGGTCATGTGGTTGAGTGTGGTAACAACATTACAAATTATTCTATCAATGATAATGTTTCCATATTTCCTCTTATTCCATGCAAAAAATGTTTTTTTTGCACTAAAAAAGAATACATGAGGTGCAGTGATTATAGTTATTATGGCTCTAGATGTGACGGTGGTTTTGCTCAATTTATAGATGTTAATGAGTGGAATCTGTTTAAAATTCCACAAACTGTAAATTTAACAGATGCTGCTCTTTTAGAACCAATGGCAGTTTGTGTTCACGCTATACAAAGGCTAAAACTAATTGATAAAAATTTAGATTTAAGTGAAAGAAAAGTTGTAGTATTAGGTGCTGGGTTCCTTGGTTTAATTATATGTGATATTTTGAAGCATAAATATCCAGATCTAGACATAACAGTTGTAGATAGAAATCAAAGTAAACTTAAGATAGCTCAAAGTAATAATATAAAAACCTATTTTTTAAATAATGAAAATAATAATGAAGATTTTAAAATCAAGTTTAAAGATTATTTTACTGAGGTAATTGAAGCCACAGGAACTTCTAAAGGCTTTATTACTTCATTAGAAATTACAAAGCCAGGTTGTACAACCCTATGGATGGGAAATATTACAACTGACTTAACTATTGAGAAGAATTTAGTTAGTAAAATCCTAAGAAAAGAATTAAATATCATTGGAACCTGGAATTCAATTTATCAAGGTGAATTTGAATGTGACTGGAACAAATCAATTGAAATTATAGAAAGTGGTTACAAACCTAGTAAATTAATTTCTCACTTCATAAGTTTAGAAGAAATTGGTGAAACTCTTCAAAAAATGTTTTTACATAAAAAAAGAATAAAGCACTTTGATAACCTCAAGGTCGTAGTAAAACCAAACAATGAATACAACTAAAATGTACGAGTTTTCCTTAGTAATTCCATGTTATAATGAAGCAGAAAATTTGCCAGATCTTTTTTCAAAATTTTCCAACTCATTTAAAAATAGTAAAATAGAAGTAATATTTGTAGACAATGGTTCCAACGATAAAACACAATATATTCTTAAAAAATTTCAAGAAAAAAATAATTTTGTTAAAATAGTTAAAATTAAATCCAACAAAGGATATGGAAACGGAATTTTAAGAGGGTTAGAGAAAAGCACTGGAAAATATGTGGGTTGGACACACGCCGATCTACAAACTGATCCAGAAGATTTTATTAAAGCAGTTGAAATAATAAATAAAAATAGAAATAAAAGGTTATTAATAAAAGGTCATAGATATGGAAGAAATTTCTTTGATGTGATTTTCACTTTTGGTATGACAATTTTTGAATTAATCTTGTTAAGAAAATGGTTACCAGATATTAATGGGCAACCAACTGTTTTTAACCGAGAGTTATTTTCAAATTGGAATAATCCTCCACTTGATTTTTCTCTTGATTTATTTACTTTCTATCATGCAAAAAAAGAAAAATATGATATAATTAGATACCCAGTTTTTTTTGGACCTAGATTATCTGGAGTTGGAAGTAATGACAGAATTAGTGCCAAAATTAAATACAGTATTAGAACAATTATTTTTTCTACAAAGATGATATATAGACTTAGAGAAAAAAATGTTAAAGATTTTACATCGCATTAATGATCCAGAAGTCTTAGCTAGAACATCTACAACCTATGGAGTAGAGATGGATTTACACGGTTGGAAAAATTCATTAACAGTCCATCACGATGCTCACGTTCAAGGTTATGATTTCGATTTATGGTTAAGCAATTTCAACCATGCAATTTCAATTTTCAATATTAAAGAAGAAGGTATTGAAGAGCTAATTAGAGAAAAAATTGCTTTAAATAATATTAAAAAATTTTTTTTCTTAGATTTATCATTTCCATCGTTAGTTAAACTAGTAAATATTGGAGAAAAAAAAATTGCTTATAGAGTTTCAAAATATGAACCGTATCAAGGAGCTTTTCATTTCAAAAATAAGCTAGAATGGATCTGGTTGGATGTTTTTGATGGAATTCCAATAAATAAGACAGAGTTTAATCAATTGAAGGAATGTAATTTTAAAATATGTCTGGTATCTCCAGAGCTTCATGGAAGAGACAAAGCTGAAATTTTTGATTTTAAGAATTTTATCAACAAAAATGATCTTTTTATAGATGCTGTTTGTACAAAATATCCTGAAATGTGGTAATTAAATTCATGGTTTATATATTTAAAAAACATGTTCTAAGCCCTATAAAAAAAAATTATATATATCTTTTACCATTATTATGGATATTAATAATATTTTCACTACATAGTTATGTTTGGTTTACCAATTATGGAATTTATAATATCCCAATATTAGAGAGCCTAATGGGTTTCAGTGATGCAAGTTCTTGGCTAGCTGTTGCTTCAGAAATCTCTCGTGGTAACCTAATACCAAATGCCCCTTCCTTGGGAAGCGAAGATCAAGGTATAATGCACTTTCCGTATTTTTCATTATGGATTTATGGGTTTTTTATAAATGTTTTTGGGACAACAACCTCTTTGCTTATTTTCAAGATTGTCTTACCAATAATAATATTTTTTTTAATGGTCAGAGTTTATCAAATATATTTACCTTATCTATGGTCTTTAGGCTTAACTAGTTTAGGCTTAATTTCATATTCAAATATAGATTTTAGGAAATTCTTATTAGATATTATTTCTGACGATGGGTGGGGAAACTTTTTATCTGGTGAACAATTCGCAGTGGCTTCAATTCCATTTCCAAGCTTGAGTTTATTATTTTTTCTGTTGGCTTTTATTTTAACTTTCCGAAATAAAAAATTTCTATCAAACAATAGAATTTTTTTTCTTAACATTTTATGGTCAATACAAGCCTACTTTCATATTATAAATGCATTTATTGGAATACCTCTTTGGTTTTTAACCTTGTATATCTGGTTGAATAGAGATAAAAGAAACTTTAATTTTACAAGTATAATAAGAATAATTTCTTTTCAATTTTTATTAACTTTAGTTATTTTAACACCCTTTATTTTTGGCATTATAGAAGTTATAAGTTTTCAAAACTTTAGTTCAATTGGCTTGATATCACAAAAAAATTTGCATCAAGTAACAAATTATTTTTTTGTTACTTATTTTATTCTTCCATTGATATTACTTGGAATTGCGTATTATTTTTTTAAGGTTGATAAATTTGAAATTTTAGTAAAATTCTTACCAATATTCCTTTTAATGATAATAGAACTTTTCCTTGTTCTTCTAAAAACTACTACTGGAATAGGATTAGAAATAGAATTGATATTTAATAGAATTGGTATCTTTTTTCTACATTTATTTTATTTTGTGCCTGCTTTATACTATCTTAGCAGAGATTTATATTTTGAAACTCAAGATCAGAATAATTTGAAAAATAAGATTCAAAAATTAATTAATAAATTTTTTAATACGGGTTCAAAATTCTATATTCCATTGTTGCTTGTGATGTTAACTTTATATTCTACTATATCTTTAAACAAATATAATGAACGTTTAAAAGAAAATATGTCAGAAATTCAAAGACAAAAATTAGTTATTAAATCAGTTTCTGATATTACAAAAGTTGGAAGTACAATTGTATCCGAAACATTGAAAACAAATTTTATTTTTCCTTCTATCAACTCCTATGGAACCCTTTTAGTAAACCGAAATGTAAATAAAATTTCTTTAAAAGAAAATATTGAAAGATTAGTTTTATGGGCAAAAATTAGAGGTTTAGACAAAAAATATTTTTTAAAATTTATGTCACCAAATAAAAATAAACTATCATCTAGGTTAGTTAAATCTTTCTTTATATCAGATGAAAATATCAAAGGAGTTGGTTATTGGTTATGTTTAGGAACTTCATATTTAAATAAAAATGAATTTTCTGAGTATATGAATTTGGTAATTGATACTTATGATAATTTTAATTTTGATGTTAGTACAAAAAAATTTAATGTTAATACTATAATAGTAAGTAAAAAATTTCTTGAATACGAAAATTTTGAAAAAGTTAAAACTATTGATAATATTAGTATTTTTAAAATAAGAGTTTTAAGATGAAAGTTGCTATATTTGAAGCTCCAAAACGAATTTCCGTTAAGAAAAAAAATTTGACTCCTTTAGATAGTAAATCAATTCGATTAAAGGTAATTTCATGTGCGGTGTGCGGTTCTGATCAACGTATTTTTAAAGAAGGTAACAGTCGTATTACAGAACCTAGAGTTCTTGGTCACGAAATAGCTGGTGAAGTTGTTGAGTTAGGAAATGATGCAAAAAAATTCAAAATTGGTGACCGATTATCCGTAGGAGCAGACATACCGTGTAGAAATTGTTTTTTTTGTAAGAATGGTCAACCAAATTGTTGTGATATTAATCTTGCTATGGGTTATCAATTTGACGGGGGCTTTGCTGAATATGTTACACTCAATGAGCTTGTAGTTGAAGATGGACCTGTTCAAAAATTTGATAATCAAACATCATATGATATTGCATGCATGGCTGAACCTTTAGCATGTTGTATTAATGGCTTTGAGGTTGCTTTAGCTAAAACCGAACAAAAAATCGTAATATTTGGTGCTGGACCAATTGGCATAATGCTAGGTTTACTAGCAAAACACTATAATTGTACTAAACTTATCATTATAGAACCTAATAATTTCAGAAGAAACTTTGCTAATAAACTTTTTCACGAAGCGTCTGTTTTAAATCCTAATGAAACAGATGTTGTTGATGTTATTATGGAAGAGACAATGGGAAATGGAGCAGATATTTTGTTTACTGCTTGCCCAGTTGTAGAAACTCACCAACAAGCAATTGAATGCGTAGCAAAAAAAGGTGTAGTAAATTTATTTGGAGGCGTCCCTAAGGTTGCACCACCAATAGAACTTTTATCTAATGCCATTCATTATAAGGAAGCATATATAACAGGATCACACGGATCAACTCCAAAACAACATTCAAAGGCACTGGATTTAATTTGTAACAGAGAGATAATTTTAGATGATCTTATCTCTTCTAAGATAAAACTAGACGATATTAATAATGTTTTTACAACAGAACATATTGCAAACAATATGAAAACTATAATAAAGCCAAATGAGTAAGCAAAAAAATGATTGCAAATAATGTCAAAATTTCTGCTTCTATAATGTGTATAGATTGGTTAAATGCAGGCGAACAATTAAAAGTTCTTGAAGAAGAAAATATTGATTATCTCCATTGGGATTTGCTTGATGGTTTTTTTGCGCCAGATTATATTTTAGGCTCTACTATTATTAATCAATTTAGAACTGTTTCAAACATTCCCTCAGACTACCATTTAATGATAGAAGAACCGTCAAGATTATTTGATACTTTTGAATTCTCATCAAAGGATACGGTTACAATTCATCAAGAGTGCTCTAAAAATCTTCATAGAGACCTTATAAAACTTAGAAACAAAGGAGTTAGAGTTGGAGTGGCTTTGTGTCCAGCTACACCACTTCAAACACTAGATTACATAATTGAAGATATTGATCAAATAATTATTATGACAGTTAACCCAGGATACTCTGGTCAACCATTAATACCTCAAACAATTCGCAAAATCTATGATATGAAAAAAATTATTAATGATGCAAGATTAGATATTATGTTATCTGTTGATGGCAATGTCAGCTTTGAAAATATACCACCTATGCTTAACGCTGGGGCAGATGTATTAGTAGGTGGTACCTCTTCGCTATTTAAACCAAATATTTCTTTAAAGAATAATATAAAAAAAATTAAAAACCTTATAAAGGATGTAAAAAAAAATGAAATCTGAATTTTCACTTGGAATTAATACAGGGTTTGCAGTTAATAGATATTCAGAACATGAAGAATGGATAAAAATCATTGGCAAAGAATTAGATCTTCGTAACATACAACTAACTGCTGATATTTTAAATCCAAGTCTGACCGATGAAATAATTGAAAAACACATTATTCAAATAAATAAAAATTGTAGTCAATTTAACACCAAAATTACTAGTACTTTTACTGGCGCATTTACCAGGGTTAACCATTTAGCGCATCCAGATATTTTAGTGAGAAAATTTTGGATTAATTGGTTTAAAAGATTTGTTGATATATCTGTTGATTTAGGTGCTAAAAGTATGGGAAGCCATTTTGGTATTTTTACTCATAGAGATAATAAAGATAAGGTTCTGAGGGATGAAAGAAGAAAACAAAATATAGAAGGATGGCATGAAGTTGCTTCATATGCCAAGTCTAGAGGTCTTGAATATTTAACATGGGAACCAATGTCAATAAATAGAGAACAAGGTGAAACTATAGAAGAAACCAGAAAATTAAATAATGACGTTAACAAAAATTCTCCCTTACCCTTTTTTTTATGCTTGGACGTCGACCACGGGGATATTTGTTCGAACAATCCAGATGACACAGATCCTTACAAATGGATAAAAGAGTTTTGCACAATAGCCCCTATAATACATTTAAAACAAAGCTATCAAAATAAAAGTGGACACTGGCCATTTATCAGTGAACATAATAAAAAAGGTAAAATAATTCCTAAAAAAATTATTCAACACTTAAAAAATAACGGTGCAAAAAATACTGAATTGTTACTTGAATTAAGCTTCAAGGAGAGAGAACCAATAGATAGCACTGTTATAGAAGTATTGAAAGAGTCAGTGGAATATTGGCGTAAACATATATAAAATTTATAGATGAAATAATGAAAATATTAATACCAATGGCAGGCCATTCAAGAAGATTTAAGAATAATGGCTTTGAAGGACATAAAGCGCTTCTTCAAGTTGGAAAAAATAAAATGATCAATCATGTAGTAGACATGTTTTCAGAAGATGATGAATTTACTTTCATAATCAATGAAAGGCATTTAACTCAAAATGAAAATATATATGAATTTCTTAAAAATATAAGGCCTAAGACAAATGTTGAAGTTATTCAAAGCCATGAAGAAGGACCAGTTTTTAGTCTACTACAACTTAAAAATATAAATAATGAAGACGAAATTATTGTTGCGTATTGCGATTTTACCGTGGATTGGAATTATGACCAATTTAAAAGAAATCTAATTGGAATTGATGGTGCAATAGTGACTTTTAGTGGTTTTCATCCAGCATCTTTTGGTAAAACTTTATATGCATATGTCAAGTCAAATGAAAATTCTTTTTTAGAACTAAAAGAAAAAAGTAGTTTTACAGACGATAGAATTAATGAAAATGCATCTGCAGGCATATATTATTTTAAAAGTTGGGAAATTTTTAAAAAATATGCAAAAAAAACACTTTTTAATATTGATCAAAATTTATCAGAGGCTTATGTAAGTTTATTGTATAATCACATGCAATCTGATAATCTAAAAACTGTATTATTTCCTTGTAATAAATTTATTTGTTTAGGTACTCCAGAGGACTATTCAGAATATCAATTTTGGTACAATGCATTTATAAGCTCTAAGATTGCTTACAAATATACAAAAAAAAGATTAAATAGTATCACTTTAATGCCTTTGGCTGGAAATGGTTCAAGATTTAAAAAAAAAGGATACAGAACTCCAAAATCTCTTATAAAGGTAGGAGGTAAACCAATGGTACAAAGAGCTTATGACTCTTTACCTCCTTCAGAAGATACAATATTTATTCATAAGAAAGTAAGCTTTGATAAACATAACTTATCTAAAAAGTTTGATGCATTGTTTCCTAATTGTAAAAATATTTTAGTAGAACATGATACTGCAGGACAAGCTTCTACGTGCTTGTTAAGCAAGGACTTTTTACCCAGAAAAGAACTTTTAATTGCGTCTTGCGATTATGAACAATTTTTTAGCTTTGCAAAATGGGAAGAAATTTTAAAAGATAAATCTATTGATGGGGCAATTTGGACATTTAGGATGAGGAGTATTAAAATTAAAAATCCAAATGCATTTGCTTATTGTTTAACAAAGAGTGACGGAATACAAGTTGAAAAAATAGTGGAAAAAAAAACAATAAGCCAAAATCCTGAAAATGACCCTCTCGTGACTGGAACATTCTGGTACAGAAACGGCGCTGATATGGTACAGGGTGCTGAGACAATGATTGAAAAAAAAATCAATGTAAATAATGAATATTATGTCGGCACGAGCATTAATCAATTAATTTCATTAGGAAAGAAATTTGTTATATTTGAAGTAGATACTTGGCTTTCTTTCGGGGACCCATTTGAACTTGATATTTATAATTATTGGATGGATTATTTTGAAAAAAAAATTGATTAGCTATTTTTAAAAAATAATACTATGATCAACAAAAACCTTAAATATATATTAGAATTAAAAAATTTCATTATTATAGGCATTATTTCTACTATAATAAATTATTCTATATATTTTTTATTTTTAGAAATTAATGTTTTTTATCTTTACTCTGGAATTATTGGTTTTTTATCAGGGTCCATATTTAGCTTTTATTTCAATAGAAATATTACATTTAAAAGTAAAATTAATCCTCTAAAAGGACTGGTGATTTATTTTATTATACAAATATTCAGTCTTATGGGTCACTCATTATTTCAATTTATATCCGTTCATTTTTTTGATGTAAGAGAGGTTTTTTCTCAACTCCACGGCATAATATGTTCAACAGTAATTAATTTTTTTTCAATGAAATTTATACTTTTCAAAAAATAATTAAACTGTGTGTTAAGATTTTACATTAAAAATTAGTTTATAAATTTTTATTTAATATAAATATTATAAGTGTGTTACATACGCAGATTATATTTTAAATTTAAAAATGATATAATTTAATATCTTTGTCTTTAAAATAAAGGTATAAATTATATTATAAAGCTTGGATTTCAACCAATAACTAATTGCACTGTTTTGGGTAAGTTTAATAATGTTGTCTATTTTAAAAGAATTATTAGATTATGTAATTGTAAGAAAGAAATATATCTTGATTCCTATATTATTAATTTTAGCAATTTTTGGGATATTGATAGTGTTAACACAAGGAACAGCTTTCGCTCCTTTTATTTATACTATTTTTTAATTAAAATGGGTAAAAAAAACAAATTTAAATCAGAAAGAATTTTTGGTGTATTATTTTTTACAATATTTCTAATTTTTTCTTTTTACCCATTATTTGATGGTAAAAGTGCGAATAAATTTTTTATTGTAGTTTCTTTATTTTTTCTAATTGTAACTATATTAAAACCTAATTATCTAACAAAATCGAATAACTTATGGATTAAATTTGGTAATTTATTAAATAAAATTATATCTCCCATAATACTACTATCAATTTATTTGTTAGTAGTCTTCCCTACAGGCATTTTTTTGAGATGCTTTAACCAAGACCCACTAGAATTAAAGTTTAATAAAAAAATAAAAACATATTGGAAGAATAAATCACATAAAAATAATGATTTTTCTAAACAATTTTAATTAAAGGGAATATATGTATATATTAGGTATATCATCATTCTATCACGACAGTGCAGCTGCCCTAATTAAAAATGGTCAAATCCTTGGGGCTGTTCAAGAAGAACGGTTTACGAGAATTAAACATGATGCGAGTTTTCCTCATAATTCTATTAATTATCTGCTAGAAAATGCAAAAATTCTATTTAAAGATATTGATTATGTAGTATTTTATGAAAAGCCGTTTTTAAAATTTGAACGTTTATTGGAAACATATATAGCTACAGCTCCATTTGGTTTCAAATCATTCAAAGCTAGTATTCCAATCTGGTTAAGAGAAAAGTTATTTTTAAAAGATTTCATTTATAAATATTTTAAGAAAAAGTATAAAGAATTTAATGCAAATCAAATATTGTTTTCAGAACATCACCTAAGTCACGCAGCAAGTGCGTTTTACCCTTCTCCATTTAAAAAAAGTGTAATTCTTACAATGGATGGTGTTGGAGAATGGTCAACAACCAGTGCTGGGATTGGAAATGAAAATATGATTGAAATTAAAAAAGAAATAAGATTTCCTCACTCTCTTGGATTACTTTATTCAGCTTTTACTCTCTATACTGGTTTCAAAATTAATAGTGGGGAATATAAATTAATGGGTCTTGCACCATACGGGAAACCTAAATTTATTGATATAATTAAATCTGAGTTAATACACATTAAAAATGATGGATCCTTTAGATTAAATCTAAAGTATTTTAATTATATGACTGGTTTAAAAATGATTAATAAAAAGTTTGAAAATTTGTTTGGAAAAAGAGCAAGAAAACCTGACGAAAAAATTAATTTATTTTATATGGACATAGCTGCGTCAATACAGTCGGTCACAGAAGAAATTGTTTTAAAGATTGCAAATAGTCTTTATGAAGAATTTAAAATTGACAATTTATGCCTTTCGGGTGGAGTTGCTCTTAATTGCGTAGCAAACGGAAAATTATTACAGAGTACTAACTTTAAAAAAGTATGGATACAACCAGCAGCTGGTGACTCTGGCGGAGCATTAGGTGCATCATTAGCAGTTTGGTTTGATAAATTTAAAAACTCGCGATTTTCTAAAAATATCATGCAGGGTAGTTATTTAGGTCCTTCTTATTCGAATAAAGAAATAAGAACAATACTAGATAAAAATAAATCTAAATATAAAAAATCAACTAATGAAAAATTAATTCAAACAGCTGCAGAAGTTCTGGCCAATGACAAATATATTGGCTGGTTTCAAGGCAGAATGGAATTTGGACCCCGTGCTTTAGGAAACAGGTCTATATTAGCTAATCCTTGCTCAAATGAGACACAACGTGATTTAAATTTAAAAATAAAGTTTAGAGAAAGCTTTAGACCGTTTGCACCTGCAATTTTAATAGAAGAAACGAAAAATTGGTTTAAATTAAATTGTGAAAGTCCATACATGCTCCTAGTCTCTGAAATCAACGATAAAATTAAAAAAAATAGTGAAAGCTATAATTCTGTAAGTGGCTTTCAAAAACTTAAATCTAATATCTCTGAAATCCCTGCTGTTACTCATGTTGATTTTACTTCAAGAATTCAAACGGTGCATAAAGAAACCAATCCATTATTTCACAAATTGCTTCTGAAGTTTTTCGAGATTACAGGTTGTCCAATATTAGTAAACACGTCTTTTAATGTTAGAGGAGAACCTATTGTATGTAACCCTCAAGATGCGTACAATTGTTTCATGGGCACTGATTTAGATTTTTTGTTTATTGGAGATTTTATACTCTCAAAAAAAGAACAAAAAAATAAAATTAAATTAAATTATTCTAATCAATTTGTTGCAGATTAGCTTTAGGTATTATTACATATATGTGTTCGAGGTAAAATTTAGTTTTAAAGGATAATCTTATGAAGAAATTTAAATTTTTTACCTTTGTAGTTGTAATATTATTTTTCAGTTATTTAACCTTAGATTTTCTTATTTCACTTGTACTTTATAATAATGCTAAAAATCAGGAAGATAAATTTTATTTAAAAAATTATCCAGTTGTAATGAGAAGTTTATTTACTTCAAAAACTTTGGTTACTGACAAATTAGATCCTGGCCAAGCGGATTATCTAAAAAGTTTTGCATTGCTAGGTTATTTTAAACCAGAGTTTATATCAATAATTAAAAATGGAAAAAAAGTTGTAGATATTACAAATATTGCTAAATTTAAAGATATAATTATCAACCATAAAAAAAATGGAGGTAAAATTTTAATAGCACTTGGTGGAAGTACAACTGCAATTTCTCAAATTTCAAATTGGCCAACCCCAATTGAGAAACTTTTAAAAGATCAAAATTTTATAGTAATAAATGCCGGTCACAATGCTTATACTTCTTATCAAGAAAATATTTTGTTATTTAAAATATTATTTCCAATTTTAAATCCAATACTACCTGATATCGTGATTTCTTTGACTGGAGTTAATGACATTTCTAGAAGTTTTAGTTCTATTTTAAACACAAAAAAATTTAATTTAAAAAATATTTATAAAGACACGATTATTCACGGCGAATTTCTTGTTAAAGACATAATTCAAAAAAATGAGTCCTCTATTTCAAAAATTTTAAAGAGAAAAATAGCCTATTCAAAAATAGTAAAAAATATAATGCCATCAGCATCACAATTAATGGTTTCATCTTTCAATTCAAGAACATCCCCAGAAACTTTGTACAAAAGTTTTGGATCTATCAATAAATATAATATTTTGAGATATTGTAATATATTTTTAAAAGCTCACTCAAAAGTACCTGATTTTTTTCCTCATCGATTACCAGAAATTACTCAAAGAAATATAGATGGTGTTCATATTTTTAAAAATTTTGATGATGCAATATTGAACAAAGAAAAATTAAATTTTGAAAAAGCGAATAATTTAGTTAATCAATGTGCGAATAAAAGAGATAAGATTTTTTCAAAAAAGAAAAAATATAAACATTCTAATGAAGAAGAAATACTGATTGTTAATGAAATTTTACAAAATCATTATCGCACAAAAAAAACTTTGGAAAGTTTCGGTGTTCAATATTTTGCATTCTTACAACCTGTTAGTTATAAGAAATTATCATTAGTTAAAGATATCCCTAGTATTAACTATATTTTAATTCATTGGTACATGCAGAATCAGTTAAGAGGTCATGATATAAGAGTGTCATTTGATAAAATATACAGAGTTATTAATACAAAGTTAAAAAGTGAACCTTTTAAAAAATTTTTTTTCCCCATAAACAATATTTTTCATATTTTAAAAGATGATCCTTATACAGCGGATAACATTCATTACAAACCAGTTTCTTCAAAACTAATTGCTGTTGAAATATATAAAAAATCATTTGCAAATCCATTTATTGAAAAACCTTTACAAAATCCTTTTTATTTTAAAGAATAGAATAATTTCTTTTTATTAGTTATTTGAAGAGCTTATGTTATGAATTTTATCTATAAAAACTTTCGTTTATTTAAACAGAGATTATAAATGTTTGAAGAAATTCATTATCAAGAAAAAAAAAACAAATTAAATTTATACGAAATGGTTGAGCATGGACTTATTTATGTAGTCAGAAATTATATACCATTAAAGAAATTTATAAATGAACATTCAATTTTTTTTAACACAACAAACAAATTGAATAAAATAAATACAGAAGAATTTTTAAAAATAAATCAAAAATTGATAGAATTTAAAGAAAATGGATTGTTTTCAAATATATTTTTAGAATTTATTAAAAATACAGATATTGATTTTGCTATGTCGCAAATCGATATTGGTAATCCTAGAATAGTTTTTCCAGAAAATTCTATGAAAAATGAAATAAAAAAAATTAGTTCTTTATTGAATATTAAGAATAGTTGTTTTAGAAAACATTTATCTCCTCCTCATAGAGATTTGAATAGACCTCATTACAACTCACAGTTTAATTTTTGGTGGTCTTTTCATGACCTAGAAGAAAATGAGAGTTTGGTTTTCTTTCCTGAAGCTTATAAAAAACAAATTTTTCCATATATGAAAAATTATAAACTTGATGCAAACGCACACTCAGAAAAGTTTGCAGAGGTAAGCAAAAATTTTTCATATAAAGATTATAAACTTGGCAAGCCGTTACAGTTTAAATTAAAATGTGGTGATTTTCTTTTTTTCAATTCCGAGCATTACCATTGTTCTGCAAAAAAAGTAAATAAAAATAGAGTATCTTGCGAATTAAGATTTGTTGATAAAGCTTTTGACAACAATGATCATTACGTGAAAGATAGTTTTTATTACATAAAAAATTTTACTAAACAAAAAAATGAAACTTTATATTCACTTTTTAAAAAATTTGATACATTAAATAAAAAAAAACAAAATTCTCTTTTTTTTAAATTTGACGAAGATATTAGAGTCAAGTTACTTTTAAATAACAAACTAAATTATAAAATTAGCTTTATACAAAAATTTAAATTATTATTTCAAATCAGAAGCTTTTACTTCTTAGAAAAAATTTTTACTTTAGAACCTTTCTTTACTAAATTTATTTTTAAAATAAAATTAAATTATTTGTCTAAAAATTTCATTAAAAATGATTTCAGATTTGATAAAAATCCAGTAAATTATTTTAAAAAAGGGCATCATAGTTTTAATCAACCTACACCCTCGTTATTTGAAGAAAAGATTAATGAGATGATAAGAAAATTGAGCGTTGTAGCTAATTCAAAATAACCTATTACTAAATAATTATATTTTGTTTAATTTTGTACTTGAATTGTAATTTTTGAAATTTAATATAATTATTTAATTTAAATAAAAATTAATACGTGATATTTTATTAAAATGAAAATTAAATATAAGACAATTGATGATGCTATCAAAAAAACTCTAAAAAGAAATAATACCTCTTATGAGCCATATCATTTTTCATTAAATGATAAACTAAAAATCGGATCACAAATTAAAAAAAATGTTAATAAAAATATTGAATTTGTTCCTACATCCATTATCCCCAATAACATAGATAATTTAGATAAACTCAGAGATACGGGTATTATTCAGTTTTCTAAACCGTTTCTAAATCATTCCCAGTTACATGATATTCATAATTTTTTGAAATCAAAAAAAGCATATCCATCGCATATTCCTTACTATGATAAGTTTCACGAAATTAAAAATCCTTATAATTTCAAGGGTAAAATTCTCTCATTTAATGCTAAAACTATTATTGAAACACCGCATTTAATTGAACTTTTATCTTCAAGTCAAATTTTAGAATTGGTATCAAATTATCTTGGAACAACTCCAACCTTATTTGATTTAAATGTTATTTTTAATTTTGGTGATGTTGATATATATCATGAAACACAACACTTCCATAGGGATCATGACGATTTTCATCACTGTTTACTAATGGTTTATTTAAATGACGTAGATATAAACTCAGGAGGTCACATTTATGCACAAAATTCTCATAAAGCTGATTACCTTTCATCTAGTATTAAACCTTTACTAAAGGCAAATAATAGCGTGACAGATATTTATGACGAAAAGGACAATTTTATAATGGAAACAGTAATTGGAAAAAAAGGTACTGGTTTTATTTCAGATGCTAATGGATTACATTCAGGATCTGTTCCAAAAATTGGAAGAAGAAGAATGATTTTTTGGGCTAGATTTGGTTTAGCACCTAATTATATGTGGGAACATCATAATCACCAATACTGGGGTTATAACCCAAATATATTCTCTGACAAAGTCAAAAATAAATATTTTGATACTAATTATATTTTTAGACTTTTTACTGAAGAGTATAATCATGAAAAAGCTATGAATTATAAAACAAGGGGTGATGGTTGTATGAAGAAAACCGTTAAATATGGTTGGAATATTGGTGTGTATGGGAGTAATTATTTTGCCATGAAACAAAAGGACGGGGACGTAAAAATTGAAAAATTTGTTAATCCTCACGACAAAGTGGATGTTGCTCAAAAAAAAGTTTCACATTTAAACGTTTTAGTAAATAATAATGAAGATAAGTTAATAAAGCTAATTCAAAAGTTTTATGCTTTTCCCCAACCGGAGCTCGTGATACAAAATTATCTATATCACAATATTATAGGCTTTAAGTGTAAGTATTTTGCAGTGCTTGAGACTGACGAAAGTATTGACATACAAAATTTACAAAACAAAAATATTCTTAAATCAAGAAATTTAATTCTTCTGAAAATAATGATTAAAATAAAAATATTTTTATATTCTTTAATATCCAAAAATATTTTTTTCAAACCTAAGTTAATTGAAGATCACAACGAGTATTTTAATATTATTGGATATCAAAGTTATTTTTTTGCTGTTCGAAAAAGTGCAGGTCCTATCGATGTGACTAATTTTTTGAGTAACCCAGAGGACTATTCAGGTATTTTTATAAAAAGTAAATTTTTAAAGTATCTTAAATATAAAATTTCTAAAGCTATCTAACTAATTATATTGAGTTAATATATGATGTTGCAATTTTTTCATTTTTAAATCTGGAAATTCTAAATTTTTCTAATTCCTCTTTTATCATCAAAGTTTCTGGTGTAACAGCTATACCATGTGGAACAACAAAATAGTGTTCCCTAAATTGTAATAGATTATAATTATTAATAGTCTTCACAATATCAATTGAATTAGTTGTATTTAATTTTTCATTAAGTTTGAATATTTGTTTATACTTTGTTTCTAAAAATGACAATGCATCTTTAATGTTAGAAAACTTTATTATGTTTAAATCAGTATAAAGTTTTTTTCTAGATAGAATATTTGGCGTTACTACTATTCCGTGATTAACAATGAAATAATAATTTTTATACTTTAATAAATTTTCATTATAGCATGAATATAAAATTTCTATATCATCACTACTAATATTTGTGTTTGATTTTAAAATATCTAAAAGATATCCGCCAATACAATATTTAAAATAATCGCATGTCTCACATAGTTCTGTGTCTTCTTTGATTTCATTTCTGACCTCATTAGCAACTTTATCATTCCATATTTTCAGCAACTTTTCTTTATAAATATTACCAACTATAAATCTCTGACATAATGATACATCACCATTATAATTTACCCTCATGAATTTAAATGGAGAGCGGCAATCAAACTTCATTCCTGGGTAAGAGCCCATCTGAAATGCTGGTGTGATGGATATGTTAGTTATTCGATTATCCATACTTTTAGTACCATTATGATATTGTATGGCAATACCATGTTGCTTTTTTGTAGAAATAAATTGAATATTTAATTTCTCTAAAATGTTTCTCTCTTTTACTTTAAACTGTTTTATCA